>NZ_JBNHIN010000018.1:136958-160384 GCF_050054615.1 Streptomyces sp. YGL11-2
GTAGGTGTGGCGCATCTCTGCGCCGCACCCCCCTCAGAACCGTGCGTGCCCGTCGTCCGAGCACACGGCTCAAGCAGGCCCTGTGGCCCCGCTGGCAGTCCGCGCGACGAAGCCGCTCCGCGTACGCGGAGCGGACCTAGCGGCCCGGTATCCGCGGCGCACGCTCATGCGGACCAGCAGACCGTACGGCAGCGCCGGACGACAGGCCCGGGTGGGCGGGTTGTCCGCGGGGGCGGGTGCGCGGCCCAGGGCGAGCTGGACGCCTCGTGCGCCCGGCCCACGGCGGCTGCACGGTCACGCCCCCGCGGTCTGCGCCGCGGCGAGGGCTGCGCTCCATGCTGGATCGACTACTCGAAGAAATCGCGGTCGCTGGAGATCTCCACCCAGCTCGTCCAGGACGGCTGGGAAATCCTCGAAGGTCTCCCGAATGGCTTCGTTCACTCCAAACAGCAAAGTTTGTCCGCCCGTTCGGGCAGCAGTAGGTGATCTTGAGGCTCAAGGTTGTTCACGAGAAATAGCAGCAGTGTGGCGGTCTGCGCCCGTGAGGGCTGTGGGCCGGGGGCTGACATATGAAGAACAGCCGGCCTTGTCAGCCAGCCGATGGGGTAAGGGTGGTGCGGTCGAACGGGCCACCATGTGAGGCGGCGTACGCAACGGCGTCATTGACGGCATCGAGGCCGAACGACCTGACCCGTTCGGGGGCGAGGTCCAGCGCGCCCGAGGCGAGGAGCCGGATGATGCCGACGTTCGCTGTGCGCGGGTACATCCACTGGCCGCGCACGGTGATCGAGTTGCGCATGATCCACGGGTACGGGAGCGCGAGGTCGTCGCCGCCGAGCATGCCGACGCCGCCCATGAGGACAACGCGACCGTACTCGCGCACGGTCATGGCCGCCGCGCGCGCCGCCGAGCTGGGTGCGCTCGGCGGGAGCAGGTCGATCACCATGTCGATCGGGCCGTCGCCCGCCGCGGACATCGCCGCGCGGTCGCCAGCCACGTCCCCAGTCAGCGGCACCGGGCGCACACGCGGACCGAACCGGTCGGCGAGAAGGTCGAGCGCGACCCGGTTGCGGCCCGGGGCGACCACGCGGCCCGCCCCCATCGCGAGCGCGACCGCGACCGCACTGCTGCCGAGGTTGCCGGTGGCCCCACTGACGAGCAGCGTCTCACCGGCTGCGAGCCCGCCGGCCAGCAGCCCGCCGTAAGGGATGACGTGCACGCCGAGCGAGGCCCAGCGGGCCGGGTCCTCCACTGCGGCGGCGGGCAGCTGGAAGACGTTCTCCGTCGGGACCCGCATGAGTTCGGCGAACGATCCGTCGTGCAGGTACCGGGCGAGCCGCGCGCCGCCCTCGCCGCGGGAGCTCCAGCCCTGGAGCGTGATGTCGGGCGTCAGGGCGTCGTCCCGCGAGCGCACCGTGGAGTCGCACCACACCAGGTCGCCGACTCGCAGCCGGGTGGCGTCCGGGCCGACCTGGACGACCCGTCCCACGCCGCCGACACCGGGCACGACGGGAGGGACCAGGGGGTAGTTCCGCTCGCCGCTGAAGACCTCGGCCGCGTACGGGGGCACGAAGGCGGCGAGCACCTCGACCACCACCTCGCCACCGCCGGATCCGGGGTCGGGCACCTCCCGCACCGTCAGCGGGGCGCCGAACCGCGTCAGTACCGCTGCTCGCACGTGATGACCTCCATGTTCGTCCGTGTCCGTCGCGATCGACACTAGGAGTTCGGCGACCATGCGGGAAGCGACGTTCTCGCATCTGTGGTATGCGTATGCCGCATGGACATCTCCAGTGCGGGCCTGCGGGTCCTGCGGCAGATCGCGGAGTCCGGCAGCTTCACCGCCGCAGCCGCCCGGCTCGGCTACACGCAGTCGGCGGTCTCGCGCCAGGCCGCCTCCCTCGAACGGAGCGCGGGCGCTGCCCTGTTCGAACGCCGTCCCGACGGGGTGCGGCTCACCCCCGCGGGTCTGACCCTGCTGCGCCACGCTCGCACGATCCTGGACTGCCTCACGGCGGCCGAGCGGGACCTCACCGGCGCCGTTCCGCGGACCGAACTGGTGCGGCTCGGACTGTTCCTGAGCGCGGGCGCGGCCATCCTGCCTCCCGCACTCGCCCGCCTCGCGGCGACCGACCCACAGGTCACGGTCACCACGACCGAGGGCACCACGCCCACCCTGATCCGGGCGCTGCGCGCGGGCTCGATCGACCTCGCCGTGCTGACGTCCCGCCCGCCCCACCGGCCCTTGGACGGCGAGTCACCGCGCCTGCACGTTGAGACCGTCGCGGACACCGAGCTCATCGTGGCGGCGCCTTCGACCGGAAAGTTCGCCGGCCGCACCACCGTGCACGTCGACGAACTGGTCGAGGCCGCGTGGATCGCCACCCCGGCGTCGAGCTCCGAGCCACTGCTCGGCGTCTGGCCCGGCCTGCCCGGACGGCCGCGCATCGTCCACTGCGCGCGCGACTGGCTGACGAAGCTTCAACTGGTCGCCGGCGGCTTCGGGATGACGACGGTGCCCTCCCGGCTCTCGCCGGTGCTGCCGCCCGGGGTGAGCCTGCTGCACGTCGAAGGCGCGCCTCCCGAGATCCGCCGGGTTCTCGTGGCGCGCCTGCCCGGCCGCCCCACCCCGGCGATCACGGGCGTCACCCGAGCGATTACCTCAACCGCCTGATACGTGCAGCCGGGAACGTCGGATTCGCTGCCGTAGCCCGCCGAGGGCGCACACCATCACGCGGACCTCAGCACTCACCGGGGTCCCTTTCACCAGGAGCACCCCGCTGCCGTACAGGCTCCCCTCTCAGGCCGCGTCCGGGAAATGGACGGCCCCGGCGAAGAGCCGGAGCCGTCTGCGTGCTGGTCCAGTACCAGGGGGCCCGGTAGGAACGGAAAACCGGCGTTGCTGTCAAAATTTTTGACAGTCCGCGATCTGGGTGGCCGGGGCGTGTGGGCGGCACGACGACGAACGGCTGTCGTCGGTGGCGTCGCTGATGCCGAGCCGGAGGTACGCGACGTGGTATGCCGCCTGGGTCGAGGAGTTCGGCGACGTGGTGGTCGTACAGCGCGTAGGTGAATGATCTTGAACAGTGGAGGACCCCCCGGCGGGTTGATCGCCGGAGGTTCGCAGGCGTCAGCCGACAGGGAAGCTGTCCGCGCCGAGGACGTTCAACAGCGCCAGCTTGTCGTGGCTGTCGGTTCCGGGCGTTGCGGTGAAGACGAGCAGGGACTGCGACTGGTCGGGGTCCTGCAGGTTCTGGCAGAACAGGTCGATGCGCCCGACCTGCGGGTGGACGAACCGTTTGGCGTCGCTCCAGAGCAGGCCGACCTCCTGCCGGTCCCACAGTGACGTGAACTCCGTGCTTTGGTGCATCAGGCTCGCGACGAGACGGGCGGCCTGCGACCGGGGCCCTTCCCTGGTGGATGCTGCCCGCAGGAGCGCGACGTTCACACGACTGTTGAAGCCGTGGTCGTCGGCGAGGTACCGCTGGCGGGCGGCCGGATCGGTGAACCAGCGGTAGGGGGCGCTGCGGGCTTCCCCGGTGTAGTGGGTCTGTTCTCCGAGCAGGGCTACGGCAGGAGGCGTCTGCAGCAAAGTCTCGCCGAGGGGACCCATGACCTGTGCCGGGGTGTCCTGCAGCCGGTCCAGGATGCGCATCAGGCCCGGGTTGACGTGCTCGCTGAGCATCCGCCGGCGCGGTGTGCGGTGCCCGCACAGAAGGAAGAGGTGATCGCGCTCGTCCGGGGTGAGGCGCAGCCCACGGGCGATGGCGGCCGCCATCTGCTGCGAGGGCTGCGGCCCGCTACCACGTTCCAGGCGGGCGAAGTAGTCGGCCGACATATCGCACAGTTCGGCCACTTCCTCCCGTCGCAGCCCGCGGGCGCGCCGACGCGATCCGCGGCGCAGTCCCACGTCCTCCGGTTGCAGGGCCTCGCGCCGGGCACGCAGGAAGGCACCCAGTGACGCGTGGTCCACCGTCTGCTCCACGGGTCTGCCCCCAGGGTCGAGTGCTGTGCGGACGTCGGGTGCGGCCGCCGTGCCTCCACCATCGTCGCAGCCGCGAGCGGACCTCAACCACTGACCGGGAGTCAGTGGTTGAGCGGGTCCTTCATCCGTGCTGCCGGATGCCGTCCACTGGTCGTTGCGGAACGGCGCAACGTGTTTCCGAACCGGCTGGGGTGCGCGGAGACCGACACTGCAGCGACTGAGAGGAGAGAGGCCCGATGGCCAAGTGGACAGCTGCCGTCCTGCCGGGCATGACCGGCAGGACGGTACTCATCACCGGAGCCGGCAGCGGCATCGGCCTGGTCACCGCCCGCGAGCTCGGGCGCGTCGGCGCCCGTGTCGTGCTGGGGGTGCGCAGCCCCGAGAAAGCTCGCCGGGCGGTCGCTGGGATGCCCGGCGACTTCGACGTCCGGCGCCTGGACGTCGCCGACCTGGGATCGGTACGGAGCTTCGCGCAGGTGTGGACCGGCGACCTGAACATCCTCATCAACAATGCGGGTGTCATGGACGTCCCGGCGACGCGGACCGCAGACGGTCTCGACGTGCAGACCGCGACGAACTACACCGGCCCGTTCGTCCTGACCAACCTGCTTCTGCCGCACCTGACTGACCGCGTCGTCTGCGTGACCAGCCAGCTGCACCGGCAGTCCAGGCTGGATGTGGACGACTTCGACTGGCGGTCACGCAGGTACCACCCGATGAACGCCTACCGAGACTCCAAGCTCGCGCTCGTGCTGTTCTCCCTGGAACTGCAGCGGCGGCTGACAGCGTCGGGCAGCCCGGTGAAGTCGGTGCTCGCCCACCCCGGCATCGCCACAACGTCCCTGGCCGCCCACTCGTCGGCGAATGTCATCAACCGCTTCACGTTCCTGCTCAACGACCCCGAACACGGGGCCCTGCCCACCCTGTACGCCGCGACGCAGGACGTGCCCGGCAACGCCTACGTCGGCCCGGACGGCTTCGGCAGCATCAAGGGCCACCCCACCGTACGCAGGCCGAGCAAAGCCGGTCTGGACGAGACCAAGGCCAAACAGCTATGGCTGGCGACCAGCGCGCTGACGGGAACCGGCCGATGAACTACCTGGAAGCGGGCGACCATACGGACATCTTCGTCCCGCACGCCTTCGCCGAGCAGACCGTCGACCTCGGTGAAATCCGCATGAACTACGCCATGACCGGCGACGCGTCCAACCCCGCACTACTGCTGATCCCCGCACAGACCGAATCATGATGGGGCTACGAGGTCGCGATGCGGCTGCTCGCCGACCGCTACCAGGTCTACGCCGTCGACCTGCGCGGTCAGGGCCGTTCGACCTGGACACCCGGCGGCCAACAGCATCGGGGTGCTGGTGCCGTTCTCCGCGTCGTGCGTAAGGCTCGAATGGCGCCAGCGGTGCAGTGTCCGGACCTGCGGGTCGGCCCACTGCTCGGGGCGGGCGAGCGGGTTGGCCAGCAGCCGGGTGCTCTCCTCGAAGATCTCCTCCGCCCGGCGGTAGGAGGGGGGCGATACTGGTGGGCTCGCGTATTCAACTGTCGCCGGTTCCCCGAGGAGCCCAGCCCGCTGGTGACCTTGCGTGGCCTTCGCGGGGATGGAGAGGCAGCGTCGGCGGTGGTGGCTCTCCTGGCCCGCTCCCGACACGCCTCCGTATGGTCCCTGGAGCGATACGCCCGTCCCGGCGTCGACGCGGTCGCCCAGCACGTCGCCGAGCACGACCCCGCCGTTCCGTGGAACCGCTGACGGGCTACACGGTCATTCCACGGCGGGCTTCGCAGCCACCTTGGTTGGGCCCCAAGGGGAATGATCAACCCAAGGCTGTTCCTCACGACCGGCCGGGGTCGCCACCGACACCGCAGGTCAACGACAAGCTCAGACGGGCGCGGGACATTGCTGCGCCGAGACGGTCGACCGCGAGTGACGTAGGTGAGGGGTGAGGGTCTGCCGTTGAGCGGGGCCAGGTGGTTGTCCGGCGTCGTCTCCGGCTCTGGGAACTCCTGACGGCTGAGTTCGCGCAGGGCGCGCGTCTGCCGCTCCACTGCCTGAGCGATGGCCGGGTCCACCCGGGACGGCGGCGCGGCCTGGCGGTGCGCTTCGAGGGCGCGTCGGTAGCCGTCCGAAGGGGCGGGGCGCGGTGCCGGTACGGCGGGCGCGGTCGGCTGCGGGTCCGGGACGGTGGCCGCCGTGGCGGAGCCGGCATTCCCGGGCGCGGGCGGCAGGACGTGCAGGTGCGCACGTTCGCGCTGGGCACCCTCGCGGTGGCCGTCGTTATCAACTTCGTCGCGCTCCAGCGCAGCTTCGTGCCGTACGCGGGGGCATCGGGGATGACATCCAGCCGGCCGGTGTCCGCGTCGAACGCCACGGCCTGGACGTGCCCAGTGAGTTCCGTCGCGGCGGCGAGGATGTCGTCGAACTGGGCGAGGGCGCCGCCGCCGGCGGCCGGCGCGACCATGCCCCGCTCGGTCATCATCATGCCGATCATGGTGCCCAGTCCGAGCGGCTCCCGGCCGTCGCGGCGCACCACAACTCCGGTGCGCCGCTTCGGCTTCTGTTTGCGCGCGCCGCCCTTCTTCTTCGCCGCCTCCCGGGCCGCGAACGCCACAACGCCCGGGTGGGTACGTCAACTGATCACGCAAGGGCAACCCGATGGCACGCTCCAGGGGCATTCCGATTGGCCCCTCATGAGCCCGCCCGGCCACCCGCCGGTCCGCTGCCGTTTGGCTACGGTCTCGCTGCTTCCGCCCGGTCGGCCGGAAGCAGACCCTCTGGATCGTCTCCAGTGACGGCCGCCGGCGGGATTCAGTGACCGTGGATGCTGGTGAAGACGATCCTCACGTTCTCCTGCCGGATGTGGGTGTGGCCGGGGCTGGTCGTTCCGGCCCTGCCCACAACGACGGAGGACGCCTTGTCGTTGAACGGTGCCTCCAGGTTCGCGGCATCGCTCGTGAGGGTGAGCTTCTTGCCAGAGAAGTCTGGCGCGTCGTACAGCGTTACCGAGTAGCCGGCCGGGACGCGCACGGAGGAAATGGTGTCATCGAGGTCGGGGTCGAGGACATGTCGGCCGACCGCCAGCGGTGCGCTCTTTCCCTTGAAATCGGCACCGGTGTAGACGACGACCTCGGTGGCCGCGCTGTTCCCGTGGTTGCTCCCGCCCACGCCCGATCCGACGACGCCTGCGATCGCTGCGTTCGATCCCCTGTTTGCCAACTGTCCGTGGTGTTCGTCACTCATGCGCAAGCTCCTCCCAAACCACTCTCCGCTACTCTTTGCAGCTGGACGCATTCCTAGCGTAGCGATCATCTTGCTTTCGTATGCACTCAACTGGTCAACTGAAACGCACCGCAGACCCCCTGTGACTGAGTGGCCCTGTCGTCGTGGGGCGCTGAGCGGCCAATCAGTCAAAGCCACACCTGCGGCATGAGTGCTTCCAGCCACACCCAGGCCCCTGGGCCTTCCGATCGTACGAAGGACCGGAATCAACCCGCCAACAAGGTAAGGAGCACTTCAGTTGGCGAGCTGAGCGGCGGAGTTGGCGGGCATCCGTTCGGCGCGGTTGCGCCAGTGCCTTCGCAATCCCGAGGGGCTGTCGGCATGGGGGCACGTGGCAGAGGCTGACGGGCCGAGGGCAGGTGATGTGCCCAGGTGCTGAGGGCGCCGACGCGCGGTAGAACGTAGGGGTGAGGGACGAGAACATCCCTGATGAGGATGCATGGGCGCAGCGTCTGGCGAGGCCGGGGATCGATTACCAGGCGTTGTTCGCGGTCACCCCCAGCCCCTATCTGGTGCTGGGCCCGGACCTGGTGATCGCCGACGTCAACGAGGCGTTTTGCCGGGTGACCGGCAGTACTCGGAAGAATCTGCTCGGGCGGCACTTCTTCGACGCCTTCCCTGACAATCCGGCGGACCCCAGCGCTGAAGGGGTGCGGAAACTCCACGCCTCCTTGCACCGAGTCCTGCGTTCGAAGGAGCCGGACACGATGGCGGTGCAGAAGTACGACATTCCGGTGGCTGACCAGCCCGGCATGTTCGACACGCGGTGGTGGTCCGCGATCAACACCCCGGTGCTCGGGCCGGATGGGCAGGTGTCCTGGATCGTCCACCGGGGGACGGACGTGACCGCGTTCATCCTCTCCCACCCCGACCCCCGACCCCGAGAAGGCTGGGCGCCCAGCGACGTGGAGGCGATGGAGGTCGAACTGTACGCGCGGGCGCGCGAGCTCCAGCGACTGAACGAGGAACTGCACCAAGCCCACGCCCGGGAACGCCAAGTTGCCGTCACCTTGCAGGAGGCCATGCTCCACACGCCCCACCTGGTCCGGCACCGGGACACTGCGGTGCGCTACTTGCCCGCCGCCGGGTCACTGAACGTATGCGGCGACTGGTACGACGTGGTCGACTTGCCCGAGAACAGGTTCGCCGTCGCGGTCGGCGACGTCGTGGGCCACGGCCTGGAGGCCGCCGCCGTCATGGGCATGCTCCGCAGCGGGCTGTCCGCCGCCGTCCGGTCCGTCGAGGGGCCCGCGAGGGCCCTGGAGGTCCTGAGCCTGTACGCGCTAGACGTGGAGGGCGCGCTGAGCACCACCGTCGTCCAAGCCGTTGTCGACACTCACGCTCGCCGCATCACGTACAGCAGCGCCGGTCACCCGCCCCCCGTCCTGCTCCATCAAGACGGCACCTGCGACCTGCTCGACCAGGCCACCGACCCTCCGCTGGGGGCCCGTCTGGAAGACGTCCCCCGCCCCCAGGCCAGCGTGCCCTACACCCCCGGCGACACCTTCGTTCTCTACACCGACGGCCTCATCGAACGCCGCGGCGAGGACATCGACGCCGGCCTGCAACGCCTCGCCGACGCCCTCGCCCGCCACACCCGCCACAACCCCGAACGCCTCGCCGACGCCCTCCTCGCGCACCTCGGCGTCAGCAGCGGCGCCCGCGACGACATCGCCCTGGTTGTCCTCCGCCTATGACCCGCGCACCGCCAGGTGAGCGCCACAGGTGGCGAACCCCGCCAACTGAAGCGCTCCTTACTTCCCTGGAGGGACCTCGTGCCGCACATTGAGCGCTTCAGTTGGCGAGCTTCGCCAACTGAAGCGCTCGTCGCGAGCGTGTCCTTTACCGTCTCGGTCCTGCTGTGGCGTACAGGACGGTGCCGGTCGCCAGCAGAGCCCACGCGGTCGCGGTGGACGCCGTCGTGGCGGGGGAAAGGATCATCCAGCCGCCCACCTGTCCCGCGATGCCGGGCGGAACCAGGCCGAAGAGGCTGAACGCGAGCCAGCCGGTTGGCAGGGTCCATGCGAACTGTGCCCCGCACAGCACCGCCCCGAGCGCGGCCAGGCCGGCCAGGCCGGCGCTGTCCCGGACGACGAGCGCGGCCGGGGCGAGCTTCGGGCCGGCTGCCTGGACCGCCAGCAGCGCCGCCCCGGCGACCGCGCCGATCAGCAGCACGTGCGCGGCCCGCCGGGGCATCCACCGGATCGCGGCCGTCCGGTCCAGCGTGGCATCCTGCCCGCCGAGCCCGACGGAAGCGGCCGCCACGTTCGCGGTGAGGACCAGGATTGCGATCCCCAGGTCCACTGGTCCTGGGCCGTCGAGGGCCCACACCGCCAGCGCGACGAGCGCGACCGCGGCGGCAGAGGTGGGCACCTGCCGCGAACGCGCGTACAGCATCAGCCATCTCATGGGGATGTCTCCCCCGTCAGCGCCGCGAGCGCGTTCTTGCAGGAGAGCGCGGCGGCATGTGCCTGGGCGATCCGCGAGCGCTGCTCGGCCGGCGGCAGGGCCGTCAGCTTCTTCCAGGCGACTTCGGCGTTCGCCGATGCACGCTGCGGACGCGCGGCTTGCGGACGCGCGTCGGTGTCCGGCTGCTGCAGTGGTTCGAGCTGGTGATCGCCCAGGGCCCAGCTCGCGGCGATGCTCTGGGCGGGGATGTCGACCTGCCCCCCGCCCTCCCAGGGGGTGCGCGGTGCGCAGTTCGGTGCCAGGCCCTGGGCGACCAGGAGGCGGGTCAGTTCGGTCCCCGTCGCGTGGGCGATCAGCGGGTCGTCGAAGTCGATCAGCACCACGTTGCCGGAGAGTTTGCGTGGGTGGCCGAGGGTGTTGTGCAGCACGCGCAGCGCCTCCGTGCCGCGCGGCGCGAGCTCGGGCAGGCGTGAGCGGTTTGCCTGCGTCACGCACACCGGGCCGTCGCAGACCACGGTGGCGGCGGCCTTGTCGACGACGTAGGCGTCGCGCGGAGCGCCCGGGAGGTTCAGCAGGGCCAGGGCCGCGCCGGCCAGGACGGGGGCCACCGCGAGCAGCCGGGCCCGGCGGGTGGCGGCCGACAGCAGTGCTAAGCCGGTGGCGAGCAGGCCGAGCAGCCAGAGCGTCTGACCGAGGTGCACGGAGTTGGACAGGGTCAGCAGCATCTCCCGCGGCTCCGCGGTCGCCGGGGACAGCAGGGCGAACCGGTTCGGCGGGATGCTCCAAGGCAGTGCCCCGTCATTGGCCTGCCGCAGGAGGAGGGACGTCAGCAAGAGGAACACCGTCAGGGCCGGCGGGGTGAGCACGGAGGGCACGGCCCGCGCGACGCCCATGCCGAACACGGCCCCCGCGACGAGGGCCAGCGCCGCCACGAGCGAGATCGGCAGCCAACCCAGGGGCAGGTAGGTGGTGGCGCCGAGGGCCACCTGGACTCCGCCCACCAGGATGAGGAGGCCGAAGCCCGACGCCAACGCCAGCGCCATCGCACCGGCCGGCAACGCCGCACGGCGCCAGGCCGGCTGCGGCGTGGTCGTCAGCAGTTCGGCCGTCCGCGAGCGGGATTCGCGCAGCCCGTACACCGCTCCCATGCCCACCACGAGCGGCCACCAGAAGACCAGCAGATACCGGGTCCACAGGGCCATGGAGGTCCACCGGGCCGTCCACCCCGCGGCGCCCCTCCACCAGATCCCGTCGATCAGACAGAAGACCGCCACCCCGTATGCCGGCGGCTGTCACGTCTCGGTGATGGAGAAGGCGTTGCCGTCGGGGTCGCGAAAGGCGAACATCGGTGGTACGCCGAGCCATTGAAGGATCTCATCGGTATCAACGCCGGCGGCATTGAGGGCCGCGTGCGCGGCCGCTGCGTCGTCGGTGGTGAACCGGATAGTGATGGGGCCGCGAGTGACGTCTGCGGTGGCCTGCTCCAGCGTGACGACGACGTTGTCGCCGCCGGGTGCGAGTTCGATCCACCGTCCGGTCGGGATCGACTCGTCGCGCAGTACCGTGAAGCCGAGCGTGTCGACGTAGAACCGCAGCGCCTGTTCCTGGTCGTCGACCGGCACGCTGACGGTTCTAACACCCGTGACGACCGGCTTCGGCGCGGTCATCGTGCGATCCGCTCATCGAGGGTGACGGTGACGGTGTCGCCGGCCTGCTTGCCGATGCGGGCGCGGATGTCGGCGGTGAACGCGAGCTTGTGCGTGCCGTCGCCGAGCGCCATGAACGAGCCCTGGAACGGCTCGCCGTCGACGTGGCCGCGCACCTTCACCAGGCCACGGGTGCCGAAGAACTCGGCCGACCCCGGCATCACGACGTAGGTCCAGCCGCCCTTGCTGGGGCTCTTTTGCAGCTCTGCGGTGAACGTCTTGTCGAGCTTCGTGTCGGACTTGGCTTGCTGTGCGGTCATGATGTTTCGCCTCCGTACATGAGCGAGCCTGGTGTGGTGAGTTCCCGGCCCGTCTCCAGCCAGGTCTTGAGCCCGGAGAGGATCATCGGCCAGCCGCCGTAGAGATGCGCGTCGGCGTCGGCGGCGAGTTGGTCGTGCCGGACGACGAGCCTGCAGCTGTCGCCGACCTGCTCGATCTCCCAGGTCACCCGGCTGGCGCCCTGGCGGGCGATGTCGTCGTCCCAGATGGCGTGGTATGTCTGCACGAGCCGCCGGGGCGGGTCGACCTCGAGGTTCTCCCCTTCGATCAATCCGCCAGACACGCCGTCGTGCGTGACCCTGTAGGCGGATCCCGTGGCCCAGTCGGATTCCACGCGGGCACCGAACTGGAACCGCGCCCGCGTCTCGGGATCGGTGATCGCCTGCCACAGCCGCTGCGGCGTGGTGCGGATGTAGATCTCGAACACCTTCTCCACGCTTGTCTCCAGATCTCGTTTCAGGTCGACGAGGCCGGCGGCCCACGTCTCGGTGTATTTGCTGACCCAGCGGTCGTGGATGAGACGGATCGGCACGGGGTTCAGGAAGTGCAGCTTCTCCCTGCCCCGCCGGTCGGACACGACCACGCCGGCCTCCTCGAGCAGACGAAGGTGCTTCGCCACGGCGACCCTCGTCATCGCGAACCTGCTCGCCAGCGCGTTCAGCGACTGCCCATCCTGCCGGAACAGCTCGTCGAGCAGCTCCCGCCGCGTCGGATCCGCCAGCGCCCTGAACACCTCTTCCACGCATCCGACAATAGGAAACCAAATGGTTTCATGTCAAGGCTGACGAGGCCCGCCGACAGGTTGAGAAGCAACGGAACGGCCCACGGCCCCGGGCTGCCGGACCTGTTCCGCCGGCGCTTCCATCTGGCACAACTGGACCACAGGCGCCCGCGTCAAGCGATCCCTGATCGCCTGCGACGACTAGAGGCATCACTACACGCCCTACCGGGAGAACGACAACGACTTCGAGGCCGAGTTCGTCGCAATCAACTCGTTCCAGAAAAGGTGAACTCAACTGATCCACAGGTATTGACAATTACTCGAGAATCTGGGGAGTGATCGTCACGCAGTCGCGAATCTACCCATCGACGAACGTGACGGTCTCGCCAAGCGGCGCCCGGCCTGTACGGGCGTAACCCGCTGTGACGTCCTCGAATCCGATCGACATGCCGCAGAAGAGGATGAGCCCGTCCGGGGGTGACAGGACCTCTGCGACCGTCTTGCGATACACCGACCACGCCATCTGCGGGCAGCTGTGCAGCCCTTCGGCGCGCAGCAGCAGCATGATGGTCTGCAGGTACATGCCGATGTCGGACCATTGAGGTCGGCCCATGTCTCGGTCGATGTAGCAGAACAGGGCGGCGGGCGCGCCGAAACAGTCCCAGTTCGCGGCGGCGGCCCGCTGGCGCGCCTCCCAGTCGTCGCGCGCAATACCAAGTGCGCTGTAGCGCTCATGGCCGAAGGCGGAGCGGCGCTCATGGTACGGAGACTTCAGTGAGGGCGGGTACATCTCGTACTCCCGCTCGTCCCAGGGGTCGCCTGCGGCCACGCGCTCGCCGGCGCGCCTCTTGAGCTCGGCCAGCGGCCCACCGGTCACCACGTAGGCGCGCCACGGCTGGAGGTTCGATCCGGACGGCGCCCAAGCTGCGGCGGACAGTGCCCGCTCCAGCACCTGCCTCGGGACGGGCCGGTCGGTGAACGCGCGCACCGCCCGTCGGCTAGTGACCGCCTCATAGACATCCAAGATCATGTACCTCCCTCACTGCCCCGCCTGTCCACTCATTGACGATCCGGGACCGCTTAGGCCACCGGCACCGGCGCATCCGGCGCCATGCCAGCGGTCGACCGTCGCGACGTCCGCAGGCCCGTCCCACCCCGAGAGCCGTGGGCCGTCTATCCCAGCGGTACCGAATGCGTGCATGCGAGTCGCCTGCCCTCAGCCTGACCGGGGATCGGAGGACCGCAGCCGGACCCCGTCCGACTCAGGCTGCCGCATCTGGCGGGCGCAACGAAAGGACTACCGGGCTGGGACAGGACACGCAGGAGGCGCGGATGTCAGGAGAGCCAGTCGGTGTAGCGGGTAGTGGCGAGGTGGGCTTCCTTGTCGGTGAGGACGTCGCCCTTGACGACGGCGAACATGCCAGCGGTGGGGTCGGTCACCACGGTGCGGTTGTCGCCCTTGTGGGACAGGGTGATCCGGCCCAGCTCGTCCAGGGTGAAGACCTCGGGGCCGGCGATGTTGCGGATGCCGTTCAGCGGGGCGCCGGCGGCGATTTCCGCGACCGCGGCGGCCACGTCCTTGGAGGCGATGGGCTGGATGGGCGTGGCGGGCAGCCGGACGGTGTCGGCGTCGGCGGTCCAGGACAGGACCGCGTCCATGAAGTCCATGAACTGCGTGGCTCGCACGATCGAATAGGGGATCGGCCCGGCCGCGAGGATCTTCTCCTGGAGCGCCTTGGCACGGTAGTAGTCCAGCTCCGGCACCTGGTCCGTGCCGACGATCGAGAGGATGACGAAGTGGCCGACGCCGCCCTTGCGGGCCGCAGCCAGGAGGTTGTCCATCGAGGTCTGGAAGAAGGCAAGGGAGGCTTCGTCGAAGGTCGGGGAGTTCGTCAGGTTGACGACGACGTCGGCTCCCGCCACCGCCTCGCCCAGTCCCTGGCCGCCGATGATGTCGAGTCCGGTGGACTTCGAGTGCGGTACCGCCTCGTGTCCGGCGGCATTCAGGTTCTTGACGACCTGCGACCCGATCAGTCCGGTTCCACCGATGACTGCGATCTTCATGACATGCCTTTCGTCGGGATTACGTGCGCAATATGGCATATGTACCGCTAAGTGGGGGCAGCATGAAACGGGTCGTTGATCGGCCAAGGAGGGATGGCGTCAGAGACCGTCGACGAACGTGACCGTCTCGTCGAGCGGCGCCCGGCCCCGCGCCGGCACGATGGCTGTTTCAGGTCGGGATTGCGAATCCCAGCAAGCTGAGCGCGGTTTCTGCGGCCTGCTGGTCCTGCTCGTAGCTGCCGCCCGAGATGCCGAGACCGCCAATGACCTTGCCGTCCTCGATCACCGGGTAGCCGCCGCCGACGGCCATCAGCCTGGGGTGGTGGGCGAGAGGGGCGACCTGAGGGTTGGCCACGTAGGAGTTCCAGACGTGGGTGGCGATGCCGTAGGAGGCCGCCGTCCACGCCTTGTCGACGGCGACCTCGGCAGCCAGGAACGGTGCGTCGTCGGCGCGCTCGAACGCCTTCAGGTGGCCGCCGGCGTCCGTGACCGCGACGGCCACCTCGAATCCGATCTCCTCGGCGGCCGTGCGCACCGCTTCGATGAGCGCGGTGGCGGCGCAGAGGGTGATTGATGGTGCGGGCAGGGATTTCGCCTGCGTTGCGGTATTCATCAGAGCCTTCTCTGCTGAGGGGGACGCTTGTTGGGATGAGTGCTGGTTCTGCAGTGGGGTGCGGGGTGGGTTCTGGTGTCAGCGGAGCGCGGAGAGCGCTGTCGGGACCGCGCGGGTGATCACGGACTTCTCCGGGATCAGCAACTCCTGGACGACCGGGCGGATCTCGTCTCGCCACCGGTCGCTCTCGTAGACGGCGGCATACAGTTCCTCGCGCTGCGCCTCGTCGTCGAACCGGCGGATCCAGAGGTAACCGTCCTGGTCCTCCTCGTCGATGAAGGACCCGGTGACCGTCATCCCCTTCGCCCTCTGGAACGGGATGACGACTTCCTCCATGTAGCGGACCCATTCGTCCTGCCGTCCAGGCCGGGTCTGGTAGCGCCGAAGCTCGTAGAACATGGCGAACTTCCTCACATCGTGGGATCGGTGGTGGTGGGTGGCCGATCGTTGCGGCTGTGTCTGGTGCACCCTGGCTGTGTCTGCCCTGCGACCAGACCGGTGCGGTGGTCAGGGGGACGTGCCGGAGGTGTACCGGTCGCCTGCTGCGGCCAGGTGGCGTGGGCGGCGAATGAACCGGGTCAGGAGGCGACGCGCAGGACGAGCTTGCCGCGGGTGCGGTCGCTCTCACCGCGGGCGTGGGCCCGGGCGGCTTGCTCCAGCGGGTAGACCTCCTCGACCTCCACACTCACTTCGCCGGCGTCGATGAGTTGGGCGATGCGGGTCAGGGCCGGGCTGTCGGGTTCGACCAGGAAGGGACTGGTGCGCAGCCCGCGGGACTGGGCCGCGTGCAGGAGTTCGGGCGAGACGCCGGCGGGGATCGCGACGATCAGTCCGCCGGGGCGTAGCACGTCGAGCGAGCGGATGCTGGTGTTGTCGTGCGCGTCGCCGACGAGGTCGAGGACCACGTCGATGTCCTTGGCGGCGTCCTCGAAGCGGACGGTGGTGTAGTCGACGAGTTCGTCAGCGCCCAGTGCGGTGAGCCAGTCGTGGCGGGGGCTGCTGGCGGTGCCGGTGACGTGGGCCCCCAGGTGCTTGGCGAACTGGACGGCGAAGTGTCCGACGCCTCCGGCGGCGGCGTGAATCAGCACGCGCTGGCCCGGCCGAACGTCGGCGGTGTCCACCAGGGCCTGCCAGGCGGTGAGCGCTGCCAGCGGTACGGCGGCGGCCTGCTCGTGGCTGATGCTCGCAGGCTTGCGGGCGAACTGGCGGGCGGGGGCGGTGGCGTACTCGGCGTAGCCGCCGGCCGCGCGGGGGAACCACGGCATCGCGTAGACCTCGTCGCCCGCCTTGAGGGTGGTCACGCCGAAGCCGACCTCCTCCACGACACCGGATACGTCCCAGCCCAGGGTGAACGGCGGCTCGCCGAGCACCCCGGCCATGGCGCCGCCGCCCCGGGTCTTCCAGTCGACCGGGTTGATCCCGGCGGCGTGCACCCGCACCAGGACCTCGGTCGGAAGCGGCACGGGTCGGGGCACCTCCTTCACCCGCAGGACGTCCGGGCCGCCGAAGGCATGCTGCACCACCGCGCGCATCGAGGACATGAGTCAACTCCCTTGAGCATGAGCCAAATACGCCGGAAGGCCACTTATCGGCCCCCGATTCAGTGGGATTGACCGTAGCCCCGGGGAGGTAGTTACCATCAAGGGAACCTACTTCCCAATGGGAAGCACGCTGTTGAGGAGCGTTCCCACGTGACCACGGACTGCCACACCGGGCAGCACTCCCACCACGACGTCTACGCGGCCCAGTGCCCCTGCCGCGCCATGCTGGACCTGCTGGCCAACAAGTGGTCAGCCCTGGCCATCGGAGCCCTGGAAGACGGCCCACAGCGTTTCGGCGCTCTGCAACGCCTCCTGCAAGGGGTAAGTCCCAAGGTCCTCACCCAGACCCTGCGACGCCTGGAAGACGCGGGGCTCGTCGACCGCACCGTCTATCCCGCCGTCCCCCTGCACGTGGAGTACGCCCTGACCGCCCTCGGCCACAGCGCAGCCGTGCCGCTGGGGCTCCTGCGGACCTGGGTCGAGGAGAACATCGACAACGCCACAAGCGTGCCGGGACACCAGGAGACGGGACCGGCGCCAGCGAAGTAGCCATCGGACGGGCCGCCAGGGCCAGTCAGGCACACGTAGTGTCCGCGCCCCCCTGGACTCTTGTGGTGGGTGTGACGGCCAGCTTCTGGGTGATGTGGACGCGGTCCTTGCGGGGCTGGGAGGCGGTGAAGTGGCCGGGCGGGTAAAGGTCCCGGTTCTTGCCGAGGCTACCCTTGACGCCCCAGATGGCGAACTCGGCCGACTGCTTGAATCCGCCCTTGCGGGGTCGGCTGGCGGGCTTGATCGAGGGGATCGTGCCACTCCAGGTCCACCCTGCCATCTGCAGGACGTCGCTGATGGTCGGCTCTTGGCGCCAGTCGGAGAAGACCACGGCGACGCAGTGCTCGGTCCCGGCCACCGGTCCAACAGAGCCCTGGCGGGGGGACAGCGTAGGCGAGGTTGTGGGCCCCGTACACGCCGACCACTCCGGCCGTTGTGAGCCCCAGGTCGTGGGCACGCAACAGGAGTAGCGCATCGGGGAAGTTGACCAGGTTGAACGCGTTGAGCACGGTCATGACGTGCCAGTACGGGCGCGGCAGGGAGCAGCGCGGTGCCCTGGCGACCGTCACCGCTGCGTCGCCCGCCGCGGGGCTGGTGCGGGGAGCGGCTACCAGGACGACCGAGGCGACGGCCGGCACGACGGCGATCCGAAACTGCGGACGCAGGCGGTGGCAGAGCGCATCGTACGGTGCGAGCCCGGCCGGCGAGCCCACGACGAGGCCGGCAGTGTCGGCGGCCCAGTGGAGCCCGAACACCCTGCCGCGCTGCTCGTTCGGGATGCCATCGACCAACAGGGCGTTGCGAGGAGCGCAGCGCAGGCCCTTGCCGAGGGACGGAGGAGATACCGGAGAAAGGGGCCACTTCGTGACGCTCGGGTGAGAAGGGCACATCTCATTGACATCGCGCCGTCGACGGCCTGGGCCCTCCGCAAGCAAGTAGGGCACCCTCTGCGGACGGCGGCGGAGTACGAAATCGCGAACAGTGCGTACCGCTTATCGCGCCTGGGGAGACAGCCGGGTTGCACCGTTCGGCTGGTGGTGTGCGCCCACAGGAGTGTGAGCGTGGGCCGTGATCACGATAGGCGCGTGTAATCGACTGCGGCAGTGACATTTTTTGGTTGTTCCACCGGATCTGCATGGGCAGCTGCTATGCGGCTGATCGCTCCTCTTAGGGAGTGCGCCTGAGAGGGAGGAGACGGTTGATGGACAGTGGCGGACGGCCGTCAGCTTCCGGCTTCTCCGGGGGACCGGAGCGCCCCGAGCCGGACGAGGGGCACGCGCGGCGGCGTATGGGGCGGATCGGCGCCGCTGCGGCGGCCCGTGCCGCAGCGGCCGCCGCTCATGGCCGGGCCATCGCGCGGCGGATCAGACAGACGCCCCCGCCGCCGGGGCCCTTCCGCCCCGAGTTCTGGCGCAGTCCCCTCCGCGGCCCCTGGCTGACGTCGATGTTCGGCCTGATGCTGCTGATCGGCATCCCGCTGTTGTTCGTGACCGGACTGCTGTCCTACGCCTCCTACAACCCGGGACTGAGCCCCCTCAACGACAAGACCCCCGACAAGGGCGTGCTGGGTTTCTACCTCTTCTCCTGGCCCACGCACCCCTACTGGCTGTACCGGCTGACCCAGGGCGTGCACGTCACGCTGGGTGTGATCCTTGTGCCGGTGCTGCTGGCCAAGTTGTGGTCGGTGATCCCCAAGCTGTTCGAGTGGCTGCCGGTGCGCTCCGTCGCCCACGGGCTGGAGCGGCTGTCTCTGCTGATGCTGGTCGGCGGGGTCATCTTCGAGTTCGTCACCGGCATCCTCAACATCCAGCTCTACTACGTCTTTCCTGGCTCGTTCTATCGTCTGCACTTCTATGGCGCCTGGGTGTTCATCGCCGCCTTCGTCGTTCACGTAAGCCTCAAACTCGGCCGGATGACGAGTGCCCTGCGCTCTCGCAACCTGAGTGCCGAACTGCGCACCGACCTGGCCCACACCCGGCCGGAGCCCCCGGACCCCGACGACTTGGTGGCGGCCGCCCCCGCCCCGCCGACGATGACCCGCCGCGGCGCGGTGGGCATGGTGGGCGCGGGGTCGCTGCTCCTCCTCGTCGTGACCGCCGGCCAGAGCATCGGCGGCTGGCTGCGCGGCACCGCGCTCCTCGCACCGCACAACCGTGACCCGGGCAGCGGCCCGAACAGCTTCCAGGTCAACAAGACGGCGGCGGCCGTCGGTGTCACCCCCGCAGCCGTCGGCCCCACCTGGCGGCTGGAGATCCGCGGCCACGGACCGGCACGCGTCTTCACCCGCGAGCAGCTCCTGACGATGCCCCAGCACGCCGCCGCACTGCCGATCGCCTGCGTGGAGGGATGGTCCACCGACGACCAGCACTGGAGCGGCCTGCGGCTGGCCGACCTCGCCGCCCTGGCCGGCCTGCCCGACGCCGGAAGCGTCCTGGTCGAATCCCTCCAGCCCACCGGCTCGTTCACCAGGGTGGTGCTGCGGGGCAACCAGATCCACGACCCCCGAGCCCTGCTCGCGCTGCGCGTCAACGGGGCGAACCTCTCCCTCGACCACGGCTATCCGGCGCGCATCATCGTCCCGGCCAACCCGGGTGTGAACAACACCAAGTGGGTGCACCGGCTCACCTTCAGGACGTGACCATGGCACGCTTCGTCCGCTGGTACGGCTCCGGACCCCTGCACCTTCTCGTCCTGATCTGCTCTTTCGCCCTCACCGGCTACGCCCTGGTGCGCCTGTTCGCTGTGGGGCCGCTCGAGGTGGCGATCTGGTTCGTGGGCGCGGCGATCCTCCACGACCTGATCCTGCTGCCGCTGTACTCGCTCGCCGACCTGACGGCCCACTCCGTACTGCGGCACCGCCCCGCTCGCGTACCCCAGGTGCTGTGGATCAACTACCTGCGCGTACCCACATTCTTTTCCGGTGTGCTGCTGCTCGTGTGGTTCCCCCTCATCCTCGATCTGGCGGTCCCGTACCAAGGCGCCGCCCGGTTGCCCGAGGGCGTCTACCTCGGCCGATGGCTGGCAATCACCGGTGTGCTGTTCGGCGCTTCCGCGCTGGCCCTCGCCGTCAAACTGGGCCGCATCCGGCGAGCCGCCGGCGCCGACGAGGAACGCCCCCCACCCGACCACGACGCCAAGCCGTGACGACCGAGGAGAACCGGCCGCCCTCCAGACACGAGGACCCCTACGCACTGGCCCTGCAAAGCAATCGCGCGCCGGTCTATCTGCGGTTGGCGGACGGGCGCCGGACCCGGCTGCCGGTGCACCGCTGGTGCGCGCAGCCCACCAGGGCCGACCGGACCCTGATGGAGCGCTGTGTCGGCCCCGTGCTCGACGTCGGCTGCGGACCGGGCCGACTGTGCAGGGCACTCCTGCGCCAAGGCGTCTTCGCCTTCGGTATCGACGTCGCACCCCACGCGGTCGCCCGGACCATCGCCCTCGGCGGCACCGCACAGTGCCGGTCGGTCTTCGACCCGCTTCCCGGCGAGGGAGACTGGCAGACCCTCCTGCTCGCCGACGGGAACATCGGCATCGGCGGCGACCCGCATGTCCTGGTACGCCGCTGCGCCCACCTCATCTCCCCGATGGGTGTCCTGCTCGTCGAGGTCGATGACAACGACGTCGAGGAACGCTGCACGGCCTGGTTCGAAGACATCCACGGCCACCGCGGCCCGCCATTCCCTTGGGCGCGGCTGGGGGCGCCGGCGCTCCGCCGCATCACCGACGATCTCGGCCTGAGCGTCACCGACCAGTGGAAGAGCGGCCCCCGCAGCTTCCTCGCCCTCGGCCACCCGGGCTCTTCCCCGGGAGGGCGCGCCCGACGCGGGGAGCGCGATGCCGTGACGAGGACACCAGCCGCGTGGCGGTGACGAGGCGAGCCGGTGGCAGGGCCGGGTCGCGCCACCCTGCCAGGGCAAGCGCCGGCGGCGGGACATGCGCTCCGTGGACCGTGCTGCTTGAGTGAGGTGAACCCGACGCGCAGGGAGGTTGTGATGGACGACCCACCGGTTCCCGCAGCGGCCTGCGTCGAGGGCGACTACCCGGGACGTCCAGGCCCGGCCGCGTCGCCAGGCCGAGATGGGATGGGCCGTGGCCGGTGAGCACGCGACCGATCGGTGACCACGCCCTGCTGTCCGACTGCCGCTCGGCCGCCTTGGTCACCTCCGACGGCTCGGTGGACTGGCTGTGCCTTCCCCGCTTCGACAGCCCGGCGATCTTCGCCCGCCTCCTCGACGAGAACGCCGGCCACTGGTCCATCCGCCCCGCCGGACCCGCCGACGTCAGCCGCCGCTACGTCGAGCAGACCCTTGTACTGGAGACGACCTTCCGCATGAACGGAGGAACAGCCGTCCTGCGCGACGCGCTCGCCCTGGGACGGCGTGAACGCGGACACGCACTCGGCACCGCCTCCCCCGGAACCCTCCTACGGCAGATCACCTGCACCGAAGGACAGGTGCCCGTCGAGATCGCCTATGCGCCGCGCCCGGAGTTCGGACTCGTCCACCCGCTCCTGGCACCCGTCCGGGGCAGGCTCGCCGCCTACGGGGGCGCCCACGTACTGCTGCTGTCGAGCCCCGTCGACCTTGCGGTGAGCGGTTCCACCGCGCACGGCCGGATCACGCTGCGGGCGCCGGACCGCCTCGGATTCGCCCTGCACATCGGGCCGGCTTGGAGAAGCGAGCCCGCGCCCTGGGGGCCGCGACGCATCCGCCGACGTCTCAACGACACCGCCGAGGGCTGGCGTTCGTGGTCCCGGCTCCACCGCGGCTACGTCGGGCCCTGGCAGGACGAGGTGAGCCACAGCGGACGCGTGCTGCGCGCGCTGACCTTCGCTCCTACGGGAGCCATCATCGCCGCGGCCACCACCTCCCTGCCCGAACGCCCGGGCGGGACACGCAACTGGGACTACCGCTACACCTGGGTCCGCGACGCCAGCTTCACCCTGCAGGCACTGGCCACCGCCGCCTGCGAGAAGGAGAAGGACAAGTTCTTCGACTTCCTCGCCCGGGCGGCGGCAACCCAGCTCCAACGGGGCGTGGACCTGCAGATCATGTACGGCATCGGCGGCGAACGCGACCTGAGCGAGCGGGTCCTGCCTCACCTGGCCGGCTGGCGCAACAGCGCCCCCGTGCGCACCGGCAACGACGCATGGCGCCAGCGCCAACTCGACGTCTACGGCGAACTCCTCGACGCGGCCCACCAGCCCCTCCCGCCCGGCGGGAGCCTCGACCCGCCCACCCGGGACTTCCTGCTCCAAGCGGCCGAGACGGCCGCGAGCCGCTGGACCGAACCCGACCAGGGCATCTGGGAGAGACGCGGGCCGAGCAGGCACTTCCTGCACTCGAAACTGATGTGCTGGGTAGCCCTGGACCGCGCGATCGCCATGGCACCCGCCCTTCGGGCCGACGCACACGTACCCCACTGGCGCNCGCGGGCCGAGCAGGCACTTCCTGCACTCGAAACTGATGTGCTGGGTAGCCCTGGACCGCGCGATCGCCATGGCACCCGCCCTTCGGGCCGACGCACACGTACCCCACTGGCGCAGTGAGCGTGACCGGATCCGCCAAGCCATCGAACAGCGAGGATGGAACCCCCGCCTGAGAGCCTTCACCCAGGCATTCGAAAGCGACGACCTGGACGCCTCGTCACTCATGCTCCCCATCGTCGGCTTCCTGCCCCCGCACGACCCCCGCGTCCAGTCCACCGTGCTGGTGATCGCCACTCACCTCACCGACCCGGGCGGCCTGGTCCGCCGCTACCGCGGCGACGAGATCGAGGAAGAGGAGGGAACCTTCCTGCTGTGCACCTTCTGGCTCGCCCACGCCCTCGCCCTGACGGGCCACACCACCCGCGCACGGCAAGTGCTCCAAACCGCCGTCGCGCACGCCAACGATGTCGGCCTGCTGGCCGAGGAGACCGACTCCACCACAGGAGAGGCCCTCGGCAACTTCCCCCAAGCCTTCAGCCACATCGGGCTCATCAACGCTGCCCGAGCCATCCGCGACGCCGAGCGCAAACCCGCAACACGAGGAACCGGGCACTAACCCCAGCACGAAGCAGTGCGTGGTGAACGGGTGAGTGCGGGAGCGGCTGGGGCTGGTGCGTGCTCCGAACCGGGCCCGTCACGGACACGGCGCACGGGTCAGCCGGGCGATGACCTGCTCGGTCTTCGTCCGGCCGGTGAGGGCAGTGTAGGCGCAATGCCGCTGACTTTGAGGGTTGGCAGCCTGTAGCTTGTGGCCGGGGAGGGGTGCTTGGTGCCACGAGCTGGTCAGG
>NZ_JBNHIN010000019.1:0-144081 GCF_050054615.1 Streptomyces sp. YGL11-2
TCGATCGGCGACGAGGATCCGCCCACGCTCCTGGTCGACGAGGCCGACACCCTCTTCGGCACCACCAAGGCGGCGGAGAAAAACGAGGAAGTGCGCGGCCTGATCAACGCGGGCCATCAGCGCAACCGGCCCACGCTGCGGGTGGTCGGACCAGAACACAAGCCGACCAAGTTCCCCACCTTCGCCATGGCGGCGCTCGCCGGGATCGGCGACCTGCCCGACACGGTCATGGACCGGTCGGCGGTCATCCGCATGCGTCGCCGAGCGGGGAAGGAGAAGGTGGCGCACTTCCGCACCGCCCGCGACACCCCCGCCCTGCACGCGATACGTGACGGCCTCGCCGCGTGGCTGAAGCCGCTGTTCCGGCAGGCGATGGACATGGAGCCGGCCATGCCGGTAGAGGACCGCGCGGCGGACACCTGGGAACCCCTGGTGACCATCGCCGACCTCGCCGGCGGCGAGTGGCCCGCGCAGGCCCGCACCGCCTGCCGCGCCATGACCGACTACGAGGCCGGGCAGGACGAGCAAGGCGGTCTGCGCACTCGCCTTCTGGTGGGCATCCGCCGTGCCTTCGCCGCCGAGAACGATCCGCCGGTGCTGCGCACGATGCGCCTGCTGGAGCACCTCAACGCGGACAAGGAAGCGCCGTGGGCGGATTACAGCGCAGACGGTCTGACCCCGCGCGGCCTCCAGATACAGCTGAAGCCCTACGGGATCAACGCGTCCAACCGTCGCTTCCCCGACGGCACTCAGGCCAGGGGCTTCACTCGCAACCAGTTCCTCGACGCCTGGGAGCGCTACTGCCCAGAGCCGAAGCCCTCGGCTGGGCTCGTCCAACAGGCCGCCGAGCCGTCGCCCGGCACCGAAGCCTGACCCGCCTCGACTCGTACCACCCGTCCCCGTGCAGGTCAGCGCGGGGACGGGTGCCCGACCCGCAACGGGTCGAGTCGACATCACCACGCCACTCGTACCTGCTCTGACCAGGCATGCAACGAGTGGTACGAGTCACCGCACCGCACGGCGGCCACCCCTCCTCGCGCTGGTGGCCGCCGTCCGCCCCGACCTGGAGTACCTCCGCTTGACCTCCCCCAGCACCACCGCGCCCGCCATACGGGGCACCGTTGCGATCCGTGCCGGCGTTGCCCTGCTCGCCGCGTTCGCCTTCGCGCTCTCCTACGATGCCCTGCGGCAGATGGCCGTCGCCATCCATATCCGCGGGCTGCTCACCTACGCCTTCCCACTCGTGATCGACGGGTTCATCGCCATCGGCGTCGGCGCCCTGCTCATGCTGCGCACCGCCCCACTACGCTCCCGGGTGTACGTGTGGGCCCTCGTCGGCCTGGCCACCGTGACGAGCATCTGGGCCAACGCCCTGCACGCCGTACGCCTCAACGAGCAAAGCCCCCAAGGCGACGGCCTCCGGCTCGGCGACCTCACCGTCGGCGCCCTGTCCGCCATCGCGCCACTCGCCCTCGCCGGCGCCGTCCACCTCTACATCGTCATCCGTCGCCACCCCACGCCCCACCCCAAGGAGGACGACGTCACCGAACGCCACAGGCCCATCAGCCGCAGCCACAACCACCTCGACAGCGCCGCGGCCGCTGCCCTCGTTGGCGAGGCCCACGGTGCACAGGAGCCAACTGTTCCCGATGTGGCTGGAGGTCCCGCCGACGCGGCCTCGGACACCACCGATGTGGCTACGGCCCTGCAGCCCTCCGCCAAGCCACAAGGCCACGAGCCCAGCGAGATCCCCGTCGAACGGCTCGCCATCGCCCGCACCGCGCCGCTGGGACGCAACGGCCGCGCCTCGCGCCGCCACATCGAAGACACCTTCCGTAGCAGGGGCCTCACCATCGGCAGGAAGGAGGCGGACAAGATCAAGGACATCCTCCAAGCCGAACTCGACGAAGCCGCCTCCCAGCGGCAGGACGACATCAGCGCAGCTTCCGCCCGCACCGCCTGATCCCCGCCGTCGCGCCGACCGCCCCCAGCCTCCCGGCTCGCCCCGTGTCCCCGCGCAGACCAGCGCGAGGACACGGGGACCGCGCGGCATCGAAACCAGCAACCCATGGAGAACCGACCCATGCACGACCCGCACCACGAACTCCCCAGCCCCCAGCAGGAGATGGCCACCGCCCTCAACAGCGCAGCAAGTTGTCGGGTAAGGAGTCCTTACCCGGCCTCCGCCCCTGGGGAGGCGGAGGCATCCGGCGCCGAGGGGGCGCCGGAGTCGGCCGGCCCTGGGGAGCCGACCGAGGGAGGGGCCATCGCACCGTCGTCGAACGTGCCGCAGAAGTCCGCTCCGCGTCGTCGACTTCGTGACCAGCAGCTGCGCGAGCATCGCTTCCACCCCCGCTACAACGACGACGAGTTCGACCTCGTCCGAAAAGCCGCTGACCTGAGCCACATGGCACCAGGCGGCTATGTCGCCGAGAGCTCGCTCGCGGCTGCACGCGCCGACGATCCCACCGCAGCCGTCGCCGACTACCGCGCCATGGTGAAAGCGTTGATGGCCGCCAACGGACAGCTCGGCAAAGTCGGCAGCAACCTTAACCAGCTCACCTGGCACCTCAACAAGGACGGCGACTGGCCACAACCGGACCTCGTGCAGCGGCTGCTGGAGCGCGTCGAGGCATCGATCGCCGAAGTGGACGCCGCCGTCGCCCGGGTGACTACGGGGCGGTGAGCTGGTGATACCGAAGATCATCCTCGGCAAGGGCCCGAAGGCCACGCGCCGCACGATCGGCTACCTCTTCGGCAAGGGCCGGGCCAACGAGCACATCGATCCGCACCTCGTGGCGTCCTGGAACGACTTCGCCCCCGACCCCGGCCGCAGCCCGCACCGCGACCCGAAAGACGTGATGGACCAGCTCGCCGCACAGCTCGACCAGCCCGTGCAGATGCTGGGCGAGCAGGCACCTGAGTTCACGGTGTGGCACTGTCCCGTCCGTGCCGCGCCCGAGGACCCGATCCTCACCGACGAGCAGTGGGCCGTGATCGCCCGCCGGATCGTGGCCGCCGCCGGCATCGCCCCCGAGGGGGACGAGGAAGCGTGCCGCTGGGTGGCAGTCCGCCACGCCGACGACCACATCCACATCGCCGCCACCCTCGTCCGCCAGGACGGCCGCCGCCCCCAACGCGATTACGACAAGCGCGCCGTCCAGAGCGAGGCCCGCAAGATCGAAGTGGACTACGGGCTCAGGCGGCTCAAGCCCGGCGACGGCACAGCCGCCAAACGCCCCACCAGCAAGGAGCACTTCAAGGCCAAGCGCCAAGGCCAGGACGCCACGGCCCGCGAGGTCCTGCGCATGCGCGTACGCCGCGCGGTGGCCGCCGCATCCAGCGAAGCCGAGTTCTTCGCACTGCTGGAGGCGACTGGCGTAACCGTGCGGCCCAAGACCGAGCCGTCCGGCGACGTGACCGGCTACAGCGTCGCCCTGCCAGGCGACGTCAACAAGCAGGGCGAACCCATCTGGTACGCCGGCTCCACCCTCGCCGGCGACCTCTCCCTGCCCAAGATCCGCCAGCGCCTCACCGACACCCACCCCCAGCCGGTCGCCGCCCAGCCCGGCGATCCCTGGCACCAAGCCACCGCCGCCACCGAACGCATCCCCCACCACCTCATCCACAGCGGCGATCACGTGGCTCAAGGACAGCTCGAAGCGCTCGGTGGCGCACTGGACCTGCTGCCTCTCACCGCACCAGCTGCGGTGAAGACCGAACTCGAACGGGCCGCCGCCGTCTTCGAGCGCGCCACCCGCTCCCGCATCACCTCCGACCGCGACAGCACCCGCGTCCTGCGCCGCAGCGTCCAGATAATCTGGCGCAACCCCACCCCGGCAGGCGACGGGTCCGGGCTGGCCATGCTGCTGGACACCGCGCTCACCGCATTGGCCTTCGCGATCCACTGGCACCGCAAACACCAGCACGCCCAGCAAGAGGCAGCAGCCCAGCAGGCTCTCGTCCACCTGCACACCGCTTACGCCCAGATCGCAGAGCCGGCGCTCGACAGCCTCGCCCGCCGTGCTCCCGGCCTGGAGACCAAACGCCGCCTCGCCCAGCACCTCCAGCAGGCGGTACCCGAGCACGCCGAGCGGATCCTGCAGGACAGTGCCTGGGACGCGCTCGCTACCGTGCTCGCCGAGGCAGAGGCGAGGGGACACGACGCAGCCACCGTCCTCGACCAGGCGCTGGGCCAGCGCACCCTGGACGACGCCCGCAACCCCGCACGCGCACTGACCTGGCGCATCCAGCGCCTCGGCCAACGCCACGCCCCCAGCCCCTGGGCGCAGGCGGCCAAGATGCAGAGCACCACACACCGCCCCACCGCTGCTCCGGCCCACCCGGCAGCAGCCGTTCCGTCATCGCAGTCGGCACGAGGGCGGCGGCGCTGATCACGTCCGGGTGGGCAGCTGGGGCGTGAGCAGTTCCAGCGCCTCCTCCCAGCGGAAGCGGTCGGCTCCGCCGCCCGCCTTGGGCCGGTGAGGCTCGTACGCCCCGATCAGGACGCCCATCTCGCGCAGCCGGTCCAAGCTCTGCCGGTACGCGGGGTGGGCGGCCTGGGCCGCGTTCAGGTACGGCAAAACGGCGGTCGGAATACCGAAGCCGTACGCCTCGCACAGGATGCCCAGGGCCAGGGTGTCGGAGATCCCGGCGGCCCACTTGTTGATCGTGTTGAACGTGGCCGGGGCGACCGCGATGACGTCGGCGGGCGGCAGGGGGCGGGGGTCGCCGGGTGAGCGCCAGGCCGAGCGGATGGGGTAGCCGGTCTGCGCCTCGATCGCCGTCGTGTCTATGAAGCCGAGGCCCTGTGGGGTGGCGATGACACCCACGTCCCAGTTCGCCTCCTGCGCAGCCGTGATCAGCTTGCCGACGTCGCCGGCGATTCCGGACGCGCACACGACGACGTACAGGAACGGCTTCTCGGTCTGCTGGTCAGGCTGATCGCTCACGCGGGGACTCCCAGTCGACGGCTGAAGTGATGCAGTTCCGGCAGGGTACGACGGCAGTCGCGGGCGGCCATATCGGCAACCAGTTCTCGGACGGCGGGGCGGCGGATGTCCTGAGCCGCGCAGCTCTCGGCGATGCGCAATGCCTGGTAGCCGTCGGCGAGGCGGCCCTGCTGGCTGTAGGCGCGGGCGGCCTCAACCCACAGCGCAGCCCGGCGCTCGGGCACGGGGATGTGGCGACGCATGAGGGGGCGGGCGGCCTGCAAGGCGATTCCCGCGTCCCTGAAGGCGACGGCCGCGCTGACCCCGTGCAGGGCCACGTTGGTCGGGCTGAAGTTGGCCCAGGCGTCGGGGCGGTCGAGGGCGACGTAGCGGGCGACTTCCTTCGCCTCGGTGAGGAAGTCCTGGGTGGCGGAGCGGTCGTCGCCGGTGCTGGCGGCGGTGACGCCGCGCAGGAGCAGCAGGCCGAGCGCGGCGAGGTACTTCGGGGAGCGCTGGTCGTACGCGCCCGTGAGCTGGTCGGCGGTGTGCCGGACGAGAGTGATGGCCTGGGCGGTGTGGCCGTCACGGGCTAGGACATGGGCGTGCACTCGGACACTGGACGCAAGCACCACCGGATCGCCGGAGCGCTCGGCCTCGGCCATGGCCCTGCCGACCGCGAGCCATGCGTTGCCGTGATCGCTCTGCTTGAGCAGCAGGCTCGCCGAGGTCTGGTAGGCCGTGGCCAGCAGCCCGGACAGGTCGGTCGAGCCAGGGGCGTCGCCGATGGCTTGCCGTAGCTGCCCGATCAGTCCGGGCAGCGTGCGCTCCAGTTGTGTGTAGTGGCAGGTGCAGAAGAGGCGGCGTGCGGCTGCGACGTGATCTCGCATCTCCGGCAGGTCCGGTATGGGGCCTGTTGCCGCAAGGCTCGGGCCGGGGAGAAGGGAGTGGATCAGATCCTGATGTGCGCCAGCAGACGTGGTCGGGGCCGCGAGGGCGGCGATGCCCGCGGCGAGGAAGGTACGGCGGTGCATGTCTTCTGTCTCTGGGTCGGAGGGAGTGGCATCCGGAGCAGCAGCGAGACCGAGGTGGTGCGGAGGGATGTCCAACACCCGCGCGATCTCGCGCAACATAGGGACGTCCTGGACACCTCTGCCAGCTTCCAGGCGGCTCACCTTGGACTGGTGATACCCCAGTGCAGCGGCGACGTCCTTCTGCGAGCGCCGCTGTAACACGCGTGCCTGACGGATCACTTCGCCGATCCGTCTCGCTTCGCTCTGCGCTTCGGCCATCTGTGCCACGGCTCCCTCCTGCCGTCGCCGATCCTGCCTGCTCAACCGAGCGTAATGGAGAGGCAATTGGCCGTAATGCAGCTCCTGCATAAGTGATGCAGCCCCAGCACACAGCCTGGTTCCCCTTGCCCCTGGAGCGGTTGCGTTGAACAGCCGCACCCATCCAGGAGGCCGCTCATGGAAGTGCACGACATCCGGTTGCCTGTCTCCGGCACACCCGCTGCCGCGGCGTCGGCGCGACGTCAGCTGGTCGCCGCGATGCGCGGCTGGGGCCTGCCGGCCGACAGCGATGCACTGCATGCCGCCGAGCTGATGGCCGGCGAACTGCTCTCGAATGCCGTGCAGCACGCGGGCCCGCGCGCGATCACCGTGGCCGCCCGCTGCGACGGCAACGCCATACGGGTCGAGGTCAGTGACAGCAGCCGCGATCTGCCCCTCCCCCGCTCGCCCACCGAGGACGACGAACACGGCCGGGGCCTGTTCATCGTCGCTGCCCTGGCCGACCGGTACGCCGTCGAGCCGACCGCGTCTGGCAAGCGGTGCTGGGCCGAAGTTCGCCTGCAAACAGCCTCAAGTGCCCACGTTGCACTACAGGTTCCTATTCCGAGGAGATGACCGTGACAACCACCCGGACGCCAGCCATTACCTCCGAGGTGATCGCTATCCGCCCCGGCTCGCCGCTTTCCGGGGCCGTGACCGTCGACGGCTCGAAGAACGCCGCTCTGCCGCTTCTCGCTGCGGCAGCCGCCCTGCGCCAGCCCGTCCAGCTGTCCAACGTCCCGGCCAACGACGACGTCCAAGCCATGCTCATGCTGCTCCAGCACGCCGGCCACGGCATCACCCGTCCGGTCGGCCAGCCGAACACAGTCCTGGTCCTGTCGAGCGACGGCATGCACGTAACGCCGGGATTCCACGAAACCGCTGCCCGAATCCGTGCCTCGTACTACCTCGTTCCCGCCCTCCTCGCCGTTCACGGGCGGGCAGTGCTGCCCTGGCCGGGCGGCTGCCGAATCGGTGCACGCGGGATGGAGCAGCACTTCAGGGTGTACGAGGCGTTCGGCGACCGCACGATCGTGAACGACCACGGCTACAGCGTCGAGGCCGGGGAGACGCGCACCGGCTCGGTATTGGTGATGCTGCCGTTCCGATCCCGCGGCGCGAGCATCGCGGCAATGCTGCGCGCCGTCGTCGCCGGACGCCCGCTCCGGCTGGGGCAGCCGAACCTCTCGCCCGAAGTCCTGAGCGTCCTGCAGGCGCTCCAGGTGGCGGGTTGGGAGACCTGGGCCGACGATCGCGTTCTCGCCCTGGCTCCGCCCGCCTCCGCATCACACGAGCCGGTGGCCTGGGCAGTCCCCGGGGACAAGGTCGAAGCAGGCACCCTGGCCTGCGCCATCGCCACCACCCGCGGAAACGGCCGCATCGAAGGCGTACGCAGCAAGGACGTGGCACCCATGGTGGCCGCATTGCGCTGGCTCGGCATTCCCGTCGATGCCCAGCAGGACGCCCTCACCATCCGCGCCGAGCACACCAGGCCCACCCATCAGCCCCTGCGAGCCATCGCCTCACTCTCTCCCGGCGGGCTCGACGCCGACTTCGAACCAGCCTTGATGGCCCTGACATTGGGAATGCCCGGCACCCACCTCTTCGCCGACGCGATCAACCCCGGACGTCACGGCAACCTGATCCCCCAACTCGCCCGCCTCGGTGCCGACATCCACGAGACCTCACCCACCCAGTGCCGCCTGACCGGGCCGCAGCAACTGACCGGTGCCGGAGTAGAAGCCACCGACATCCGTACCGGCTCCGCCCTGCTCATCGCCGGCCTCACCGCCCGCGGCGTCACGACCCTCGGCGGCCTCGAACAGCTCCGCCGAGGCCACGCCGACCTTCCCACCAAGCTGCTCGCACTCGGTGCCGACATCTGCGAGGTCACCCCATGACCGGTCCACGCGCCCTGCGACGGATCGTGGCCACCACCGATGTCCACTCCTCGTTCGACAACGCCCTGCCGATGCTGGCCCATTTGCACGCCATCCAGCCGGAGACACTGATCGTCGATTGCGGCGACTTCTTCGAAGGCAGCGGCTACTGCCGCCTCGGCCACGGCCGCATCGAAACTGCGATCCTCCTCGGCCTCTACGACGTGATCGCGCCGGGGAATCACGGCTGGAGCCACCACTTCGAACCCCCGCTCCGGGACATCACCGTGTGCGCGAACGCCGTCGACGCCGCCACCGGCGAACCACTCTTCCGCCGCCTGCACACCGCCCGCATCGGCGAACGGCGCGCCGCCATCACCGCGGTCATCGGCCAGCAGGCGTTCCACTCCATCCCCGTCAACCAACGAGCAGGCCACCGAGTCACAGATCCGGCCCAGGCTCTGCGCGAAGTAATGCTGGCCAATCACCACGAGGTCGACTCCTGGATCGCGCTGAGCCACTCCGGCTTCGACGAGGATCTCAAGCTGGCCGTCGCCTGCCCCTTCCTCGACGTGATCTTCGCCGGGCACTGCCACAGCGACCAGTACGGCCCCATCCAGGTGGGCGAGACCCTCGTTCTCAAGGGCTGCGAACTCGACGTCGGCTACGCCGTCGCCGAACCGTCTTCCACGCGATGGACCGCGCACACCGCCCGCTTCCCCGACACCGCCGGCACGGCAGCACTACCACCCCAGCTCGCCTCCGCCCATGACCGGATCGAAGACCTCAGAGATCGCCTGGCCCTGCCGATCGGTGCCATCGCCGAGCCCTACCGAGACCAGGTTCTCGAACGCCGCCGCCTCCTCGGCGAACTCGCCAGCCGACTCCACACCGCTTTCGGCGCCGAAGCCGTCATCCTCAACGAGACCGCCCTTCGCCCCACCCAGCTCGACGACGTCCTCACCTTCGGCGACCTCCTCGCCATCGAGCCCTTCAACAACCAGCTCGTCCACGCCCGCATCCCCGAAGCCCTACGCGACGGCCCCGGCTTACTGCGGTCCCACCTCACCGACAGCGCGGGCCCCTTGGTCACCGAACCGACACCGCTGCCGCCGCATCTGCCGACCGTGCTGACCACCGACTACCTCGCCGAGAGCTACCTGGACGGCCGCACCCACCAAGCCGGCCTCCGCCTCCGCCAGGCCCTCCAGCGGATCCTGACCGAAGGACCTCACCGATGATCCTCACCGGCCCCGAGATCACCGCAGCCGCAGTCGACGGCCGCCTGTGCATCACCCCCTTCGACGATGCGCAGGTCAACCCCAACAGCTACAACGTCAGCCTCGGCGCGACCCTGCTCACCTACACCACCCCCGTCCTCGACGCCCACCGGCCCAACCCGACCCACCGGATCGAGGTCGGCGCCGACGGCTACGTCCTCAAACCCGGCCAGCTCTACCTCGGCCACACCGTCGAACAGGTCGGCTCCGATGCCTTCGTCCCCCTCCTCTTCGGCCGCTCCTCCGTCGGCCGACTCGGCCTGTTCGTAGAAATCACCGCCCCCATCGGCGACATCGGCTTCCACGGCCAGTGGACGCTGATGCTCTCCCCGATCCGGCCCTTACGCGTCTACGCAGGCATGAAGATCGGGCAGATCATGTTCTTCGTGGCCGTCGGCCCCATTGCCGCGTACACGGGCAAGTACCAGGCAGCCACCGGGCCCAAGCCCTCCGCCTACTGGCAAGACCTCGCACCGATGGAAGCGGTGGCACCGTGATCCTCACCGGCCCCGCCATCGCCGCCGCCCACACCGCGGGCGAGATCACCATCGACCCCTACGACCCCAACAGGCTCTCTCCCAACGCCTACGACTGGCGTCTCGGCGACGAACTGCGCATCTGCGACGGAGACCTCGACGCCGCCACCCCCACCTCCTCCACCCAAATCACCATCCCCCGCACGGGATTCGTCCTGGAACCCGACTTGCTCTACCTCGGCGTCACCCACGAGAAGACCGGCTCGGAGACCTACGCACAGCTTCTCAACGGAGACCGCACCACCGGTGCCCTCGGCATCTGGGTCCACGTCTCCGCCCCGCTCGGGCACCAAGGCCACGCCATCCGCTGGACCCTGGAAATCCGCGCCAGCCAGCCGGTCCGCATCTATCCCCACATGACTTTCGGCAAGCTCGTCTTCCTGCAACCCCTCGGCGCCACCGTCAGCTACCAGCAGCACGGCCTCAAGTACACAGCCAGCCAAGGAATCGAGACCTCCCGCCTGTATGAGGAAACCTCAGGAGGCCGACCATGAACACCAAGGTCGCCACAGCCCTCGACCTCCCATTCCCCTGTCCCGGCGGCAGCGTCGAGCTCTTCCTCGACCTCTACACCGGAGACAAGCCCCTCATCCCCGCTCGGGCCTTCATGCTCGCCCCCGCCGACCCCAGCCCCCGACTGCCCGCCGGGCTCCACCTGTTGCCAGTCGTCGGCAAGTGCCTAGAAGGGCCGGCCTTCCACCGCTACGTAGCAGCCCTCCAACGGGCGCTGACCGAGGCAATCGCTCCAGACCAAATCGGCGCCCTTCACCTCCAGCACCTCACCTTCGGCGCCACCCCCGCGCTGATCAGGGCCCTGCCCGAACACCCACGGATCGCGCTCGTGCACGGCACCGACCTGCTGTTCGCCGAAGCCCACCGCGACCAGCACAAGGCCCTCACCGAGTCCGTGCGGCTCGCGGACGCCATGGTCGTGCCGACACCGGCCATGGCCGACCGGCTCCTGCGTATCGCGCCTGCCACCGACCGCACGAAGATCACCCACATCCCCTGGGGCATCCCAGACCAGCTCCTGGTCCACCCGCCGCTCAGGTCACCTCGCCCGCCCGGCAGCCCGTTTCGACTGCTGTACGCCGGTCGGCTCACGCCGGAGAAAGGCGCCGAAAACCTGCTGCTAGCCCTGGCGGCCGTCCAAGGCGTCGAGTTGAGCATCGCCGCCCCGCAAGACCAGTTCCACACCCTCACCCGCGCCGTACGGCAGTCCGGCGTCAAGATCCGGTACCTCGGCTGGCTCCGTCGTCCACAGCTGTGGAGAACATTCACCGAGCACGACCTGCTCGTCATGCCCTCCACCACCCTCGAAGCCCTGGGCCTGGTCGCCCTCGAAGCCCAAGCCTGCGGCCTGCCCGTGCTCTATCAGCCCGTCCCCGGCCTGACCGACACGCTCGCCGCCTCCGGCACCGCGACCGACTTCACCCGCCCCGCAGCGGTTGCCCGAGACGTCGACCGCCTCCGTACGACCCCGGGGCTGCTGGCCGCCTTGCGGCAGGCCGGGCGAAGCAACGCCGTCCGCTACCCGCTCAGCGCCACCGCCAAGAACCTGACCGAACTCGGCCACCGGATCAGTTGACCACCCCCGCCACGTTCCCCGGCCTGGCCCGCCCGCGTCACTACGCTGACGGGCGGGCCTGCACCGCGACATCGGAGACGTTTATGGAAGACAGCACCGACCGGATCAAGCAGCTCGTTGCGGACGGCGTCCGCGACAAGGTCTACCCCGGTGCGGTGTGGGCCGTCGGCAACGCAGCAGGCACGAAGGCCGCGGGCACCGCCGGCGTCCTCGACCCCGCCGAGCCGGACATCCTCGTGCGACCGGACACAGTCTTCGACGTCGCCAGCCTGACCAAAATCCTGGCCGTCTGGTCCACGATCGGCGCCCTCTGGGAAGACGGCGCCCTCCCCCTCGACGAACCCCTCGGCAGCTTCTGGCCCGAGGTCACGGCCTATCCCCTCGGCCAGGTCACCACCCGCCAACTGCTCACGCACACCGCTGGCGTACCCCTGCGGGCCCAGCTCAAGAACCTCTACGGCACCGACCCGGCCGCCATCCGCGCTGGAGTCCTCCACGAAGCCCTGCACCGGCCACCCGGCGAGGCCGTCGAGTACACCGACCGAGCCGCGCTCATCCTCGGCTACCTCGCCGAACACCTCACCGGCCAGAGCCTCGACCAACTCGCCCACACCCGCATCTGGCAGCCCCTGGGCATGACCCACACCCGCTTCGGCCCGCTGCCACCCGAGCCGACCGCCCGCTGTGCCCCGACCGAGCTCGACGAAGACACCGGCCGCCACCTCAAGGGCACCGCCCACGACTTCTCCGCCCGCCTCCTCGACGGCGTCTGCGGCATCGCCGGCACCTTCTCCACCCTCGACGACCTCGCCCGCTTCCTGCAGTACATGCTCGACCCCACGACCGCCCCCACAGCACCGGGATTCGGACCGAACTGGGTCGAGGAATCGCTCAACGTCCAGACCGGCCCCCTGGAGCCCGTACGCGGCCTCTTCTGGCACCCCGCCCCCGGCACCGACCCCGCCAACCGCACGTACGTGCACTACGGCTTCACCGGCACCGGCATGTGGATCTCCCCCAAACGCGGAACCTGGGCCGTCCTGCTGACGAACAAGCTCTACTACACCCGCGACCGCGAACCGCTGACCCGAATCCGCAATGCCTTCCGAACCCTGATCTTCAGCTGAAGAAGCTGCGCGATCCGAGCCCGGCGTCCTGCTGGTCCTCTGCAGCCGAGTCGGCGGCAGGAAGGTTCTCCAGCGTGGCGGCCACAGCCTGCGCAACCGCCTCGAACCCAGGGGCGACGTGCTGGGCCTGCTGCTGCGTCTGCGTCACGTTCTCGTTGTTCCAGGCCAGCTGAGCGCCATCGGCGCTGCCGTGGATGAAGGGGCCGTTGTAGATCGACCGGCAGCGCTCGGTGAGCAGAGCGCCAATGACACCAGCCCGGTCGCAGCTACTTCCTCAACGGCAGCTGACGCTCCACGGCGTCAGCCTCGACCGAATCCAGGCCGACCGGGCCCTGAGCTACCCCCTCGCCCCAGGCGTGGGGGTAGCTGGGCGGATGGTCAGCGGGAGTGGAAGCCGATGGTGCCTGTCGCGAGGTCGTATCGGACGTCGACGGAGGCGTAGGCGGGCAGTCCGGCGAAGGCCGAGCCGGCGCCTGCGGATGCGGCGGAGCCGGCGAGGTGGGCCTGGAGGCTGGGTCCGGTGGTGTAGGTGTGCGACCACCTGCCGCGAGCGGTGCTGAGCCCGACCGTGGTGTTTGCAGGCACTTGGCCGGCCGGGGTATCCGACGTTTCGATCTTGAGAGTGGGGGTGCCGGTGTCGAACATGGTCGGCTCGCATGTTTTGCCGCCGGGCAGCGTGGCCAGGGTGAAGCAGGCCGGAATCCGTGGGTTCCACGGCGGCGGGACGTCCGATCCCTTCGACGGTGGCGTGCCGGTCGAGGACGGCTTGTTGGCCCGTGACCGCTCGGTTTGGAGCTTGACCTCGGTGTACCCGGCGGCCGGGACGCCCAGCAGCAGGCTGGACTTGCCGGCGGGGTCGTAGTGGATGGCGAAGGTGCGGCCGATCCCACCTTGCAGTCGCCACAGCGGGTTGACCAGGCCCTGGCCAGCGGATTGCACACCGATGCCCAGGATCCCGTCGTATTGGCCGCCGAACATCTCGGGCTTCTTTCCGTTTGCGGCCGGGCAGTTCGGGTGGTTCTGCGCGCACGTGCTGCCGGTGACCAGCTCGATCGGGATGGGCCCGCTGGTCTGGTAGGAGCCGAGGTGCACGACGGCCTTTGCGAGGTCACCGGTCGTCTGGGTGCCGCTGCCGAAGGAGCCGCCCCCCGCCGGTTTCGGGCCGATCTTCTGAACGGCGGAGGACGGCACCTTGTCGGCGACCACCCGCAGCCCCGTCGAGCCGGTGTCCACCAGCACCTTCAGCGTCTTGCCGCCGATCGAGACGTCCGCGATCAGTCGGCCGTCGGGGCCGGGTGTGGTGGCGGTGAGCGGAACCGTCCCAGCTGCCCGGGGCGTGCTCGCCGGGCTGGCGGACGACGCTGCGGCCCCGCCATGCGTCGTCGACGGCTTGGGGTGCCCGCACCCGGTCACCAGCGCCGCCATCCCGATGGCCAGCGCAACCACCGCCGCCCTCGCGCTCCTGCTACCTGCTTTGATCATGGATGCCCCTTCCTGGCGGCGACGGCCCGGCGCGTGCGCGGCGTCCTGGGTATGCCGGTGCGGTCCGTCACCTGTTGCGTACCGTCCGCGCACAGCCGTGCCTTCCCTGCTCGTGCTGCGGCGACCGGTGCCTGCTTCGGTGTCCTGGCCCAGGAAACCCAGCCGGGCTGACGGATCCAGGCCGAGAACCTGACCATTGCCTGACAGTGCCCGGCCCGCCGGGCAGAGCCGGGAGCACCCAGGTCACCGTCGTGGTGGAACCGGTGGACGTGGAGGCGCGTTGCGGTGGTGGACACGAGAGAATGCCAGTGGTGCCCGACATGTATGCCGTCCAGCCGACCGATGGCCTGCCGTTGCCCCGAGGAAGCGGGCAGCGGCTGCTCATCGTGGACGACGACCCCAGGATCACGGAACTACTTCAGACCACCCTGAGCCTGGCCGGCTACCGGGTCTCAGCCGTCGGCACCGGCTCGCAGGCCCTGCGCGCCTGCCAAGACGAACCGGCGGATCTGCTGGTCCTGGACGTCATGCTGCCCGACATGGACGGCTTCACCGTCTGCCGCCGCCTGACCGAGCAGGGGACGCGCCTGCCCGTGTTGTTCCTGACCGCCAGGGACGCGGTCGAGGACCGGCTTACCGGCTTTGCCATGGGCGCCGACGACTACCTGACCAAGCCCTTCAGCGTCCCCGAGCTGCTCTTCCGGGTCAACGCGCTGCTGCGCCGAGCCGGCACTACCGCCGCCGAGCCCACCGAGCAGCTGCGCTTCGCCGACCTGACCATCGACGAGCCCACCCGGCGGGTCCGCCGAGGGGAGCACCTGATCGCGCTGACGCCCAGCGAGTACAAGCTGTTGCGCTACCTGCTGCTCAACGCCGACCAGGTGGTCTCCAAGGAGCAGATCATGGACCACGTGTGGCAGCACCGTTTCGGCGAGGGCATCGTGGAGAAGCTCATCTCCCGCCTCCGCACGAAGATCGACCGGCAGCCGCCCGCCCTGATCCACACCGTGCGCGGCTTCGGCTACAGCCTGCGGCTCCCCGGCAGCCCGTAACATGCCCGGCCTGCCCCGCTCTCACCGCGGCTCCCTCCGCGCCCGACTGACCATCGGGGTCGTCCTGCTGACCGCCGTGGGCATGCTGGCGGTCAGCCTGGCCTCCCTGTTCGGGCTGCGCCTCTACCTCCTCAACGCCGCGGACAACGGGCTGGCCAAGGCCCGCACCGCCATCCAGCACATCCAGCACCGACCAACCGCCCACGTCGTCCAGCAGGCGAACCTCGCCTACCTGAGCCCCAACAGTGACTACGTCGCCCTGCTCGACCAGCACGGCCGCATCATCGCCCAGACCCCAGCCCACGACCTGGCCGGCCAGCCCGTACCGCACCCCGCCCTGCCCAACCCCGCCCCCGACACCTACGCCACCCACCCCGCAACCGTCGGGCCCACCGGCGGAAGCGGGCCCCAGTTCCGCATCCTGCGCTTCCCCGCCGGCCCCCACGCCGCCATCCGACCCGCACCCGGAGCACCACCACACCAGTACGCCACCGTGCTCCTCGCCAGAAGCCTGGGCCCCGGCGAAGACGCCCTGCTCTGGCTGACCGGCACCAACACCATCGCCGCCCTCACCGCACTCGCCGCCATCGCCCTCCTCAGCCGCAGCATGCTGCGCATCGGCCTACGCCCCCTGCGCGAGGTGGCCCACACCGCGACCGCCATCGCCGACGGCGACCTCGACCAACGCATCGCAACTCCCCAACCCCACTCCGAAATCGGAGAAGTCGCCACCGCCCTCAACCGCGCCTTCGACGAACGCCAACGCTCCGAAGAACACCTCCGCCAGTTCCTCGCCGACGCCTCCCACGAACTGCGCACCCCCCTGACCACCATCCGAGGCTGGGCAGGGCTCCACCTCCACGGCCTGGCCCACGACCCCGAACTCCACCAACGCGCCATGCAACGCATCGAGGACGAAGCCGCCCGGATGCACACCATGGTCGAAGACCTGCTCCTCCTCGCCCGACTCGACCAGGGCCGCCCACTGGCCACCGAACCCGTCGACCTCGGCCACCTCGCCGAAGACGCCGCCACCGCCGCCCGCCTCCTCGACCCCCACCGGCCGATCACCCTGCAGGTGCAGGGCGAGGTGTTCGCACTCGGCGACGAAGACCGCCTCCGCCAAGTCCTCAGCAACCTGCTGAACAACGCACTCCACCACACCCCACCCGGAACACCGGTCTCCGTGACCGTACGCCCACTACCCGGCGACACACTCGAACTGGCCGTCACCGACCAAGGCCCCGGCATGGACCCCGACACCGCCAGCCGCATCTTCGAACGCTTCTACCGCGCCGACGAAGCCCGCACCCCCACCAGCGGCGGCACCGGCCTCGGCCTCAGCATCGTCAAAGCCATCACACAAGCCCACGGCGGCACCATCACCCTCCACACCACACCAGGCCACGGCACCACCTTCACCATCACCCTGCCCGCCGCACACTGAGCCGGACCACACCCCCCACGGCGGCGACAGCCAGCCTCAGCTCCCTGGGAGAAATCTGGGAGAAGACCTTCTCCCAGAGCCCCTGCGACACCACGCCAGACCAACCCAGGCCAATCCTCTGACCTGGGCACGGCGACGAACTCGTCGTCGGGACCGCTGGCGCGCCCTGGTGAACCGAGGGATCCTCCCGTCCCGCCCGTTGTGGCTGGTCGACGCGGTCGGGGGCGACCCGGTACGTGGCCTGGGAGGCGGCCCCGCCCTATTGCCCGGAGCGCTCGCGGAGGTCGAACGGTACGGCAGGTCAGACGGCGACTCCCTCATCTTCCGGCACCGGGAGGCCGGTCCACGGCAGGTCCGTGCCCGGTGGATCCGTGGGCGTGCCTGGAGCGTCCCGCCCGGGGAAGCCACCCCGTGTCAGGGCCAACAGCGGAGCCGCCTTCACGGCCGTCTCCTCGTACTCCGCCATCGGCTCGGAGAGCGCGACGATGGCACCGCCGACGCCGTAGCGCACCCTTCCGGGTGTCACCACGGCGGTGCGGATGACGATGCTCAGATCGGCCGCCCCGGACAGGGAGAAGTAGCCGATGGCGCCGGAGTAGACGCCGCGGGGCCCCGCTTCGAGACGGTCGACGATCTCCATCGTGCGGATCTTGGGGGCCCCGGTCATCGAGCCCCCGGGGAACGCGGCGCGGACGCACTCCACGGCGCTCCGGCCGGCTGCGAGGCGCGCCCGGACCGTACTCACGAGCTGGTGAACGGACGCGTAGCTTTCGACGTCGAAGAGCTTGGTCACCTCCACCGAGCCAACCTCGGCGCACTGCCCCAGGTCATTGCGCACGAGGTCGACGATCATCAGGTTCTCGGCGAGGTCTTTCTCGCTCGTACGCAGCTCCGCCACCAGCGCGGCGTCCTCCCGTGGCCCCGCGCCGCGCGGCCGGGTCCCCTTGATCGGTCTGGACTCGGCCGTACCGTCCCGGGAGACGCGGAGAAACCGCTCAGGGGAGGTGCTCAGTACCGACAGCCGGCCGAAGCACAGCAGCGCCCCGAACGGCGCGGGGCTGGTGCGGCGCAGGAACCGGTAGCCCTGCCAGGGGTCGAGGTCTCCGTCAGCCTCGGCCATGTTCGTCAGACAGACCTCATATGTCTCGCCCGCCGCGATCTCCTGCTGGCACCGCCCGATCAGGTCCAGATAGGTCTCGCGGTCGTGGCGCAGCCGGACGGGAGAGAGCGGGGCGGGCGGGTCCGGCTGGTGCGGCATGACGCCGGCGATCGCGTCCAGGGTCTCGGCGGCGGCGTCGAACCAGGCTCGCGCGGTGTCGTCCGTATCCCCGGCGCCCTCGCCATAGTCCTCCGCCAGCGCGAGTAGGTATGTAGTCTCCGTCAGATGGTCGAGGACCAGGGCCCGGTCGGTGAAGATCATCGTCGCGTCGGGCTCCTCGGAGCGATGCGCACGAGCCCCGCCGCATTCGGCCTTGAGCTCATAGCCGAGGTAGCCGACCCACCCCAGCGCGAATTCGAAGGGCAGCTCGGGGACTTCGGTACAGACCCCGCGCAGATCCGCGTCCAGCCACTCCAGGAATTCACCGGTCACGACATGCGTACCGGCGGTGGACCGTACGGTCACCGTGCGGCGGTGCACATCGGCCGTGGCCACCCGGGCGAGCGGCCCCGCCGCGTCCCCCATGACCGAGAAGCGCCCCAGCGAGGGGTCACGGCGGCTGCTGTCCAGCCAGAACACGTGCTCGCTGCCGCGGAACAGCGCGTCGAAGGCAGTCTGCTCGTCCCAGCGAGTAGGTAGTTCCTCGACCAGCACCCGCAGCCGCCGGTCCAGTGTGGGCGGCGTGGGCGCGGAAAGCTCGGCGGGCGTGGCGGCGCTGGGCCCGAGCACCGGTATCGCCCGGACCCGCTGCGCTATTCGCAGCAGGCTCAGGTCCCGGAAGTTCGCCAGCAGTTCCTGCCCGTACTGGGTGGCCACCGACTCGGGATGGAACTGCACGCCCCACAGGGGACGGTCGCGGTGGCACAGGCCCATGAGGATCCCGTCGGGCGTCCAGGCCGTCGCCGCCAACTCCTCCGGCAGTGCGCTGACTGCGAGCGAGTGATATCGCACCGCCTCGAACGGCAGGGGCAATCCTTCGAACAGGCCGGTCCCGTGGTGCAGCACCGGTGAGGTACGGCCGTGCCGGGGTTCCGGGGCGCGTTCCACGGTGGCGCCGTGCTGGAGCGCGATGCCCTGGTAGCCGAGGCAGACCCCGAGCAAGGGCAGGTCGCAGCGGTCCACCAGCTCCCGGCAGATGCCGAAGTCGGCCGCGCGGGCGGGGGTTCCCGGACCGGGTGAGAGCACCACGTTGTCGAACTCGGCGAGTCGGCCGAGCCGCCACGAGGGGTCGTCGTTGCGGACCACCACCGGCTCCTCCCCGTTCACCCGGGCGAGGAAGTGGAAGAGGTTGTACGTGAAGGAGTCGTAGTTGTCGACGATCAGAGTGCGCACGGCTGCTCCGCGGCGAGCCGTGCCGCACTGCTGGTTGCCCGGCCGCCGGTCACCTCCCACAGCATGTGCCGGACCACGTCCCCGGCGTCGGGCACGGTCACGCTGCGCAGCAGCCTCAGCTCCCGCCCGGTCTCTCGTGCGAGGCGTCGCAGTGCGGTCAGGTCGCCGCGGCTGGAGAAGTGCAGCAGGGCCCGACCGCCCTGGGTGAGACGGTCCGGTGCCTCTGCCAGGTAACGGCGGTGGGCCGCGTACCCGGGATCGACGTAGGCCCGTTCGTGGACTGAGCGGTAGCGGTAGTCCGGCGGGGCGAGCACGAAGTTGGAGTGCCAGTAGACGGTGTCCAAGCGCTCGTCCGCCGGGAGGCCGGCGAAGAGGTCACTGTTGACGGCACTGACGCGGTCGGTCACGCCGTGCCGTGCCGCATTGAGTGCCGCGTTCCGTACCGCGTTGGGGTTGATGTCCGAGGCGATGACTCGTTCGCAGCCGGCCAGCGCGGCGCTGACCGCGATGGTGCCGGTGCCGCACCCGATCTCCAGCAGCGAGCCTGTCCATGGCCACGACGGGGCCCCGGACAGGCCCAGCAGAACCATGGCGACGGCGGTCGACGCAGTGTGCGTTGGGTCGAAGACCTCGTCCAGCAGGTCCCATTCGCGGCCGTTCATGATGAAGACGCTCGGGCGGTCCTCCCGGGTGAGGGAATCCCAACTGCGCTGGAGTGAGTTTCGGTAACTCCGGACTTCTGACATCAGGTCCCCTGTTTTCCGGTGGCATCAGGACCTGTGTCCCCGTGCATCACATCGTTGGCCGGGCGCCACCTCAGCACCCTCGTTGATCATGACGCGAGGTAATAGATTAGCAAAGGTGATCTCCCCACACTTCCATCACTTGATCCGGTGCTCCGGTCACCATCCCTGCGCCACCTACTCCCGCAGCACCGGAGCGGTCCGCCGCCGCGCGGTGGCGCCGAAATCGCCAATTTGCCTATTTCTAGTAGCCTGAGCCAACGATTCGAAGTTGATCTGGGGGGCTAAGCCTTTGTCATGGGGGAGTCATCGTGACGGCGACCACGCAACGAAACCGTCCTGATGCCCTGGCGGTGCTCGAACTTCTGGCCCGTCGAGAGCCTCCACGACGCTTCGAGGAACTGCTCCAGCGCGCCCGCCGGAACGGCACCTCCGTAAAGGACATGGAAAAGCTCGACCGGGCAGTCCGCCTGGGACTGGACATCCATGACCTCTTCGGCCGAGCACAGCAGCGGGAGGCCGGGCTTACCGCGCTGGTGGACAACGCCCGCCAGCTGACCCACTCACGCGACCAGGACGACCTGCTCAAGGAGGTGGTCCGGCGAGCCCAGCGGCTGTTGCACGTCGACATGGCGTACATCGGCCTCCACGACGCAGACGACGGCACGATGACCATCCGTGCCTCGGAAGGCGACACCACTGCCCTCAACGTCGGGCTCAGGGTGCGTCGCAGTACCGGTCTCGGCACCGCGGTCCTGGCCGAGCGCGCCCCGTTCTGGACCCCCGACTACCTGGTCGACGAGCGCATTGAGCATTCCGAAGAGATTGACGATGTGGTCGAGGCGGAGGGTATCCGCGCCATCATGGCGGTCCCGCTGCAGTGCTGCGGCAGCGTCATCGGCACGCTCTACGGGGCCGACCGCGAGGTGCGGCACTTCCGTCCGGACGAGATCAGCCTGATGTGCTCACTGGCTGACCTCGCGGCCGTCGCCATCGAACAGACCGCGGAGCTGGCGGAGGCACGGGCCGAGGTCCGGGAGCTGGAGCGGGACACTTCCCGGACCAGGACTGTGCTCACCACCGAGCAGCAGCTCGAAGCCGTCCATAGCCGGCTCATCGGCCTCGTCCTGGATGGCCGCGACCTGCACACCATCGCGGAGGAGGCGGCAGTGGCGATGCGGAGCACGGTAGCGGTGCGTGACCCCGGCGGCCGACTGCTGGCCGCCATCGGCGAACCGCCCCGCTGCGACGAGGCGGAACTCGCCAAGTGCCGGCTGGACGCGCACGCCGGTGGTGAGCCGGTCCCGCTGGGCGACGGCGCCTGGGTCGCCCCGGTCACCGCTGGCGGAGAGAACCTCGGCACCATGTTGCTGGTCCCCGAGGAGCCACCGGTTGGCCCGTCCGGTGTCCGGCTGATCTCCCTTGTGGCCCAAGCCGTCGCGCTCACCCTCCTATTGGAGCGCAGTACGGCGGTCGCCGCCGGCCAGGTGCGAGACGAGCTGCTCGACGAGCTGCTGGCCGGGCCGCGTCGACCCTGGCGGCAGGTCGAGGAGAGGGCCCGCCGGCTGAGCATCAACGTCGACGACTCACATGTCGTCGTGGTGGCCCGCCCGGAAGGGGGCTCCCAGGGCCGGGCGGTCGTCTGGGCCTCCTCGTACGCGCACCGCAAGCAGGGCCTCAAGAGCGTCCATGACGGCTGCATTACCTTGCTGCTACCGGGGGACGATGCGAACACCGCCGCCAGGGCCATCCACGACGAACTCTCACCTCTCCTCGGCCACCCCATCACGATCGGCGCGGCCGGCCCGACCTCCGGCTTCGACAACGTCCGCCAGATACACCGCGAAGCCCAGTACTGCCTCCAGGCCCTCACGGACCTCGGCAGCACCGGCTGCATCGCCACCCCCCAAGAGATGGGCTTTCTCGGCGTCCTCCTGTCCGACACCTTCGACATCGAGGACTACATCCGCTCCGTCATCGGCGCCGTACTCGACTACGACACCGAGCGCTTCACCGACCTCACACACACCCTGGATGCCTATTTCGCGGCGGGCGGCAGCCCCCGGCACGCGGCCCGGTCCCTGCACGTCCACCCCAACACAGTCTCTCGCCGGTTGGAGCGGATCACCGAACTCCTGGGCCCCGAGTGGCAAAAGCCTGACCGCGCCCTGGAGATCCAACTGGCTCTGCGGCTGAACCACACCCGCCGCATGCTCCGGGATCGCCGTTCGACCGTCCGTCAGGCGGACAACCCTGGCATCACGACCGGGTCTCCCAACTCCCTCTCATAGGCAGCCCTGCGGCTGGACCTGTCGGAGCTCCACAGCTCTCCCGACGCCGAGTGCAGCGCCACCTCCGCATGGGCCGCGGAAGCGAGCGTCATATGCCGATGCCATCCGGGGAAGGACCGCCCCTCGAAGTCCCGTAGTCCCACCCGGTCGCCCACCCGCTCCACATCGTGGCTCACCCTCTCGGCAAGCTTGGCCAGCCTCAACAGGGAGCCGGCCAGCCGTTCCGGGGAGCTGGGCCAAGCGTCCGGCAGATCGGCCAGCCAGATCCGCGCCGGCCCGCGCCGCAGGTCGTCGTGCCATTCACCCAGCAGCAGACTCCTCCGGGCGAGCCAGGTCGGCTGGGAGCCTGCCTCGGACCGGGCGAGTCGTACGGGGACCGCTGCGGCGAGCGTGGTCCGGCATACGTCGGGCGCGGCCGGATGCGTCCACACCACTGGGCGGGCCAGCCCCTTGGCCGACTCAAGGATCCGCCGGGCCGTGAGCACTCCCCGGCCGGGTCCGGGCAGCGCCGGATCGGCCGGCACCAGCCGCGTCCGGTCACCGATCCGCATGAGCAGCGGAACCCCGGGCTTCGCGAACGATCGAACAACTACACCGGGATCACTCACCTCGACGTCCAGAACCACCGGCTGAGCCGACAGCCCCCACGCTTGCACAGCCTCCAGGCCCGTGGCGATGGCGCACTCCCACGGCGTCGCCTCACCTACGCCGAGGGGAATCTCCGCCCGCGACCTCTGCGCCTGATCGTCGAGCCAACTCGGCGGCAGGAACAGGCGCCAGCCGACCGGCACGCTGAGTTCCTCGGAGGCGAACCATGCGCCGTACGCCAACTGGCCATTCATCATCTGTCCGAGGTCTATAACGAACTGCCGCTCCACACCCACGGATTGTGTCCCCGCCTTGGCAATGGGCAACGACTGCACCACCCATGCCCGCTGAGTCGCCACATGCCCCATGAAGCTTGCGAGCGCGGCCCGCATCGGCTGCCAGTCCCACGTGGAACGGGAAATGAAGTGGTGCAGGCTCTGCTCCGCCGCGGTCCCGCCCTGCAGCGTGGCGATATTCCGTATCGACTTACGCCCCTGGGCCGTCAGCAGTCCGCTCAGGTACTGATCCGCCTTCGTGCGCTGATCACTACGGCGCAGGACGGAGAACAGCGCTGCCCGCAGATCCGCACACCCGCTCCCCGCCACGCCGTTCCCTCCGGCACGGCCGGGCTCCACATGCTGCTCAAGAGAATCCCTCAGACTCAGCGCAACTGCTTGGTTCACAACACTCCGTCCGCGGTTCGGCCGTCTGACGACTGAGCCTTCAACGGTGGCCGTTGCCCACCGCGAAGACGAGGTGCACCGATCACACAACCGCGCCCCGAAAGGAGCGCGGCAGCACCGCGCAGCACGGAGTCGGAGGTGGCTCACCCCGCTCAGCGAGCCGTACCGCGAGGCCACCTCACCACTGACGTCGCCGAGATCACCAAGGCACCTCGGCTCGGAGAGGCGACCGCGGCGGAACACCGGCTAATGCCCGCAGCGCGCTCAGATCCGGCGTGAGTTCAAGAGCACCAAGTCCCGCGCCGACCGCTGGACCTTCGGGTTGCCGGACCACCGCCCCCACGATGAGTTCCGGAGCGGGCGTTGCATTGCTGAAGCTGGATGCTTCCGACCGCATCCGTCGCGGTATCCCAGACCATCAGGCGACCTGCCTTGCCCGCCGTGGCCATCGTGCCTTCTTCACGCAGTCCCAGCGGAGACATGACGAAGTCGGTGGGATTCCTTGCGTGCGGACATTGACCTTGAAAGGCTCCTCCGCAACGAGCCACCTCGGGGTCCTCACCCCGTGACTGGCGTCCTGTCGCTACACGAAATGAACCAACGTGAACGTCGTCGCTTCGTACCGTCCCATGACCGGAGAGCCCCCGGCCGCAGTCGGCATGGCATCCGTTCGTCCCGAGCCGCATCTGGGTTCGGGTGGCCGGTCCGGGGTGCAGTTCCGGAATGACGTCTTTGCCGAGATGGTGTAGGGGCGCGGCTTGTACGCGTAGGAGAGTCAGCCAAATCCTGTACACCCGCCGTGAGTTCTCAAACCGTTGAATTGCTGGTTGTTGGCGGAGAGCACGGAGAACGGGAGCGGGCCAGGCGAGTTCGCCTTCCCTGGCTTCTTCGGTGGTGCGACAGGTAGGGCGGCAAACAGCTTGATCGCTCGCGTCGTCGAGGGCAGCGCCCTGCTCGTGCTGACTGCTCACACTCGCTTCGTGGCCGAGGTGGCATAGCCGGTTTTACCGGCGCTGGCCGCACTTTTGGACGACCTCTCCGTCAGGCTCATTTCTGACGCGCTGCAGGAAGTTCGTGCCACGAATTGTGCACGAAAAGGCTTCCGTGTGACGTGCGTCTCCTCGTTCGAGGAGGCCGTCGTGCATCAGCGCCTTCCCGCTGGACATGTGGTGAATCCAGCGACGCCCGCCTCCGTATCCGTCTCATGAGAGGCATCCGTGGCTCAGGCCGCTGTCTGCCGCACCCGCAAAAGGAAATGAAATCCCTTGATCACTGCAAAAGACCTGACCAAGGTCTACCGCTTGCGCGGCCGCGAGGTAACCGCCCTCGACGGCGTGGATCTGCACGTCCGCGAGGGCGAGATATACGGCATCCTTGGGCAGAGCGGCGCGGGCAAGAGCACCCTGATCCGCTGTGTCAACATGCTGGAGCGGCCGACTTCGGGGACCATCACGGTGGCGGGCGAGGAGCTGACCGCGCTGGCCGGCCCCTCGGGCCGGGCCAACTCGGCGCTTCGCAGGGCCCGTAGCCGCATCGGTATGGTCTTTCAGCATTTCAATCTGCTGTCGTCGCGGACCGTCCAGGAAAATGTCGAGTTGCCGTTGGAGATGCTCGGCCTTCCTTCAAGAGAGCGTGCCAGGAAGGCAGTTGAGCTGCTGAATCTGGTCGGTCTGGCGGACAAGGCGAAGAGCTATCCGACACAGTTGTCGGGTGGGCAGAAGCAGCGGGTCGGGATTGCCCGCGCACTGGCCGGCGACCCGAAAGTGCTGCTTTCGGACGAGGCGACCTCAGCTCTCGACCCGGAGACCACCCGATCGATTCTCCAGCTGCTACGTGACCTCAACCAACAGCTCGGGCTCACCATTTTGCTGATCACGCACGAGATGGACGTCGTCAAGACGATCTGTGATTCGGCCGCGGTAATGAAAGGGGGCCGGGTCATCGAATCCGGCACCATTCCTGAACTTCTTGCGGCGCCGGGATCAGAGTTGGCGAAGGAGTTGTACCCGGTGGCAGGAGAGGTTGCCTCCACGGACCGGACCGTTCTCGATGTGACGTTCCACCAGGGATTGGACAACCAGTCCGTGGTCTCTCAGCTCTCCCGCATGCACGACGTCGAAGTGGAGATCCTCGGGGCGTCGTTGGAGAGCGCTGGCGGACGTCAGCGGGGGCGGATGCGAATCGCGTTGCCCAAGCAACCGGCGGACAACGCAGCGTCGATCGGCTTCCTACGCGAGCGGGGGCTGCGGGTGGAGGGGATGCGGGTGATGGCCGCCGATGCCGTGGTCACGCGCGACAACAAGGACGTACCGGCCATGGAGGGCGCGAAGTGAACTGGAGCCATATGCAGCCTCTGCTGTTCCGCGGGCTTGTGGAAACCCTCTATATGGTCTTCTGGTCGTCGCTGATCGCCGTCCTGGCCGGCCTGCCGCTCGGCGTCCTGCTGGTGCTGACCGAGCGAGGCGGACTGCTGCAGAACGCGGCCGTGAACAAGGCGCTCGGTGCGGTCGTGAACGCCGCTCGTGCCCTGCCATTCATTGTTCTGATGGTGGCGCTGATCCCGTTCACGAAGTGGGTGACCGGCGCCACGATCGGCGCGGACGCGGCGATCGTGCCCCTCGCGATCGGCGCCATTCCATTCTTCGCCCGGCTGGTGGAGACATCGGTACGTGAGATCGACAACGGTCTGGTGGAAGCGGTGCAAGCCATGGGCGGCAGCACCTGGACCGTGATCCGCAAGGTACTGCCGGAGTCGTTCCCCTCCCTGGTGGCCGGGATCACCACCACAGTCGTCACGCTCATCGGCTACTCGGCGATGGCTGGTGTGCTCGGGGCAGGCGGCATCGGCGACCTGGCGGTCCGGTACGGCTTCTACCGCTACGAGACCGACGTCATGGTGATCACCATCGTCATGCTGATCGTGCTGGTCACGGTCGTCCAGCTGGTCGGCGATCTCATTGCCCGCAGCCTCCAGCGACGGGGCCGCGCCGCCACGTCGACCGTGCGGCTGCGGCTGCTGAAGACACGTCGCAGTGCTGCGGCCGGCACCAAGGGGACGAATCATGCGCTGTGAGTCTGCCCGTACGAGCCGCTCCAAGGGCCTTCCCGCGGGACTCGCCAAAGGTCGCGCCAAGAGCCTTTCCCTGGTCGCCGCCGCTGTGCTGGTACCCGGTCTGGCCTCCTGCGGGCTGTCGATCGGGGACAAGGATGCGCTGGTGGTCGCCGCCAGCCCGGTGCCACACGCGGAGATCATCAATTACGTCAAAGAACACCTGGCGGCCCGCGTAGGGCTGAAGCTGGAAGTGCGGGAGTTCACCGACTTCACGACGCCCAATCTGGCGACCGATGAAGGTTCGGTCGATGTCAATTACTTCCAGAACAAGCCCTACCTGGACGACTTCAACAAGGAGAGGGGCACCCATGTGGTGCCGGTCGTCAACGTCCAGCTTGAGCCCTTCGGCCTCTATTCGAAGAAGATCAAATCGGTGGACGAGCTGGCCAAGGGAAACACCATCGGCCTCCCCAACGACACGGTCAACGAGGCCCGGGCCCTGCAACTTCTCGAATCCAAGGGAATTATCAAGCTTAGGGACGGCGCCGGCACTTCCGCCACCCCGAACGATATCGTCAAGAACCCGAAGAATCTCCGCTTCAAGGAGTTGGAGGCAGCAGGAGTATCGCGGGCGATGGACGACGTCGAGGGCGTCATGCTCAACGGGAACTACGCCTTCCAGGCCGGACTCAAGCCATCCAAGGACGCACTTGTGCTGGAGTCCCCCAAGAACAACCCGTACACCAACTTCATCGCCGTCAAAGCTGGCCACGAAAACGATCCACGCGTACGAAAGCTGGCCAAGCTTCTGAACTCCGATGAAGTCAAGAGGTTCATCGAGCGCAAGTACCAAGGCTCCGTCCTCCCGGCTTTTGGGAAGCCGTAGAAAGCCCTTACGCGCCCCCATTTCTCCCTTCCGTCTTCCCCTGTTCCAGCGACGCCACTTCGTCGCGCCCGAAAATTTCAAGAAAGGAAACTCCGTGACCGTCACGGCAGATATCCAGGAAAAGAACATCGCCTCCTACGGCACCCCCGTCTACTCCCTCTTCCAGGCGATCGAGGTCGGCACCCTGGAGCGCAAGAACCTCGAACTTCTCGCGGCGGGGACGCTGGGCGCCATGCGGGTCCGGGACTTCTTCACGCCGGAGCAGTGCGCTGAGATCATGCGGTCGCTCGAAGACTGCGAAATGGGCAGCTACGACGAGCAGCTCGTGCAGCCGCGGGTCCCCAAGCTGGGCCCGGCCACGTACGACTACTACACCCGCTACGCGGACAAGCAGCTCCCGGACGCGTACTGGGAGCACACCGAGCAGTCGAACAAGTCCCGCGCCACCCTGCTGTTCGGCGGCGATCCGCTGGACGCCGCCACCGAGAAGATCGGCAAGGCGTGGGGCGGTCCGATCGCCAACGCCACCTCCGAGGGGCGCGCGATGTTCGCCGGCATGATCCGCGAGTCCATCAAGGGCGTGCGGATGCACTTCGACGAGATCGTCCGTGAGATCCCGGGCGCGGTCGACGAGCCCCCGGTCTGCCAGCTGGCCTTCAACGTCCACCTCGCCATGCCCGAGTCGGGCGGCGACACGACGATCTACCGCCGGCGCTGGAAGCCCACCGACGAACTGCCGGAGAACCGGGACAGCTACGGCTACGCCGAACACATCGCCGCCGACGAACCGTCCCTCACGGTGCGGGCTGCCGTGGGTGACGCGATGTTCTTCGACCCGCGGAACTACCACATCGTGCGGCCGAACACGGCTGAGGGACGCCGGGTCACCCTGTCGTTCTTCGTCGGCATCACCGGCAGCGGCAAGTTGATTGTCTGGTCCTGACCCACGCTGGCGCGCCGGAGCTGTCGCCGCACCCTTCTCCCGGTGCCGCGGCAGCTCCCGGCCCGTGAACCGCCCGCCGACGCAATCGGCATATCCGACGCAATCGACGCATTCGAGAAGGCACACGCGTGCAGAATTCGCTGCTCAGTTTCCTGGGAGTCGCCGCGCTCCTGGTCATGGCTCCCGGTGTTGACTTCGCCCTAGTACTGAAGAACTCCCTGGTTGCGCGCCGGCAGGGGGTAGCGACTGCCCTCGGGGTCGTCAATGGGATGCTGCTGCACACCCTGCTCGCCGTCGTCGGCCTCACCGCGATCCTGACGTACGACCTGGCCGTGCTGCTGTTGTACGCGGTGAGCGGTGGCTTCCTGGTCTACCTCGGGATACGCGGCCTCGTGAGTGTCATCCGTACCTTCCGCCAATCCCGAGAGTCCGTGGCCCAAGAGGGAGTTACGTCCGAGGAGCCCAACACCCTCGGCACGGGACGACGGACAGCAGCCGCCTTTCGGAGCGGATTCCTCGTCAACGCGCTGAATCCCAAGGCGCCTGTGCTGTTCCTCAGCATCATGCCGCAATTCATTCCGTCCGGAGCGTCCCACGTTTCCTACACGTTGCTGCTCGGCATTGTTGTCATCGCCTGTGGTCTGCTCTGGTTCCCGATGGTCGCGGTGACCGCGCACCGGCTGGGCCCGCTGCTCACCCGCCCGAAGGTCCGGGTGGCGGTAGAAGGCGCCACCGCCCTGGTCATTCTCTCCTTGGGGATTCTCCAGTGGGCCGCGCTCTTCTCCTGAACCCGCTTCCCACAGCGAACTCGCTTTTCTACGCGGCCCATACCTCTGCCCGTCGACACCTCGGGGAGTCGCAGCATCATGACCACGCACGGTGAGACCTTCCATCGTCCCGGGACGCCGCCACTGTCCCGGTCCCGGCAGCACGCCGCTGGTCCCGCGGTAGCCAATTGCCACGACCGGGCCGCGAGGATGGCGGAGACCCGTAACCAGGTCCTCGTCCTTGCCGGTGCCCGCATCCGCCCCGGCGACACGGTGGCCACTCTCGGGGCCGACGACCGGCAGCTCGCCTCGGAGGCGGCCCGCCGAGCCGGACCGACGGGGCGGGTGGTCACCATGGACTTGCCTGCCCACCTCCTCGCGACACTGCCGGTGGCGGCCCTGCGCGCGGTCAGCGAGACCGTTGCGGTGCCGTTGGAGGACGGCGCCGCGGACGTGGTGGTCTCACGGTCCCCAGCCACCTACCTGACTGATCTCCAGGGCGTGTTGAGGGAAGCGGCGCGGGTACTGCGGCCCGGCGGCAGGCTGTCCGCCTGCCAGCCGGTCCACGCCCGCCGCCGCTACCACGTCCGACTGCACGGGCTGGCCCCTGGTGAGATGGCCGCACTGGGGGCACGGGCCAGGGCGGGCGCGGCGGAAGTCTTCGCAGCCGAACGGCTGTCGGCCGCGGCCGCGTCGGCCGGTCTGCTGACCGAGAGTTCAGCGGTCGAGGACACCGTCCGGCAACTGCACGGCGTGGCCGAGGTCGAGGCGCACCTACGGCTTCGGGATGGCGGGGCGCTGACGCTTCTGGAACATGCAGCCGCAGCCCTTGGCACCCGAGGGGCGCGGCGTTACCGCGACGCCTGGCTCGATGCGGCCCGTGAGCACGGCACGATCTCGTACACCACACCCGTGATGTACGAGACTTTCCGCAAGCCCGGCCCCGGACAGGACGGATGACAAGCAGGCGCTGATGTGCTGCCGCACGAGCCGTCGGCCCATCGGCCTACCGGTGCACGAGATCGCCGGGATCGGTATTCGCGCCGCACAGCACCACACACACCGTTTCTCCGGGCGCGGGGACGTAGGCACCGGACAGCAGCGCTGCGAAAGCAGTGGCACCGGCCGGTTCCACGGCGATCCGGTACTCGTCCCAGAGTCGCTGCCGTGCCGCGAGGATCGCGTCGTCGGGGACGAGGACTGAAAGGGTCGCGGGGCGCTGGGCCCAGTACAGGGCGGCCCGCGAAACGGTACGAGCGCCCAGAGCGTCAGCGGCGATGGAGCGTACGGGCACCGGGACCGGGGCTCCGGCCAGGAGCGCCGCGTTCAGCGCCCGGGAGTGCTCCGGTTCGACGGCTACGGTCCGTATGCCGTAGTGGTCGGCGACCGCGGCGGTGCCGGCGAACAGCCCGCCACCGCCGGCCGCCACGATGACGGTGTCGAGGCCAGGCAGGGTGGTGCGGACTTCATCGAGGAGGGTGCCCGCCCCCGCCGCGATCAGGGGGTGATCGTAGGCATGCGACTCCAGCGCACCAGTCGTCGCCGCGTAGCTGCGGGACGCCTCGAAAGCCGCGGTGTACTCCGTCCCGACCTGGTGCACCTGGGCGCCGAGTGCCCGAAGTCCGGCCACCTTCACCGCGGGTGAGGTCTCGGGCAGGAAAACGGCGGCCGGGATGCGGTGGCGGGCCGCGGCCCAGGCACAGGCCATCCCCGCGTTGCCGCCTGAGGCGATGACGACGCCGGCCTCCGGCATCGTGCCCGACTCCATGTGCGCGGTTGTGAAGTTCGCCGCGCCCCGGGCTTTGAAGGTGCCCGTGTGCTGCATGAACTCACAGGCGAACCACACCCGCCCACCGGAAGCGTCCGGATCGGCGGGGGCGAGCGACACCGGACGGACCTGCCCGGCGATACGCGTAGCCGCGGACTTCACGTCGCCGTAGGTGAGCTGGGGCATAGCAGCGAGCCTCCAAGATCTGGGGAGCCCGGTGTGCGGTGCGCACCGGTGCCGCCGCGGGCTCCTCGACGGCACCGGTGAAGCCCGGCGCTGAAGGGCAGGGTCAGCCGGCTAGTTGGGCAAGGACCTCGGCCTGCGGGAGCTGAGCCAGGAAACGGCCAGGAAGGATGATCTTGCCTCGGCGCCGGCCGCTGCCGATGAGCACGTACGGACTGGCCGAGACTGCCTCGTCGACCAGGACGGGCCAGTGCGCCGGCAGACCGAGCGGGGAGATACCGCCGTACTCCATCCCGGTTTCCGTGACAGCGGTGTCCATAGGCGCGAAGCTGGCCTTACGGGCACCGAGGTGCTTGCGGACCGTCTTGTTGACGTCGACCCGGGTGGTCGCCAGCGCGACACATGCGGCAAAGCTCACCTCCTGGCCACGCTTGGCAGTGACGATCACACAGTTCGCGGAGGCATCCAGCGGTACGTCATAGGTCTCACAGAAGACGGACGTATCGGCATTCTCCGGATCGGTGTCGACGACCAATGCCGACTCCACTGGCTCGGCTCCCTGCCACTCCCGCAGGGTCGCGGCTGTGGAAGCTGCCAGTAGCTCCGGACGCTCAACCGCCCGCCAGGCTGCTTCGAAACGGCCGAACGGCGTGGTCAGAGAGTTGATCATTTTCTCATGGTATCTGCTCCCCGCGAGGGACTTCCGTCTCAATCTCGATTGGCTCGCCGATGCCGCTTCCCGTCCCCAGCTGATTCCGTCTGGGAACCGCCACACTCCCTGCTTCAGATGGCACGTCGTCGGGTGGCCTGCAAACCGCTGCAGATGCCCTGTTGGAAACGCTCAGCGCCAACGCTCGCCGCCGGCACGAACACCGTGAACGCACAGCCGGTCGCTTACAGCCGTGCTTTCACCGGAGCTGTTTCCCCGATGATCTGGTCGAACTGACCGCGTACTACCTGGCGAAGGCCCACAAGGTACGTCGGCATCCCGATGAGGTGCCCTTCCTCCAGCACAGCCATCGCCCGACGTATCACGAGACCGAATGATGCTGAAGCCAAAGGCATTGCGGACGCGCGCTCACCAGGCGCCTTCTAAGCGCTGCTCCGTTCCTCAACTCAGCCGACGTGCGCCGATCCGACCTATGACCGGGCACTGAGGCTATGCGCGCGATCAACCGTCAGTGCGGGTACCCCGGTCCAAGTCAGCCAGCTGGTCTCGCAGCCGTGTGGCTTCGGCTTCCGCCTGCCGGATCCTGCGCTCCAGGACAGCGCGGGGCGGTGGTATCTGTGACTGCCGCTTCGGCTCTGCCGTCCGCGGGATCAGCCAGCCGACGCGCTGGTACGCCACAATCCACCGTACGTAGGGGCAGGTGTAGCAGAGGCACTCGGGCTCTGGACTCGGCCAGCCCTGTGAGAGCATCCGCCGCATGTGCTCACGATGGTCCTGACCGGTCGGATTCGACGCCCAGTACTCCTCGAACTCCTTGGTCATCTCCTCAACGCGCTCGGCGCGGCACAGGCGAGGTCCGTCCTCAGGCTTCCAAGACAACTCGGGGGCGATGACGTCGGTGACGTGGCCACAGGCCAGAGTCACCTTCCAGAACGCACGGGTATGCGGCTCGCCATGTCGGATCAGAGCCCACGTACGAGGATCCACCCCTCCGCGAGGCTCCACGGGGTCCGCGGGGAAAGTACGTTCCCTGCGCTCGCCCCACTCCACGATGTTCTGGTACCGGGCGGGCGGAGCGTCACCGTGGACGCAGAGCACCTGCCCCCTCTGCAGCCACTCGCACTCAGGGCCGCGCCACTGCCGTTCACTCGGCAGACACTCCTTGCCGCGGGTTATCACCTCGTTGATGCAGCCGCAATCCAGCTGGACACGCCATCGGTAACACTGTTCCGCCTCCGGCACGATGAGCATCGCCACGACCGGGGGGAGTCGCTCACGTAACTCGACATTCGCCTTCTCGAACTCGCGCAAGGCTTCCATGCGCGGCCTTGCCCTTCCGGGCAATGACCGCAGTACCGGGGTAGGAGCCGAGCGAGAGATCGCGTCGGGGCTGCCGTCGGCCCCAGTTGGATGGCTGGTCATGTCACAAGTTCCCCCAGCCTCAGTGAGACTCCGGCCCATGCGGACTCCACCCCGTCAGGTACGGCTTCAGATCTTCGGGCTTTGGCTCATGCGGAGTTGGCATCGCTGGAAGCCGGACCAGCGGATCAATCGATTCAACGTGGCTCCGGGCCCAGGTCAGCCACTCCCGTGCCGAGACGGCTTCCGGCTTCTCCGACCCCTCCGCCTCGACGATGCGTCGTTCCAACGCCTCGCAGTACTCGCGCAAGGCAGCCACTTCCCTCCACTGCGCGGCCTGTTCGCTGAGCGCACGAGCCAGTTGGTCCTGAACTGCCCGCTGTTTCGCCGCCGCCATGGCCTCTTGCCAGCGGGCCTTGCGCTCTTCTTTCGCACGCTCCTCGTCCACCTTCCGCTGTGCGTCCTCGACCGCGCGGGACTCGACTTCCTGGAGTACCGCGCCCAGAACGTCCTCGAGCGTCCAGCGCTTGCGGTCAGCCCATTGCCTGCGGCGAGCGGAGCGGCTGTAGCCAAGTTCGAGCATCAGCTTCTCGCTGCGCTCCGGATCTGCAGCCTGTGGACTCTCCTGCTTGATCGTGACGGTGTACGTGAAGCCGTCGACGACCAGGTCCAGTTCACCCTCACGGCGAGAATAACTCGGAGGCATGTAACGGCCGTTGTAGGAGTATCCGCGGCTGCGGTAGCGATCAGGGACAGGGCGCTCCTCCACCCTGTGCCCCTGCCGTACGGCTTCAGCAGCAAGTCCCTGGAACACCCGGAGGGCACGGCGGCGTAGTTCTGCCGGCATCACGAGCCGACCCCCGTCATCACGCAGTGCGGCCACGACCGGGTGCGGTGAGCGCAAATGAACGGGCACCGGAACCTGGGGCGCGCCTTCGGGCGTCTGCCGGCCGGAGTTGGGATGTGGGCCGTCAAGAAGAGAGATCTGCAGGTCCCGGGTGCGGTTGAACATGCGGAACTTCTCGATGCGCTTACCGGAGGGGACGAGTCCGTGTCGCTTCGCGAAGTCGATGATGCGCCGCCACTCCACCACCTGGGCCTCGTCGGGAGCGTGGATGATGACCTGCCGCTCTGCGACAAGCTGCTCGATGAGCTGAGTCGCCTTCGCCCGCCGCGCTACAGGGATGGGCCTCTCGCCGTACGCCGCCACGCCCTTCGCAGTCTTCTTGGCGCCCTTACCCGTGCCGCGTGTGGGCGCTGCAGCCCCCTGCTCGTTCTGACGCTCCACCCCCGTGGGACGACTCTGTGACTCAGACGCCGGCATCGTGGTCTGCCTGCCCTCAGCCGTGTGCCCTGGGTGGTCCGGGTGGTGACCGTGCTTGAGGTAGAACTTCCCGGACTCGGTCACCTCAGCCGACAGAACTCCACAGCTACGGCGTACCACCAGCAATCCACGGTCGCGCAGCGCGTAGGCAGACCGCCTGTCGCTCGGATCCTGCCCGCTTAGCTCCTCGCCCGCGTCCAGGCGGCCGAGAAGCGCTTGTTGCCGATCATTCAAGGGGGACCAGCGATGCATGGCATCAGCTCACACGCCCCTGCCCAGACAGGCAATCACTCGTTCGGGTTGGCCACCCCCAACGGCAAGCCATCACGCTGCGGTTTGCCCATCCGCGTCCAGGGGCCGTTTTCAGCACGGCCCGGGTGACCTCCGTCAGCTGGCGGGCGAACTCGTCCACCAGCTTGTCCTCAACCGGCTCGACAGCAGCAACTTCTTGTCATCCATGCCCGTTCCGTCCCGACTGACAAAGCCCAGGTCCAGGCCCCAGCCAACTTGTCACATCACGGACTTGCGCGATTGTTCAGACAGGTATGCCGAGGTCGAAGCGTCCTTCACAGCTCCAAGCCCGAGTCACCCGGGGATGCACACTTGCGTGCGCCCCGTAGTCCGCGCATAGCTTCCGATGCCGATGTGTACAGATCACACAGACAGTGAGGCAAGTAGATTGAAACCGAAAACCAAGACAACGAAGGGCGTGTTACGGGATCTCGCGCAGCTGTCGAGCGTGGCCGTTCAGTCGAATGCGGCGTTGGCTGGCAGTGTCGAGACAGCAGTGGCGAGAGATGACAAGAGGCGCGCGGAGAAGGGGACCTCGGTCCGTCGGAAGAACGGCCTGGATGCCTTGCCGCGAGCAGAACTCGGGCACTCGATAGAGCTGGCTCCATGGCACGTACTGCATGATCTCGCCCAGGCTCTCTCCCTCTCGCGGCAAGGTGCTGGTCGCGGCCTTGCTGAACATTGGGGAGGCCTCAAGTACAGCCAGGCACTCGATCCCGTGTCCGACAGCTACATGCAGTTGTCCACCGAAGCGAAAGGCATAGCTCGGGACTACAAGCGCCTGCAGTCGCGAGAACTGGGCCAGGGTTTCTCAGTTGCCCTGGCAAGGGAGATCCTTGGGCGGCGCTATCCGGACCGTTTCGTTTCGCTCGTTAGCGCGGACATTGTCATGCGCGCTGGGTGGTCCAAGGCATCGGCCAGGTACCCGTACCGACCTGACTTCTTCGCAGAGGTCTGGAAACCTGGTGAACCGTCGCGTGTCTTCCCGATCGCGAGCGCAGGGCACCATGGCAGTCCCAAGTTCTCCCACACCCAACTCGCGGCGCGTTCAGCTCACGTCGAGGCCATGCACATCGGCGCATGGAACGAAACGCCGTGCCTTGTGTTCAGCACCGAGTTACCGTCTAAAGGGCCGCTCACAGTGCACGCTCTGCATGCGCGTGGAGAGGGCGGGTGGCTATACGACTCGCCTGAACATCCACTGCGGAGTCTGAACAGCACCGCCGAGAACAGGAACATCGTGCCAGGGATCCAGATCCCCGCCCCTAGTGACGGCGCTCCCTCGTCCGAACCCGGCTTTCATGTCCAGGGCAACGACTTTGCATGGTTCCAGCATGTCGTAGCCCGGACGGTGACCGCCGGAGTAGCTGCCTTCGCGGGCGATGGCGCCACCGTCGCTCGCTACCTCACCTCCGATCAGGGAAGCCGGCGCTATGACACCGGTATTGCCCATGCAGCAGCAGGGAGTGTCCAAGACTCGGAGTACAAGTTGTTCGGCATCCCTTTTGTCGGCACAGACCACGTATTCCGACTGAACAACAAGCGTGTAGAGGCATTTTCCGGAGTCGCAGCCGATCTCTTCTCGCTCCTCTCCGCAGGGGAAGTCGAGGAATACCGAGACGAGATTTATGGCAGACGCGGAACCTGGCCAGAACAAACGTGGGATCCGAAGTGGGGAGGGCCCGTTTCGGTGCGAGAGGACGGAACCGTCCTGGCAATGCGTCTACTGCGGCTGAGGAAGAGCCCGCCAACCGAGGAAACCTCGGCGTAGCCTGCTCACAAACTGGGAAGAGATGGGGGGAGCCCTGGCGAAGTCCCAGTGCTCCTCCATCTCGTTCTGGCTCAGCGGTCTGCCAGTGGATTCAGGCGCCCGACACGGTTCCCTGTCCCGGGCGGTGACGTGCGACAGGAGCAGGCGTCGGTCGTTGCGCAGGGCTGTTGGAGTTTCGGCTTCGCCCACCATTCGCACGTGCCTGCGGATGGGGCGTAGCAGGGGGTGCTGCCGCCGTTGCCGCGAGATCGTTCAGCGTGGCGTTCACCACCGGCCAGCACATGTCGAGCGTGTCGCGGTTCGGGCTGTGTCCGGTCCGTTTCTCCGCCAGGGGATGGACGAGATTCCTGTAGTGCCGGACAAGCTCCGAGGCCAGTTTGGCATCGTGCTCGATCCATTTGTTCTCGTACGCGAAGTCCACGAAGTCATTCAGCCCCATGTTCCGCAACGGCTTCGGCATGCGTACGCCTGCGGCACGGATCTGCGCGGCATGCGCGAGCACCCCCTCCAGGAGGCTGCCCAGCATGATGACAGCGGACGTGTAGGCGCCGTGCTCGTAGCAGGCGCGTGCCTCGTCCAGCCGCAGTTGCACGGTGGCGGCGAGTTCCGGGTCGCTCACCACTTCCGTCACGGAGACCTTCAGCTCGACACGCGGCAGCTGCCGCGCTTCGTCCTCGAAGCCGGCTTCGCAGCGGACGAGGGCCGGCTGGCCTCCGTCCTCGCCGATCCGGCGTCCGTCGAGCACGAGTATCTCGTTGAGCCGCTTCAGCGCGGCGTGGTACTCCTTCTTCTGGTTGTAGTACTCAAGACGGTTCGCCAGGCGCAAGATTGCGCGCTCGGCGTCGTCCGTGCCGTCCTCCTGCCGTTCCTTGAGGAGTTCCCGGGCCCACTTGTGCCTCGGCGTACCGTCGTACTCCGGAACGTCGTCCCAGCCCGCCCGCTGGAAGAACGCGGCTATCTCGTACCCCTTGCGGTAGAGCAGCGGCGGCTCGTCCCCGCAGATCAGGTGGGCAATCTCCGTCAACGTGCTGTCGTCGAAGACTTCGCTCATGTCAGGCTCCTTCGGGAGAGACGGACGCATCCTCATCGAGCATGGCGTCGAGTTCGTCGGTGGTGTCATCGGCGTCGTCGATGTCGACCGGGGTCCAGGTGCTCCCCGCGTCACCCGGTGGTTCCTCGGTGACTCCGGGGCGGATTCCCAGAGCGTCGAGGCGCTTCCACAACGGGGCCAGCGAATCCTCCGGGGACAGGGCGAACTCGCTGCTGCGCACACGCCAGAACTGCCAGCGTGCCCTGCGCAGTTCGCGCTCCCGCTCGTAGTCTTCACGAATCTGGTCAGGGTTGGAGTGATACGGGCTGCCGTCGCACTCCACGGCGAGGCGGCCCGCCTCCCCGATGACGACGAGGTCGATGCGTTTGCCGCTGATCTTCCACTGCGGGACGACGTGGTAGCCGCGTTCCTTGATCCTTCGGAAAACCCGCTGCTCGAAGAGGGACTCGAACGGCTTGCACGGCTCGTCGGGCGAGACGGCGGAGAGGCTGGGAGAGGTGCCCTGGAGTTCCGGCGGCGCCTGCATATAGGTGAGCAAAGAGTGGCGCAGGTCCCTACTGCGCAGCTGGTCCGGTGTGACGGAGGTGAACAGCCACATCTGGTCACGCGCCCGGCTGGCGGCCACGTTGAACCGCCTTCCGTCCCCCTGGCCGGTCAGGGCCCGGGTGTGGCCGGCGTCGATGACCAGCGAGAGCAGGATGACGTCCCGTTCGTCTCCCTGGAACTGTTCGGCCGTGCCGACACGTATGTTGTGCCGCTCACGGATCGCGGGGTCGATCCGCGTGTCGATGAGATTTTCCAAAAGCCTCGCCTGGTGTCCAGAACGGAGCACGATGACGCCGAAACTCCGTTTCGCGTACGCGTCGTCCTCCGCGAGTTCCTGCAACGTGGCGACGATGCGTTCTGCCTCGGGCCTGTTGACCAGGGTGTCTCCCCGTCCCTCGCAGTGGCCCTCATGGACATGGACGACTTCGAGGGGCCGCAGCCGATCCGCTCCGTACTGCCGCAACGGCACGAGTTCGTTGTCGGGGTAGAACTGAGTGGAGGACCAATTGATGATCTCCGGCATGCACCGGAAGTGCTCGGTAAGCCGGATCGTCTCGGTAAAACGGGCGGACAACAGGGCATAGAGGTTGGACTTGGGGCTGAGCCCGTCCCGCTGCCAGTCGATGAGATGAGGCAGGAGTGAGTCGAGGAGTTCGTCGAACCGCTCATGCTTGCCACCCGTGTAGAACGGGACGCACTGCTTGTCGTCACCCACGACGATGATCCTCGGAGCGAGCCATAGCAGCATCAGCCCGTCCAGACCGACCTGGCTCGCCTCGTCCACGATGACGACGTCGAAGGCGTCCGGCTCGGGATCAATCATTTCGGCGACCTGCTTGATCGGCATGACCCAGGCCGGTACCGCGGCACGCGCCTCACGCATCGCGGAACGGGCGTTCTTCAGATGCCGCTTGCCGAGTTTCGTCATTCCCTTGCCTGCGTTCGCCATGGCCGACGCATAGGCGCTCAGTGCCTGTTTCTGCCCGACCGTCATCCGATCCAGGCAGTGGTACAGCGCTCTGTTGGCCGCCAGTTGGGTCACCGTGTTACTCAACTGCGTGTCGATCGCTTCCAGTTCAGCTTCCAGCCGAGCTTCCTTACCAGGTGTCAGCATCGTGTCCTGGAAAGCGCGTGCTCGCCGCCATGCCCAGGCTCCGTCCAGGTTCACAAGGCGGGCCTCCCAGGCTGCCTCGGTCGGGGACTCGGCGAAACTCCGGGCCAGTTCGGGGTGGTCCTCGGACATTCGGTCCAGGAGTTTGCGGGCCTCCCGGCGATCGGCCTCACGGTGGTACGCCTCGGTCAGTGAGTCGATCGCGAACGTGTACGCCCGCGGATCACGGGCGGTAACAGCCCGGTGCACCTGTGCCAGTTCGGCCACTCCGCGAGCATCGGGCCGTGGCAACTGCTCGGCGATGTACCGCAGCCGTTCCTCCGCCTCACGGGCACGGAGCAGTCGTTCCGCACCGTTCGCCGACGTACGGACATCATCCCACTGCTGTTCCGTCCGCACCGTGGCCTTGATCCGGGCCTTGAGCAGGACGTCGTGCAGCGTACGTACGGAGTGGGTAAATCCGTCCACCGCGCGCAGCGTCGGCACTCGGTCCAGCAGCTCCGACAGAGCCACCTGCGTGGGGCCCCCTGCCGCGGGTGCGCCAACGCTCTGCCAGCGCTCGTTCAGCTGCCGGACGCACTGGCGTGCCGCCAGATGGGCCACCACCGCGGAGATCTCGTCCGGCGTGCTGGGCAGTCGCCCGTCCACCCTGCAGTTCCGTAGAAGGACTTGGGCTTCCTTCTGGACCGGCCTCTGAGCCAGCTTGCGCAGCTTGCCGCCGCCGCGGAGGTACTGTTCGAGGTCCTTCCCGGCGGCGATGAGACGCGATTCCTCGGCAAACGCCACGTCAGGTACGTCGAGCACGGCGAAGGGCATGTGCTGAAACGCGCTCTGCACGTCCTCGGCGCGGGCGGACGACTGACGTACTCCCTCCCACAACTGCTGCCGCCGGCCTGCCATTCCGTCTCGCAGGGCCTGCGTGGTCCACTCCTCGGGCGGCCAGGCGGAGGGGTCGCCCGGCAGTCCCTCGCTCTGCAGCGCGTGTTCCGCCGCGTCCAGCAGCCCGACCAGCTCCATGATCAGCTCACTGCCCTGGTCGGCGAGTTCAAGGGCGAGCGAGTTGGACGCGGCTCCGGCGCAGGCGCGTACAGCGGCGTCCAGGGCATTGACCGCCTCCTCGAACAGCACGGGTGCGACGAAGTCCGCGGGGTCCGGGCAGCGGGCGGCATGCTCGCCCAGCACGCCGGCCCCGTGCCGGGACACCAGCCCCAGCAGGCGCTGGGCCTCGTCCTGGCTCAGCGACGGTTCTCGCGGTGCCGAGGCTGGCAGAGGGGGCATCCAGTCGTGCTCTGGTGCACCAGCGGCGATGGTCTCCACGATCTCCGCGAGCCGCCCCTTGTATCCGGGTGCCACGTCGAGGTGTTCGTACCACTCCGCCTCACGTATGGCGCGCAGTTCGTCACGGAGCCGCGCGCGGGTGTCCGACAGCTCCGAGCGCAGCGCCTCATGAGCCTTGATCCTTACGCCGAGACGCTCCGTCGACTGAGTGGCACTGAGCTGGGAGAGCGCGCGCACAGACTGTTCCAGGTCGTCGCTGCCGTCCTGGCGCCGGTCGCCCTGGAGGACGCACAGGCTGCGTAGCTCTGGGGGTAGCTGCTGCCGCAGGACCTTCAGCGCCTGGCCCTTCTCACTCGTCACGAGCACCCGCTTCCCGTCTGCCAGCAAGGCGCACACGAGGTTGGCGATGGTGTGCGTCTTTCCGGTGCCGGGTGGTCCCTGAACGACGACGCCGGTATCGGTCTGCAGGCGCCTCAGCACCTCCCGCTGGGCTTCGTTCGACAGCAGCGGGAACAGTGGGTCGGGGCCGAGGGCGGGCGGCACCTCACGGCCCCCTGCCGTACCCCACGCCCTGCGGTCCTCCGCTTCCAGCCGGTACAGCAGCTGGGCCAGGCCCAGGGGAGCGATGGCATCGGGCTGGGCGAGGCGGTTCGCGATGCCGTCGTAGAAGTTCACGAGGGCGCCCTGGCCCCGCTGACGGAGAATGATCGCCGGCGCGAACCCGAGCGTGGGCACCGGCAGTGTCGGGTCGGCGGACGGGCGGCCCCAGCCACGGTGGAATGCCACCGCGCGATCGGTGCCGAACGCTCTCTCCGACCAGTCACCGAGCAGGTCCTGGGAGTCACGGGACAGCGGATGGAATCCTTCTGCGTCGACCCGGTCCCGCAGCGGGCTCAGCAAGCGGGTGCTGTAGCCCTGGTCCGCGTCGAGGAACCCGCTGTCCTCCATCCGTGCGGGGTCGCCGGGTGCGAGGGCGACGGTGATGGACATATTCGTGGAATTCACGCTGAGTAGCAGTGGCGCCGTCAAAATATGCCGGGAGATACGCGCCGACGGGCGTACGGCTCCGATGGTCAGCAATCCGGCGCCCAGTACCGCCTCGTATTCCTCTCCGTCCTGCTGAAGCCTGGTCGCCATTCGGTACAGCTGCTGATAGAGATCGCGGTATGGCCGGTCAGCGCGCTCTTTTGCCGACCACTTGCGCCACGCGTCGAGCCATCGCGCGTAGGTACGCAGCACGTCGTGCGCTTCTTCCCGGGGGATCTCGGAGACCTCGAACAGATCGCCTTTCTCGTCCTCCTCCCAGCCCTGACCGGGTCCCGACTCTGCCAGCGGTGGTGCTTCGGGCGTCGCGGTGACGGCGGCTTCGGGATCGACCCACCCCGTCAGCACCTCGGGCAGGACAGGAGCTGAGCGGGGCGGACGGTGCGCCACCTTGAGCAGCGTCCGGTCGTCGTCCGGGTGCCGCCGGAGCCTGTCGTCCGGCAGACCAGAGAGCCAGAGGACCTCCGGATACTTCTGCCAGTCCCGCACCGGCTTGTACGAACCTCGGACGATTTCGCGCATGTATTCGATAAGTTGGCGCGTGTGGTGCACCGCCTCAGGATTATTCGCACGTAGTGCAGAGCGAACTGACACCTATCCCCCAGATCATGGCTCGACGGAAAGCCTTCCAGGATGTGGGAGAGGAACGGTGTCTTCAACGGAGACTGGTGAGTAATGACGCAAACAAGCCACATTTCGCGAAGGTTGGCTTTAACCCAGCCAACCGTCAGGAGCGAACCCAGGTGTGGCGATCACGAGCCGCCGTGTACACCAACTCGACCTTGTCCGGTCGCCAGTCAGCCTTGAGGTGTTTGAACACCGTGATGTCGCGCTCTTGGAGGACGCGCACGTCCCTGAGCGACGGCACGACCTTCAGCTCTGCCACCGCTACGAAGGCGAGCGCAGGCTGAACCTCGATGGGAAAGCCACACGCACGCGTCAGCGCAGCTGAGGCTCGCTGCGCCTCGGCTCGGCTCTTCCGCACGTAGGGGTACGACTGGCCGCCTATGCGAACAGAGTCGTCGCCCACCCAAACGCGCGCGCCTCGGTGGCACTTCGTGTTGATGCAAAAGGCTCCGCCCGGACCGATCAAGACGTGGTCGATGTCAACATCACCCGCCAGGGGTATGGAATGCAGTACTCGCCAGCCTCGCCTTACCAGCCTCTCCAGCTCTGCTCCCACCCGGCGCTCGCCGGCCAGTCCTGCGCGCCAACTGTCCGCTTCCAGACGTCGACCGGACAGTCTGGCCAGCGCCCACCGCCAGAAGCCGGGTGTCAGCTCGTCCACCTTCTTTTGCAGCGCGTCTCCCGGGCGGTTCCCGGCAAGGTCGTTCTCAGGGCGCAGTGCCTTGTGGGCTACGGGTGAAGAAGAAGCAGTGAGATAGGGCGCAAGGAGATCAAGTACCGCGTCCCGCTGTTCCTCAACCAGAAGCGTCAGGTGCCCCGTGCTGCGGTCGAGCCATGCGACCTTCTTGCCGTCCGACTCATTCACGTAGAGACGGTCATGTCCGTAACGCTTCCATACGGAGACCTGTAAGCCGCTCACGCGCCCCCCCGTTTCGCATCCCATCCAAGGTCAATGACCATGTGACCAGGATCAGAAACAGCGAGCAAGACGGCCTCATCTCTGCGCCAAGCCGGCTGGTGGCCGAGACTAGGCGCTTCCCAGCTTTGACCGGTGAGAGCTACTGAGAGGAGTTTTCCCAGGCAAACGCCATATTTCGCCAAGAGGCCCCAGGCCATCCCCCGTCCCTCCCGCATTCGCTGCATGAGTGGCAGTGCCACAACTTCAACCAGGCCGCACGTGCGCATCTCCTTCATGCGTGCACGATGCGTGAGCGGACGGTCTGGCACGAGGCGTCGTGAGCGGGACCGACTACGCAGTCGCGTGGCGCTGAACAGGGGAAACGGCACTACGCGGCAGCGTCGAGCACCCCCCGGCAAGGATTCGACCCCACTTGTAAAGCGAAGGTCGTCGGTTCGAATCCGACAGGGGGCTCTGGGTTTGACCAGGGAAGAAGCCCCGGGCCGGTCGTGGCCTGGGGCTTCTGGCATCCGTGGCTGACATCAATGGGAGCGGTCAGTCCGGGGAGCGTGGGACCCGCCGCTTCAGCAACCTGTCCATGTGGCTGATCGCCTCCCGCTGGGTGTCCTGGGCCACGTGCGTGTACACGTCCATGGTGATGCTGATCTGGCTGTGGCCGAGGATCTCCATCAGGACGCGAGGAGGCACGCCGGCCGCGGCGAGCAGGGTGGCGCAGCCGTGCCGAGCGTCATGCAGACGGATCGGGCGCAGGTTGGCAGCAGTCGTGGGCCGGGAGAAGGAGCGGTTCAGGTTCCGCGGCTCGACCGGGCGGCCGGATCGGCGAGGCCCCCGTGCTACGCGCCTCCTGCGAGGCCGACAGCGCCGTCCAAGCCGTCCGATGGATCCGGGTCGCACTCCGCACGATCACCTCAGCCCTCGAATCCGAGGCAGCCGAATGCGCCCGGAGCTGGCTTGCCGGCGGCTACGTGAGCGCCATTGAGACCCTTGCGTACACCACGCCCTGCGCCATCACCATCAGCCACCGAGACACCCGCATCGAGTGGACCGCCCGACCCGTGCTCTTCCTGGGCCTGGCCCACCGCGAGGCAGCCGAACTCCCTGCCTGCGCCGAGAAGTTCACGCCACGGCCGAAAGCCTCCACGCCTTATGGAGTAACAACTTTCTCTACGGATTCAAGTCGCTCGCTGCGCTCGCGGTGACCAGCCTTCCGAGAACTGCAAGCAGTCTGAACCCAGGGTTCAGGGTGCCGCGCACAGCGCGGCGGCGCCGGCCGTCGTCCGGCGCGCGCCTTGCCTCCTGTCTTCGCCCCGGCCGGCCCGCGCCGGACGCCGCCCGCGCCCACAAGGGGGCGAAGACCAGGCCGGGCCGACGACGCCGACGACAGATGGAGACGAAGCCTCCGGCGGCGGCGCTCCGACTCAGGGATGGCGATCTTGTCAGCGAGTGCCGGCCGTGAGTGGCTGAGGCGAAGGGCTGCCATGGGTGCCTGTCGACAGCCGGGGTCGGACAGGGTGGGGCTGACATCAACAAGGACGCACGGCAATGACGGCGAGAATGCGCAGGTCGGGCAGCGCGAGGCCATCGGTTTGGCGACCAGGACAGCCCATCAAGTCCGGGTAAAATAAGGGCAAATCGGGTGTTTTATGACACGGTCGGCGCGCTAGCCTGATGAAGGTAGACGATCTCAACCCTCGGGGAGGGCATCATGGCCGTCTTCGCCATATTGAGATTCGGCAGGCACAGCAGGGTCTGCCACAGGTACTACAGCAACCACCGCTGGTATACCCGTTGCTACGGGTAACTGACCGAACACCTTGCCAGGGGCCGGCGCCAGACGCTGGTCCCTGCGGCTGCGGCAACGACCGCGAGCAGGAACCTCCGTGCCACAAGCGAGCCGGATCGGGCAGGGAATCACGGGGAACGGCGTCCGGGTGCGGTACGGCCATCAACGAGGCGCGGCCCCCACTTGCGGCCAAGCGAGGCGAGACCGACCACGATTGTCCGTGCGACCTGGCCAAATGCCCTACGGGACCGCGCTCTCCGGAGCCGTTTGCACTACAGCAGCGAAGTACCTGGCTGGGGCCATCGACCCTTTGAGCCGATAAAGGTCGTCGGTTCGAATCCGACAGGGGGCTCTGCGCATCAAGTCGCTGACCTGGGGTTCCTCCCCCGGGGAGGCGTCTTGCTCGGCTTCGGACTCCTCGTCCGGGGCCGTTTGCGTGCGCGGTGCGTGAGCGGATGGGGCACCAGGGGCGGGCTCGCCTGCGGATTCCCCGGCACCGTCCGGTACGGCTTCGGCCCCGGATTCCTCGCCTTCAGCTCCGGATTCCTCGTCCGCTTCGAGGCCCGCGTCGTTTTCGGGTGCCTGTTCCGTCCGGCGGGCGCGGGGGACGGGGCGGGCGGCGGCTTCGGCGATCGCCCGGTCGGTTTCCGGCAGCAGGCTGGTGTACGTGTCCGCCCGTGATGGCGATCGAGGAGTGGCCGAGCATCTCCTGGATGTCCTTCAGGTCGGCGCCGGCCGCGTGGGTAAGGGTTGCGGCACCGTGACGGAGATTATGGAGCCGACGTCGTTGCTCGGGAGGGGTGTCGGTGTCGATGCGGCTGATGGCGGCAGGAAAGGCTCCGGCGGAGACGGTGCGGGTAGCGCGGGCGGACTTTCCTTGAGGGCAGCATCCGTGAAGTGCACAGGAAGACCACAGACCCCTCGTATCGCCTGGATCCGCCGCGCTCTGGCCGGTCTCGAATACTGACATGTCCCACCGGTTTCCAGCGGCGATGGTGCTGTAAACCGGCCACGGGCGTCGGATCTCGAAAGGCATGTGAAGGAGTTTCCGCGATCCCGTGAACGGTTCCACGGGGCGGCATGTAGGGATATTGGGAACCTCGGCAGAAATTACCGATGGGCCGGGGTCGCCGGGCGGCCGGTCGGCATGGTTTGCTCTCGCGCCAAGCTACGAATGGAAAGGGCAGTCATGCGCAACGACTTCACTCCCGTCGAGACCCGTGAGATTTCCGAGGCCGACCTGGACGGCGTTTCCGGCGGCGTTCTCGGCGACATGGTTCAGGACGGCACGTCCGCGATCCCGGGTCTGCCCGGGCTGCCGGGTCTGCCGGGTCTGCCGGGTCTGCCCGGCGGCTCGATCAGCGGTGGCGGCGGCATCCAGGTCACCGGCCCCATCTCGGGCCAGGCCGGCTTTTCCGGCATAGCCGGGCTCTGACGCGCCAGCGGGCCCCGAGAATCCTCTTTGCACTGCTGGCTAATTCGGGGCCTGGCTACTGCGCCCCGTCGATCGCTTGCTGATGCTGTAGGCGAATTCAGGGGCTCGCGTGACGTCGGCCTTCAGGATTCGGTGGTGGTCCTGAAGGCCGACGTTGTCGTTTGGGTAAGTGCGGGTGTTGTTGCAGCTTTTGGGCTCGGCGACATCGTGTTCGTGCAGCTTCCGGAAGTCGGTGACACGGTGACCGCGGGCGAGACCTGCGGCGAGCTGGAGTCGACCAAGGCGGTGAGCGACCCGTACTCCCCGGTGACCGGTGAGGTCGTCGCTGCCAACCAGGACGTCGTCGACGACCCGGGCGGGTCAACTCCGCCCCATTCGAGGGCTGTTGGCTGTTCACAGTGCGCGTCTCGGAAGAGCCGGGGACCTGCTCTCCGCCGACGAGTACACCGAGTTCGCCAGCTGACCCCTACCTTCAGCGATGGGAGGAACGGACCGGGAGTATCCCGGCGCCGTATTCCGGACCCACTCAGCGAATCCCATGGAGCCCGCGTCCTGGCGCGCCCATGTGAAGTCCCCTGCGGCACAGGACACGACCTGACCTGGCCAATTCTCGTCGGCCGCCTCGCCCGCGGCGGATGCGTCCACCCGGTCACACGGCAGGACGACACCGCAACCGTGACCGCGCTCCACCGGCTTCTTGGTGAGTTCTTCGCTGCGCGAGAACAACCCGGCGGCCTCGGGCGCGTCTTCAGGAACTACGTATTCGCCTCCCAACAGGTGGGGCGACAGGAGCCAGGCGATGCAGACCGTGTGAGGATCCGGGCTCCGGGCCCCTTTCAGTGCTTGCGCTTGCCGGGCCTGTGGGCCTTCTTGGGGCCTGGTGTGACGTCGGGGGCCCTCTCCGGCTTCTGCTCGGCAAGCTGTGCCGGAGGTGGGGAAGCGGTCTCGTATGACGCCGAGGGGGACGGCGTGGCGGGGCTCGTGCTCGTGGGCGGGTTGGTCTGCCGCCCCTGAGCTGAGTCGGTGCCGGGCGAGAACCACACCATGCCCACCACCAACGCCAGGGTGAAGAGGCCGGCGCCGCCCAGCACGGCCACCAGCGGGGAACGGCGGAGGAACGGCAGGTGTGCGCGGCGGGTCGCGGCCCGGTGCACGCTCGTCTGCCACCCGGTGTCCGTCACCGGCGCGAAGGCACGGTCGGAGAGGGCGGTGGGAGCGGAGGGGGAGCTTGCAGGGGCGGCGGTCCTTGAGCCGGTGGTGTGCGGCTGGTTCGGGCGGCCGTGATGCTGGTGTTCGCTCGGCAGCGGCTCCCGCGCGCCGCGCCAGGCTCCGCGCCCGAACCAGTCCGCCACCTCCTCAGCCGTGGGTCGGCTCTCGGGCTCCTTGGCCAGCAGGCCGAGCAGATAGCTCTCGAAGGCGGGCGGTAGATCGGCGCCGAGTTGCCGGGGTGGGACCGGGGCGGCATCGAGGTGCTGATGAAGCACCGCGACCGCACTGTCCGCCCGGAACGGCGGTCGGCCGGTGAGGAGTTGGTAGAGCACGCAGCCCAGGGAGTACACGTCGGATGCCGGGCCGGCGGTGCGGCCCAGGGCCCGCTCGGGCGCGAGGTAAAGGCTGGTGCCGACGATCTGACCGGTGGCGGTGAGCGCGGCACCGGGGTCGTCGAGGAAGCGGGCGATGCCGAAGTCGCCGATTTTCAGGGTGCCTTCGGCGCCCAGCAGGAGGTTGGCCGGCTTGATGTCCCGGTGCACGACGCCCTGACGGTGTGCGGCGGCCAGCCCAAGGGCGGCCTGTGCGGCGATATGGGCCACGTGTTCGGCGGGCAGCGGTCCGGAGACGGTGAGTTGGTCGGCGAGGCTGTCCCCGTCGACGAGCTCCATCACCAGGAACAGACGGTCTTCGTGCTCGCCGAAGTCGAGTACGCCGACCACATGCGGGTGGCTGAGGCGTCCGGCGGTCTGCGCCTCCAGTCGGAAGCGGGAGAGCGCGGTGGGGTCGGAGTCGTGGGGGAGCAGGAGTTTCACGGCAACCGGTCTGCCGAGCGTCTCGTCGAAGGCCCGCCAGACCTCCCCCATCGCGCCCCGCCCGATGGTGTCTCGCAGCCGGTATCGGCCCGCTATCAGCACGTGTTCTTCATCCTCATGCCCAAAGACGTCTTGATCGCCGCAAGCCATGACTCACCGTGGGGCGCGGATCAAGGTGTGGGGTGCCGCAGCGGCCCCAAGCGTACCGGCCCTGCAACCGTGTCTTTCCGGGCAGCGCAGAGCCCGGCTGCTACGGGCAGCCCCGCCGGAGGACGAGGATGCGTGCATGGTCAGCGGCTGAGTCGTGACGGCTTCAAGTCGCTCTCTTCACAAGAGCGCTGGATTGGTGACCATCTCTCGCCTCCAGTGACATTCCAGGGGCGCAGCGCGCAGGAAGGAGTGACCCGATCACGAGGGTCGAGGCGCGCGCTCTCCTGGAGGGGGGCAAGCGGGCGCCGACCGCAGGAGCGGGCCGGTTCCCCCCGTGCTGGCCCGCTCCTGCGCGCATACGGCAGCCCGGGCGCCCCTCGTGGCAGTGGCCCGCGGGCTGTCGTCATCAGTGAATCCCTCAAAGGCCGTCGGGTAACACCGCTGGCATTCTTCGGTACAGCGGGCCCGCAGAAAGTGGAGGAGGCCGTCAGAAGAAGCGGATGCTGTCATGCGGAGCGCCGACGACGTTCGTCGCGGGACACGGGTGTCGGTGCTGGCTCCGCGTTCGGCGTCACTTGGCACCCCGGAGTTCCGAAAACCGGGTTCTCATGGCCCAATAACCAACACCTTGAACTCAAGGGCCCCAAAGCGAGCGCACTCGGATCATTACCTCACGCCGGTCTTTTCAGCCAATCGATGAGCCGAGCCCACCAGCCGCCCCTCGACCGGCCCGGTGGACTCCCGGGGTACCCAGGAGCGTGTGTGCTTCGCGACGCCCCGCCCTGTCGGGCTGGCACCGATTCCGATCGAGTCGTGGCCTCCACTGTGCGTTCACGCTTGCGTTCCGCGGGCTCACACCTGCACTGCTGAGCCGTTGGCACACCCATGAGCACTTGGTCCACATGCTTTCCGCAGCCCTCATAGGTCAACTTCCGGCACGACCGACAGACAGCACGTTGACACATGATTGCCCTCCCTCAACTCTTCGTTTGATATCCACGATATTCACGCCATCACCACAAGAAACTCCAGAATTCACACCCCTTCCATAAACAGTTGACTTGCGCCGGCGCGGGCCGCGATCATGCAGTCGAATCACGGTTCAGGCAGCCTTGCCGGCGATCGCAGATATCCGGACATGAGAGGCAGGCGCCGCAAATCCGTCGCGGAGAGTATCTCACCAAGTAGTGCCAAGTGGCCTGTTTGGAAAAACTCCCTGATTTGCTCGGAACACCGAAACAATGGTTGCATCGCGGCCGATCAAGGGATGGAGGCGCAGCGCCTTATTGTCACTGCCCGTCACCGCATTGCTTTTCAGACCGTCGACCGGGCATAGCGAGGGCAGGAATCGAGAACGGCAACCGCTCTCCCCGAACGGGTGGTGCGCCGGTCAGGAAGGAGCAACGTGGGTTGCTCTCACGCCGCAGGATGCCCCCTTTTCCCCCTGTTGAGGGCGAGCTTGCAAGGGTGGCGCGAATACTACTGCGACAGCGCGGATCGATGGCTCGGCTGTGCGCGCTACCAGATGTCACTCACCGGCGAGCGCGTGCCGATCAGCCTGCTGCCCAACGGAGCCCGCGCGCGGCACCTCGAAGCCCCGGCCGAGGTGGACCGATCCGGCGCCACCGGCCCGGCGGCGGTCCGCCGACAGCCCCCGCGGCCACGGCCCGCTCCGGGGCCACCGGAGACCGCGTCCCGGCCCCAGCCGGCACCGCCCCGGCCACCTGAGCAGTCAGGACCTGGAACCGCGATACCGGAGGCCATGGCCCAGTTCGGGGCAACCCCTCCGCCAGCGGCTGTCCGGCATGACCAACCGTCACCGTCCCCACAGGTTGCCCGGCCTTCAGACAGCCTCGCTCGACACACACAGCAAGCGCCCGGCTCAAAGCGCGGCTGGTGGGCTCGACTTGCCGATTGGATGAGAGGACCCGCATGAGTACCTACTGGCCCTGGTGGGCGGGCGCTGTCGGGCTCGCTCTGGTCACCATCAACCACACCCTCATCACCGATCGGTCTCTCGGGGTGTCGGCCGCGTGGGATCGCGTGTTGCACTGGCGTCGCGAACGCCGACTGGAGCGGATGGACGAGGAGTTCACCGACGATCAAGCTCTCGCTGAGGCGCTTGCCGCGGCTACAGCAGAGCACTTCGGCACCGGCACCGACGCGTCCAACGTGCCGCAGGTTCCGTACGGGGAGTCGCAGCCGCTCGAAGCCGACGCCGAATCGGCAGCGAGTGAACGCCCGGCAGCCACGAGCCTGCGCCCGGCCCCGCTGGTCACTCAGGCTGCCCTGCTGATGTCGATCTTCCTCGGTGGGTTCATCGCCGCGGTCACCTCCGGGCGGTTCCACCTCCGCTACGACATGGGCCCGGGTTTTCGGAACCTGGTCACCGCCGATCCGACCACCATGATCGCCGTGCTGTTCGTGGGAGGCGTGCTGGTCGGCTTCGGCACGCGGCTGGCCGGTGGGTGCAGCTCCGGCCACGGACTCAGCGGCTGCGGCCGCCTACGCCCGGTCAGCATCGTCGCGACCGCCGTGTTCTTCGGCACCGCCGTCGCGGTGTCGTTCCTCCTGTGGAAGGTGATCTGATGCGCACCCGGGGCGCGATTCTGCTGGCCACCATCATCACCGGGCTGGCCCTCGGCTATACCGTCACCAACATCGGCTTCGGCGACTACGCCGAGCTGAACCGCATGTTCACCTTCCAGGACCTGCGCATGTTCCTCTCCTTCGCGGGTGCGGTGGGGATCATCGTGTGCGCGTTCGCTCTGCTGCGGGTCCGCCGCACCCCAGGGCGCATCCACGCCGGCGTGATCCCCGGCGCGGTGTTGTTCGGTACGGGCTGGGCGATCTCGGGTGGGTGCCCGGCAATCCCGATCATCCAGGTCGCCAGTGGATACCTGCCTGCCCTGGTCACCATCGTCGGCGTCATCGTCGGTATCCGGCTGTGCCGCTGGGCCAACGCCCGATACTTCCACCTCGACCGCGGCTCCTGCGGGCTGTAACCCAGCACGCCCACCGACACGAGCCATGAAGGTTGAGGCTCTCGCTTCGACGGTCTCCCCGACGGCCTGCGGCAGCCCATGCGCACCTGGGACTCGGCGACGCAGAGCCCGGCCGTCATGGGAACCCCACCAGAGGACGGAGAAGCGTGCATGGTCAGCGGCTGAGTCGTGACGGCTTATCAGGACCGGCTGGGCATCTGGGTCTGGGGCGTGAGCAGTTCCAGCACCTCCTCCCGGCGGAAGTGGTCGGCACCGCCGCCGGCCTTGGGCCGGTGAGGTTCGTACGCCCCGATCAGGCCGCCCATCTCGCGCAGCCGGTCCAAGCTCTGCCGGTACGCGGGGGGGCGGCTTGGGCCGCGTTCAGGTACGGCTAGACAGCGGTCGGAATACCGGAGCCGTACGCCTCGCACAGGTTGCCCAGGGCCAGGGCTGGCTCGCTCGCCAGAGTTGCCGAGTCGACGGGGCTGAGTCAGGGATGGACGGCATCCGAGGGGCTTTCGAGGTCGGCGTGAACGGCGTCGAGCGCACGGCGAGCCGGTGATTGCCGGCCGCTTGTTGCCCGGGCCCGGGCCTGCATGGCATGGAGCCGGGCGGTGAGCGAGGCGATCCGAGGTCCCTTCTCCGCGAGGGACAAGCCCAGCTGTGCCCAATGTGCTGCGGCAGCCGTCGCGTTCAGCGGCACAGGGCGCGCTCCGCGGCGTCGGTGAGGATCGCGCTGGCCTGTTCGGGCTGGCGTTCCCGGCCGGTGCAGAGGAGGTCAAAGCTGTCGAAGCTGGTCAGCAGCCACAGCGTGTCGGACGCCTGCTCGGTGGTGAGGCCGTCGCGGAGCAGGCCCTGCTCGGACAGGCGAGTGGCGAGGCCGTTCATGCCCTCGGCGCGTCCGCGTTCCAGACGCTGGACCGCGCCGCCGACCGCTTCGGCGTCCAGCTGGGCCATCGAGTACAGCGCGCGGAGCACGTCCCGGTGCGCCGCGTACATCAGCACGTTGCCGCGGATGCCGCCGCGCAGGCCCTCCCGGGCGTCCGGATGGTGCACCGCGCGCACCATGGCGGTGAAGCCGCCGCGTTGGAGCAGGTCCATGCCGAGCGCGTCGAACAGGCCCGCGCGTGAGCCGAAGGCGGTGTAGATGGTGGAGCGCGACACCTCCGCGAGCCGGGCGACCTTGTCCACGCTGACCGGTTCGGCCGGCGCATCGGCCAACCGCCGGTACACGGCGTCGAGGATGCGGCGCCGTGTCTCCTCCGCAGCCCGAGCGCGCAGTCGCTGCTCGTACTTCCGAGTCGGGGGCATGCTCCGCATCCTAGCATTCGCTTGACAGGCTGACTTCTGAAATACAAGCTGTCCGATGAAATGAGATCGGCCTCGGCCGACGCATGGAATCAGGGGGCGGTATGCAGGTGATGGTCCGGTACACGGTCAGGCAGGAGCGGGTGGACGAGAGTGTGGCTCTGCTGCACGCCGTCTATGCGGACCTTGCGCGGGCCCGTCCGCGCGGCCTGCGGTATGAGACCTACCGGCTCGACGGCAGCGGAAGATTTCTGGCCCTGATCACCTCCGACGGCGACCCGGTGGCAGCCCCGCACCACCAGTTGGCTTCGTTCCAGCGCTACCGCGCCGCCCTGAGCGAGGTGTGTTCCGAGCCGCCAGTGGTGACCTACGTGGACGAGGTCGGCTCCTACCGGTCACTGGAGACCTCGGCGTGACGAAGATTCTTGTGACCGGCGCGACCGGGAATGTCGGCCGGCAGGTTGTCGCCCAACTCCTGACTGAGGGCGTGGGAGCGCGGGCGCTCCTGCGTGGCTTCGGGAAGGTCGGGCTCCCGGCGGGAGTGGAGGCCGCGAGCGGAGACCTGTCCGAACCGGGCACGCTTGACGCGGCTCTTGTGGGGATCGACCGGGTGTTCCTGATCTGGCCCTTCCTCACGACCGACGGTGCCCCCGCCGTGCTGGAGGCGATCGGAAGACATGTCCGCCACGTCGTCTACCTCTCCTCGTCGGGTGTCCGCGAGGACACCGAGCTGCAGAGCGACCCGATCAACCAACTCCACGCCGATATGGAGCGTCTGATCGAGCGCTCCGCACTGGGGCGAACCATCCTGCGATCGAGCACGATCGCCTCCAATGCCTTGGGCTGGGCCGGGCAGATCCGCAGTGGGGAGGTGGTGCGCGGTCCTGACATCGCACCCGCCGCGGTGATCCACGAGGGCGATGTCGCGGCCGTCGCGGTGCGCGCACTGGCCGATGACGGCGGCCACGCGGGCGCGCGGCACGTCCTGACTGGCCCTCAGATACTGAGTCGGGCCGAGCAGGTGCGGACGATCGGGGAGGCGATCGGCCGCCCGTTGCGCTTCGACGGGATTCCCGCCCATGTCGCACGACGGCAGATGCTTGCGGACGGGCGGCCGCCGGCGCTGGTGGAGGCCCTGCTGGCCAGTGCCGAAACGCGGCCTGCAGCGAACCTGATCTCATCTGCCGTGGAAGAGGTCACGGGGGCGCCCGCGCGCACGTTCCGTCAATGGGCCTCCGACCACGCCGTCGACTTCCGTTGAGGCGTTCTGGCCACCGCATGACGACGGTCAGCTTGCCTCGGACGTGGCTGTCGCTCAGATCCGGGTCACATGCCGGCGACCGCTCCTTTCACCGCCGTCGGGGACGAGTGACTGCTCCGGATGAACGCAAACGCGATGGCGAATTCCCGCCAGCGCGGCCCTGACGGCCAAGGCACGATGGGCGCATGAGCGAAACAGGACTGTCCCTGGGGGAGTTGACCGTCGAGCCGATACCGGCCGGGTACCTGGAGAGGGTTCGGGCGGAGGGCTGCGACGAGGCCGGCAACCGGGTGCGCGCGCAGGTGGAGGACGAGGGCGGCAACCCGCTGCGCTGCTGCCTCGGCGAGTCCGGGCTGGGCGAGCGGATCATGCTGATCGCCTACACGCCACCGGGTACGGCCGGACCGTATGCGGAACGCGGACCGGTGTTCGTCCATGCCGAACCCTGCGCAGGGTACCCGGCCCGGCACAAGTACCCCGTCGGACTCGCGCACCGGGAGCAAGTGGTCAGGGGTTACGACCACGACGGCAACATGGCGGCGGCGACCGTCGTCTCCGGCGGCGAACAGGCCGTCCGCGAGATGAGCGAGCTGCTTTCCCGCCCCCGCATCAGGACCGTTCATCTGCGGAACGTCGCAGCCGGTTGCTTCAACTTCGCCGTTCGCCGGGTCGAAGCCGGATAAGCTGCCGCGCGGCTGATGCCTGTACCGGATTGCGAAGTCGAAGGCGAACACCTCTCGCGGCACGAACACCGCCCGCTCCAGCAGCAACAGGGCCGCCATCGAGTCGGCCAACTTCGCCGACCAAGTCGGGTCCTGGTACGGGTCGGCCAGCAGCGGCTCGCGGGCAGGCTACGAACTCACCACCGTGGACAGGCAGGCGCCTCACCGACACTGCCCGCAGGCCCGCTCAAGGAAGAGGGATTCGTGGCCGCATACGTATTGCACCCGATCGGGCATGTCGAGTCGGCACTGACAGGCCGGTCGGAGGCGCCCCGACAGCCCGACGAGGGAGCCCCCGACGCCTGGCTCGTCTTCGGCGTCCAGTACGTCCCCGCCCTGGACGGCCTCACCCCGGGCACCGACGCACTGCTGCTCACCTGGCTCGACCGCGCCGACCGCGACACGCTCTCGGTCCACCCACGCGGCAACGCTGCCCGTCCGATCACCGGCGTCTTCGCCACCCGCTCGCCCGACCGCCCCAACCCGATCGGCCTGCACACCATCCGCATCCTGTCCGTCGCCGGCCCGCGCATCCACGTCCGCAACCTCGAAGCCCTCGACGGGACCCCGATCCTGGACGTCAAGCCCATCCTCACGCCCGACCGCTGACCGGACACTCCTGACCCTGTGGTGATGAGTTCTCCGTCACTGCCGTCACATCGGCGGCCTCTGAAGGCTCATCCGGGTGAGTCTTGACGATGGGATGTGTGACTGGTGAACGAGAGCGAGTGGCTGGCCGAGCACTTCGAGCAGGAGCGCCCGCGGCTGCGTGCGGTGGCATATCGGATGCTGGGTTCGGTGGCGGAGGCCGACGACGCGGTGCAGGACGCCTGGCTTCGGCTGAGCCGGGCCGACGAGGAACGAATCGACAACCTCAGCGGATGGCTGACCACCGTCGTCGCGCGGGAGTGCCTGCACCAGCTGCGGTCCCGACGGCGCCGCCGGGAAGACCCGCTGGTCGGGCACCTGCCCGACCCGGTCGTCTGGGCTGGAGACCCCGACCCCGAGCAGGAGGCGCTGCTGGCCGACGCGGTGGGCCTGGCGCTGCTTGTCGTACTCGAACGGCTCACCCCGGCCGAGCGGTTGGCGTTCGTGCTGCACGACATGTTCGACCTGCCCTTCGGCGAGATCGCCCATATCGTCGACCGAACCCCCACGGCCGCACGGAAGCTCGCCAGCCGAGCGCGGCGCCGGGTCAACGGCGCGGAGCTCCCCCGGCCCGATCGGGATCTCGCACGCCAGCGGAAGGTGGTCGACGCGTTCTACGCAGCGGCGCGGACCGCCGACCTCGACGCCCTCGTCCAGGTCCTCGACCCCGATGTCGTGCAGCGCACCGAATTCGGTGCCACCCGACCGCCACGCGTCGTCCGCGGTGCGGCGGCGGTGGCCAAGCGGGCCCGTGCACCCCGCGGTGGCGAACTGCGCCCCGTCCTGGTCAACGGCACGGTCGGTGCGCTGGTCACCCGGAACGGGCAACCGTACTCCGTCATGGCCTTCACCGTCGCCGACGACAAGATCGTCAGGATCGACGTCATCCACAACGCCGACCGCGTCCGCAGCCTTGCCTCCAGCGTCCTCGGCCGGGCCGAGTGAGCGGCCTGGCCCGGTGCGCCGCGCGCACCGGGCCAGGAACTCACCAGTACCTGGCGGACGGTCGTACTTCGACCGCGCCACCCAGTCGCGCCTGCGGTACGCGCGATGCGATCGCGATCGCGGCATCCAGATCCTCGGCCTCAACCACCAGAAACCCGCCCACCGAGGTGTTGTCGAACGGACCCTCGGTGGTGACGGCCGAACCGTCCTCCACGCGGACGGTCGTCGCGTCCTTGGGCAGACCCATCGGCGGCGCACCGGTCACGTTCTCCATCGTGCCGATCGCCGCCCAGTCGGCGTAGGCCGCCTTCCTGTCCTCCTCCGACACCAACTCCGCCTGCGGAGTGCCCGGCAACGGATACGTGCCCTGGTGGATCACCAACACGAACTGCATCATGTCCTCCCCATCGAGTGCGTCCTTCGCACACACCCATGAGCCCGGGCACCACACCGATGTGACCACTCAGGTGGAACTCGTGGAGTCCGTCAGGCCGTTACGGTTCTTGATCGCTGCGGTACGACGTCGTCACGCCTGAACCGTGACCTTCCCTCAGCGCGAGCTACACCCATCGCAAGCGCGCTCGCTGGTCACAGCACCAGGGCGACACCGCAGCAGACCGAGGCCATGCTGCGGCGGATGGAGATCACCGCGGAATTCATGCAACGCCACTATCCGCAGGCTCGCCAGAGCCCACCTGACGCGGGGCAAATCCCTGACCTGCCACGTTCCGGCACGCCATGACTGCCGCTGCAACCGACCTGCCGCCGCCGTCCCAGACAAGTGCGCCGTGGGCACGGCCAGGATGGCATGTGTGAGCCAGGTCACTTGCCGGGGGTGCATAGCGGGGCAGGGGCCAGTGCCTTTATTGAGGGTGTAGGGGCGTGTTGAGGGGAGGGGCGACGCTGATGGGGCTGGTGCGGGCCGATGAGTTCGACCGGTTCGTGGCGGCTCGGTGGTCGGCGTTGCTTCATCTGGCGCGGCTGTTCACCGGTGGAGACCGACACCGGGCCGAGGATCTGCTGCAGGAAGCGCTCGTCAAACTGTGGTTTGCCTGGCCGAAGGTGGCCGAGCAGGCGCCCGAGGCGTATGTGCGCAGGGTCCTGGCCCGTGCCGCGGCTCGCTCGGCACGGCGTCGCTGGTGGGGCGAGCACCCTGTGGACCAGCTGCCCGACCCGCCCGAGGTGGCAGACGAGACCGCTGCCGTGGACGAACAGACCCGGTTGGAGGCCGTGTTGGCGTTGTTGCCGGCGCGGCAGCGGGCTGCGGTGGTACTGCGCTACTACCAGGACCTGCCCGAGCGGGATGTCGCGGAGGTACTGGGATGTCCGGTGGGTACCGCCCGTTCACTGACGGCACGCGGCGTTGCACGACTGCGTCAGCTTCTGGCTGAGGCAGAGCCGGTGGAGTGAAGAGGGAGCCATGGATCACTTCGAGCAGGAGCTGGCGCGGATGATGCGCGACAGCCAGGAGGACACGCTCTATGAGGACCGGCACCGAGACCGACTGCACGCCGGCGTTCGCGCACGCCGGCGGGCTCGTGCGGCCTGGACGGCCACCGGATCCGTACTGACCGTTGCCGGACTCGGCGTCGGACTGATGGTCATGCCCAACTCCTTCGCCCAGGACGGCCCCACCGGCCCTCAGCACCGCCCCGGCACCCCCGCCGAGTCGGTCCCGATGCCGTCGACGCCCCGCCCCGTGCCCACTGCCACGGACGCGCCGATGCCGACCTGCACGTCAACCACCCGGCCGGTGCCGATGCCGTATCGCCCCTCGCCCCCCGGGCCTCCGATGCCCACCCGCACATCACCCGCCAGGCCGGTTCCGATGCCGACCTGCGCCTCAACTACCGGTCCGGTGCCGATGCCGTACCGTCCCTCAACCGCCGAGCCGGTTCCGACGCCGACACAGACCTCGACCGCCAGGTAGCGCCCTGGCCGCGTTCAAGCGGTCCCGATGGGTGTGTGCGGAAGCCCAGTGTCCGTACACCTGGGTGAGAGGGAGACGGCGACTTCGTTTGCGCGCGCACCGCACCCTGGGCAACCGAGTCAGCCCCGGGGCCTACCTCGGAACCCGCCGTGCGGGCGGGCTCCGCGCAGTACAGCCGCTACGTATTCGTTGATCCTCAAGACCGTCGCCTCCCTGCCCTGAAAGTGGCGGGGGGCGCAGGAGGCACCGTGCTCACCGCGTTCGCCCGAGCGTTCAAGACGCCCGACCTGCGCAAGAAGCTGCTGTTCACGTTGGGCATCATCGTGCTCTACCGGATCGGAGTGCACATCCCGGTCCCAGGGGTGAACTACACCAACGTCGAGTTCTGCATGGAGCGGACCCACGCCAACAGCGGGTTGTTCGGCCTGGTGAACATGTTCAGCGGTGGAGCGCTGCTGCAGATCACGATCTTCGCGCTGGGGATCATGCCGTACATCACGGCGAGCATCATCCTCCAGCTGCTGACCGTCGTGATCCCGCGACTGGAGGCCCTCAAGAAGGAGGGGCAGTCCGGCCAGGCGAAGATCACCCAGTACACCCGCTACCTGACCGTGGCGATCGCCGCCCTGGAGGGCACCGCCCTGGTGACCACCGCCCGCGCCGGTTCGCTCTTCCAGGGCTGCACGCGCCAGATCGTGCCCAACGGCTCGGTCTTCACCACCATCACGATGGTCATCACGATGACCGCCGGCACCTGCCTGGTCATGTGGCTCGGCGAGCGGGTCACCGACCGCGGCATCGGCAACGGCATGTCGATCCTGATGTTCATCTCGATCGCCGCCCGCTTCCCGAGCGCGCTGTGGCAGGTCAAGCTCCAGGGCAAGCTCGCCGGCGGCTGGATCGAGTTCTTCGCGGTGATCCTGGTGGGCCTGGCGATGGTCGCCCTGGTGGTCTTCGTCGAGCAGGCACAGCGGCGCATCCCGGTGCAGTACGCGAAGCGCATGATCGGGCGCCGGTCCTACGGCGGTACCTCCACCTACATCCCGCTCAAGGTGAACCAGGCAGGTGTGACTCCCGTCATCTTCGCGTCGTCGCTGCTCTCCATGCCGGCGCTCATCGCACAGTTCAGCGGGTCGAAGGCGGCATGGGCGACCTGGATCGCCACCATCTTCACCAAGGGAGACCACCCCGTTTACATCGCCGCGTACGTCTTGTTGGTCGTGTTCTTCGCCTTCTTCTACGTGGCCATCAGCTTCAACCCCGAAGAAGTCGCCGACAACATGAAGAAGCACGGTGGCTTCGTCCCAGGTATCCGGGCTGGTCGCCCGACGGCCGAGTACCTCAGCTACGTGCTCAACCGGATCACGTGGCCGGGCTCGCTGTACCTGGGGCTGATCGCGCTCGTACCAACAATGGAGTTGGTGCTGTTCAACGCGAACCAGAACTTCCCGTTCGGCGGGACGAGCATCCTCATCATCGTGAGCGTGGGCCTGGAGACCGTGAAACAGATCGAGAGCCAGCTTCAGCAGCGCAACTACGAAGGGTTCCTCCGCCGACGCGAATCGTCCTCGTCGGACCCGCGGGAGCCGGCAAGGGTACCCAGGCCGCGTACCTCGCCGAGAACCTCGCGATCCTAGAGGTTCATCCCCGCCCTGAAGAAGGTGCGCATCCGCCTGCCCGTCGGCCGTCCCCACACCCGGCCCGCTGCCGTGGCCGGAGCAATCCACGTCCCGCCGACAGTGGTGTGCGCGGGAGGCAGAGATCCGGCGCCTGCGCCCGCCTCTCGGTAACCCTGACGAGCCACAGTCGCCACGCGGCGACAGCCGGCCTCGGCTCCCTGGGAGAAATCCGGGAGAAGACCTTCTCCCGAAGCCCCTGCGACACCATGCCATACCAACCCACACCAACCCACTGACCTGGGCAGATACCCGAACACGCAGGTAAGGATCTTGCCCGTATGTCATTCGGGACGGAGAGGTCGTGGGTTCACATCCCGCTGTGGCGAATCTTTTCCTGCGTGAGCGATACGTGAGCGGACGGCGGAACACGAGGTGCCGAAAGCCGGACCCAGGGTCAGGGCGGGCGGCGCTGACCTGCAAGAACAGCACCGCCCGGCCTGATCCAACACCGGTGAGAAGAGTGCGTTCCAGCCCCGCCCTGGGGGCGAGCAGCGGGGTGGGATTCCGCGGTCTCCGGGTGGCGGGTTGCAGTCGCGGCACCGGAGAATTGAGGTGACGCTGTCAGGGGAGCGTGGCTCGCCTCGCACGAGCTGTGTGCGTCGGTGGCCGCGCTGGACAGAAAGGCGGCGGCCATGGCAACGGTGCCCGATAAGGGGCGGCAGGGGAGTCCCTACAGCAGCGAATTGATCTCCGGCCAGTCCCTGTTCGCGGGAACGACGCTGATGCTGAGCGGGCCGCTCAGCATTCTTCAGGGCGTAACCGGCATCACCCGCGACACCGTGTTCTCCTCGCCTCGGTACGACTACCGGTTCGATCTCGCCGCTTGGGGTGGGATTCACCTCGTGGTCGGAGTGGCGCTCGTCGTAGCAGGCGTGGGGATTCTGCTCGAAAAGAGCTGGGCGCGCGCGGCTGGTATACCGGTGGCGGCAATCAGCCTGGTCACCCAGTTCATGTTCGTTCCGTACTACCCCGTGTGGTCCATCATCGTGATGACGCTCGACCTCCTGATCATCTGGGCGCTGAGCAGATCGTTCCATCCCGGAACCAGCGGCGGTCGGTGAACCCGGACCGGGCCTTTGCCGGTGGGAACCGGGTAGGGGCTCACACCGCACCGTCCAGGTCCGTTATGTGCGCGACGATCTGGTCGCCGACGCCCTCCAGCAACTTCCCGGACCGCCGGCGGCTCCAGGCGGCGCCCCGGGGAACGGTGGCGGCGGTGGCTTCGGCGGCCGGCTGCTGTCGACGGATCGCCCCCGGCGGTCGGCCCCCGGGGCGCCCTGCTTGCCCTGCGCCCGCTGGGGCGCTGTGCAGTGACCGGTCCGCCGAGGATGACGTCGGCGGATGACGTCGGCGGCCGGGAATGTGAGCTGTGGACTGTGCCGGCATGTGGAATGCGGCCGTGCCGGATAGGGGCCGGCATCTCGGGGGCGAGGAATCGCCCGGTGACGGTAGCGGTAATGGTGACGGCGATGGTGGGGATGCCGGCGGGGAGTGCAGCGGCGCCTTACGTTTTACGTTTCTCATGGTGCGGTGGGTCGTTGAACGGGCTGAGGTATACCGAGGCAGCCGTGTCCCGGTAGGAAGAAGGGAACATCACTGTGCGTCGAATGAGTTCCGGTATGGCCGTGGCCACAGGCATTGCCATGAGTGGCGTGTTCACGATCGCGGCCGCCCACACGGCCTCTGCGTCCGTTACCGGCGGGACCATCCCCTATGCAGAGTGCATGAAGGACCTGAAGGTGCAGCACGGGACGGAGAAGTCGCCTGCGATCGTATGCGATGCGATGGCGAAGCAGGGGTGGATTCAGCAGCCGACGGGCTGACTCTTTTCGCCTGCTGCCAGGTTGCCTCGTTGGGGCCGATGGTGTTCTCGCCCCCCGTGCCTTGACACCACGAAATGTGTTTCTTGCGATGGCAGTTCTGGCAGTGCTGGCAGTGCGGCGGGTGTGAATGGTCAAGTCGGCGACCTCGCCTGCGAAGGGACGTGGACGCTCGCGGTTTGGGGTTGGCGGCGGCCGCGCGCTCCGGTCCGCCCCGGAGGGCGGAGCCGGGGCGACAGCTCGCTGCGGACGCGGCTGCGGTCAGCCGACCCGCGCGCCGAACCACCTCGGTATCCGGCTGAGCAGATCCGCCTGGTCTTCGCCGGCCCAGACCACGTGACCGTCGGGCCGCAACAGCACCGCGGGTACGTCCAGTTCCTCGCTGACGTCGGTGACGTGGTCGATCCGGTCTTCCCAGCCCGCCACCGAGAGCCGGCCGGTCTGGTCGAGCAGAAGTCCGCGGCCGCCGTGCGTCAGCTCGTACAGGCGGCCCTGCTTCAGGCCCACGTCCCGCATGCGCCGGCCGAGCAGTTCATGCTCCTCGCCGAAGTCGTAGCGGACCGCGAGCGCCGTGATCTTCTCGGTCAGGTACCGGTTCACCTCGTCGAAGTCCATCAGTTCCGACAGCAGTTGGCGCACTGCCCGAGGGCCCGGCTCGGTGGACATCAGCTCGATCTGCGCGCGGGTGTTGACCAGCACGTCGGCGGCCACCGGGTGCCGTTCGGCGTGGTAGCTGTCGAGCAGCCCGTCCGGTGCCCAGCCGCCCACCTCGGCGGCCAGTTTCCAACCGAGGTTGAACGCGTCCTGGACGCCGAGGTTGAGCCCCTGCCCGCCGGTCGGCGGGTGGATGTGCGCCGCGTCGCCGGCCAGCAGCACCCGGTCGACCCGGTAGCGCTCGGCCTGCCGGGTGGCGTCGCCGAAGCGGGAGAGCCAGCGCGGTGAGTGCGCGCCGAAGTCGGTGCCGGCGATCGCCCGCAGCTGCCGTGTGAACTCCTCGAAGGCCGGCGGGACCGAGCGGTCCGCGGCCAGCCCCTTGGCAGGCACGACGACGCGGTACACGCCGTCCCCCAACGGCATGGCGCCGAACCGCTTCTGGGTCTTGCGGACTTCGGCCATCACGGCGGTCAGCGTCTCCGGTGGCGCGGTCAGCTCCATCTCGCCCAGCAGCGTCTCGACCCTGCTGGGCTCGCCGGGGAAGCCGACGCCGAGCAGCTTGCGCACCGTGCTGCGTCCGCCGTCGCAGCCGACGAGGTAGCGCGAGCGCAGCCGTGTGCCTTCCCCTCCCGCGGCGGCCACGTCCTCACTGGCGGGGGTACCCCCATGGGCCAGTTCGACGGTCACCCCGTGCTCGTCCTGGCTCAGCCCGACCAGCTCGCAGCCGCGCCGGATCTCGGCGCCGAGTTCGACGGCGCGCTCGGCCAGCAGGCGGTCGGTGGTGGTCTGCGGGATGCCGAGGACGTAGGGATGGGTGGTGTCCAGCCCGTCGGGCGCCGGCTTGTCGATGGCGGCGAAGAAACCGCCGACGGGGTACTTCCGGCCGTGCGCGAGGAACCGCTCCAGCAGACCGCGCTGGTCCATCACCTCGATGCTGCGTACGTGCATGCCGAGCGCACGGACATACGGGAGCGGCTCCGGCTCCCTCTCCAGCACGACCACGTGCACGCCGTGCAGCCGCAACTCGCAGGCCAGCATCAGGCCGGTCGGTCCGCCGCCGGCCACGATGACGTCGATCACCACTACCCCCATGTGCGCAGGTTCTCTTGCTTCGGCCGGTGATTCTGCGGCACGACCGGGGCCTTGCCGCAAGGCCCCCCATGCGCTATACGTTGAGAGTGGCAAGGAGTGAGTGACCTCCTTGCCTTTGTTTTTGCCCCGTGGTTTCGCGCCCTCTGGTTTTGCGCCCCGTGGGTTCGCCCGTGGTCAGCGATGGGCCGAGGTGGGGTGCGGGTGGGCCCTCGGTCAGCGGGGCCACTTCTCTGGGGTGCTGCTGGTGATCACGTGGCAGACGGCGGGCTTGCCGGGGCCGGGGGACTTCCCTGAGGCGACGACCCGGATGCCGTCCAGCAGGATGCGGCAGGTGGCGGTCCCGTTCCCGCTCGGGGTGACCTCCACACGTGCCTCTTTGCCGGTGTTGACGACGACGTTCGTGCTCCAGGGCAGCTTGGTGGAGCCCAGCCGCTCGTCCCTGTAGTCGGGCTTGGAACTGTCGGGGTTGCGCCGGAAGCTGAGGGCGGCGGCCTGCGGTTCGCCGCCGGACGACGTGGCCTCGTACTTGAGGTACCAGGCGTTCTCGCCGCGCCACTTCTTCAGCTCGGTCATGTGGTCCTTCGCCCACAGCATCCCGCCGAGGATGAGGGCTCCGATCGCGACGAACGCGATCACGAAGTAGAGGTCACCCCGGCTGCGGCGCGACGACTGGTGTGGGGGTGCCATGGTGACCTCGGCCTGTTTCCGTGCCTGTCCGTGCCGGTCCGCGCGGCGTGGGGCTGCTGCCCGCGGTGCCGCACGCGGCGGCTTGGCTTTCCACGCCACCGTACCCACGGCGGGCATGGCCCGTAGTCGACCCGCTGGCCGATCTCGGCATCCGCCTCCGGTCGCATGCGCCCGGTGCGCGGGACGGCCTAAAGGATGACCGGCGGTGGGTGGTCACGGCCCGGACGCGGCGGTCGGGGCCGTTGGCGGATGTGGCGGTCCCGGACCGGGATGGTCCGGGGCTTAGGGGTGCGCGGGGGTGCGGCGGGTGGCGCTGGAGGGGTGAACGGGGCTTTGGGGGACTGGTTTTGATGGCGCGGGCGGGGGCGGGGCGGCGTAGGTTCGGTGGCATGGTGAGTGCGATGGCGCGGGACGATTACGTACGGCGGATGGAGCGGGCCGGGCTGGCGGCGGTGGAGGCCGGGCTGGCCGGTCTGATTGTGACGCCGGGACCGGATCTGGTGTGGCTGTGCGGGTACCGGCCGCCGGCGGTGACCGAGCGGCTGACCGCGCTGGTGATCGAGCCGGGGCGGGCGGCGCGGCTGCTGGTGCCCGTGCTGGAGCAGCCGGATGCGGAGCGTGCGCCGGGGGCCGGGGCGCTGGAGGTGGCGGGCTGGTCCGACGGGGCGGATCCGTATGCGGAGCTGGGCAAGTGGCTTGCTCCGCGCCGGCGTTACGGGGTGGCGGACGGGATGTGGGCGCTGCATCTGCTGGGGCTGCAGCGGGCGGTGCCGGGGAGCGGGTATGCCGCGCTGACCGAGGCGGTGCCGATGCTGCGGGCCGTCAAGGACGCGTACGAGGTGGAGCGGTTGGCGGCGGCCGGGGCGGCGGCAGATGCGACATATGAGGACATCCTGGGCGTGCGCTTCGGTGGGCGGCGGGAGTCTGATGTGGCGGCGGATCTGGCGCGGCTGCTGACGGAGCACGGGCACAGCCAGGTGGACTTCACGGTCGTCGGGTCGGGCCCCAACGGAGCCAACCCGCACCACGAGGCGGGGGATCGGATCATCGAGGACGGCGACATGGTCGTACTCGACTTCGGGGGGCTGAAGGACGGGTACGGGTCGGACACGACGCGGACCGTGCATGTCGGGGAGCCGGGTTCCGAGGAGCGCAAGGTGCACGGGATCGTGCGGGAGGCGCAGCAGGCGGCGTTCGAGGCGGTGCGGCCCGGTGTCGCCTGCCAGGAGATCGACCGGGTGGCCAGGAGGGTCATCAAGGCGGCGGGGTACGGGGAGTACTTCATCCACCGGACCGGGCACGGGATCGGGGTGACCACGCACGAACCGCCCTACATGGTGGAGGGCGAGCACCTCCCCTTGGTGCCCGGGATGTGCTTCTCGATCGAGCCGGGGATCTATCTGCCGGGGCGGTTCGGGGTGCGGATCGAGGACATCGTGGTGTGCACGGAGTCGGGCGGGCGGCGGCTGAACGAGACGGACCGGGGGCTGGCGGTGGTGGCGTAGGGGGGTGGGTGCCCGGTGTCCGGGCGCCCAGGTGTCTGGGTGTCCGGGTGTCCACGTGTCCACGTGTCCGTACCTGGGTACCTGGGTGCCCGGCTGTCTAGTGGGCCGATGTCCGATCCGGGGACCGGGTCCTTGAGGGGGCGGGTGCCTGTTCCGTGGGACGGGTGTCTGAGGGGGTGGGCACCTGATCCGTGGGACGGGTGCTTGACCTGGGGGTGTCAGGGTGCGGGCGCGGGCCGCCGGACAGGGCGAGCGCGACGGCCTGCAGGGCGCTGGTGAACGAGACCTCGGAGAGCACGCCGGGTGCCGCGACCTGGTCGCCCGCCAGGTAGACGCCGTGACCGCGGTCGATCGCCGGGCGGTCGCGCCAGGTGGTGCCGGGGAGGTCCACCGCTCCCGTACGGCCGGCGGCAAGCGACTCGCGGCGCCAGGTGGTGCGGTCGCGCCAGTTGGGGAAACCGGCGTCGAGGAGGCGTTCGGCGCGGGCGATCCCGGCGGCGCGGGTCTCGTCCGGGGCGATGCCGACATGGCCCTGGATGAGCTGTTCGCCCTCCGGCGCCAGGCCGGGATCGGGGCCGGTGAACCGCTCGATCCAGCCGGGGAAGTCGAGCCCGGACACTACGAACGGGTCGCCGCGCCGGGTCCGTACGGCGAGGTCGAGCAGCACGGCGCGGGCGCTGCTCCAGCGGAGCCGGTCGTCCTTGAGGAGGGCGCGGGCGGAGTCGAGGTGGGTGGCGACGACGACCGGCGTGTCCTCTGGCAGTGTCTCGACGCGGGCCCCGGTCTCGATGCGTACGCCCAGGTCACGGGCGTACCGTGCCATCCCGTCGATGAGTGTGACCCAGCCCCCGGCGACGTAGTGGGCCTCGGGCGGGAGGCTGGTGTTGCGGCGCAGCCGTTCCTGGACGAAGGCGGCGGAGAGCGAGCCGGGGTCGTGGTGGAAGGTGGAGACGCCCACGTAATGAGCCGCGGCGCGGGCGGTCGGTTCGCCGACCCGGCTGCTCGCCCAGCTGAGGAAGTCCCGGTCGACCGGGGCGGTGCGGTGGCGGCGCAGCGTCGTCACCATGCCGAGCGGGGGCAGCCGGTGCAGCCTGCCGTGGTGCAGGAAACGCAGCCGGGTCGCCTCAAGGGGGCGCAGCGGGGCCAGCGGCGGCAGCAGGCCGCGCTTCTTGAGCCAGGGCCAGTGCGGGCCGCGGTTGTAGAGGGCGTGCCCGCCCTCGTTGGTGCGGTAGGGGGCGTCGGCGGTGCGGGCGCGGCCGCCGAGGGTGCGGTGGGCCTCGTAGAGCGTGACGGCGGCGCCGGACTCGGCGGCGGAGATGGCCGCGGTGAGGCCGGCGAAGCCGCCGCCGATGACGGTGAGGCGGTGGTGAGCCATGTGGGGCTCCTTTGGTGGCTGTGGCTGTGGCTGTGGCTGTGGCCTTTGTTGTGGCGGTGGCCGTGGCCGTGGTTGCGGATGCGGTTGCGGTTAGGCGTGCTCGGTGGTGCGGGGGTGCTCGTGGGCTTGGACGGATGGGGGTGCGGCGGATGTGACATGCGGCTGGCGAATCGGGTGTTTGTGCAGGTCAGGGCGATTGTCAGTGGTGTGGGTCACTATGGGTCGAGTAGCTGCGGACCGGTCGCGGGCTGGTCGCGAACCGCTCGCGAACCGGTCGCGAAGGGACCACTGAGGGTTCGGGGAGGGGGCAGAGAGGGTTCGGGGAGGGGCAGGGAGGCTTCAGGGAAGGTCCGGGAGGGGGCGCGGGCGGAACCGCGAGTGGGCCACTGAACGGGATCGCGGTTCGGGATTGTGGAATCGGTTCGTGCGGGACGGAAGGCGGTGATCGCGTGGCGGGGCGCGGCAAGGAGACGGTGCGGGCGGTGCGGCGGCCGGAGGTGCGGTTGCCGGAGCTCCAGCCGTACGACGGCGCGGAGCTGGAGCCCGAAGGGGACTACGACGGGCTGGAGTTCGCGGGGACGGACTGTTCGCGGCAGTCGGCGCGGGGTGCGAGGTTCATGGACTGCGCGCTGCGGCGATGTGTGCTGGACGAGGCGGTGCTGAGCCGGGCGCGGATCATCGACAGCGTGCTGAGCGGGGTGCGCGGGGTCGGTACGGACCTGTCGCAGGCGATGCTGCGCGATGTGGAGGTGTCGGACGCCCGGCTCGGCGGGATGCAGCTCCACGGTTCGGCGCTGGAGCGGGTCGTGGTGCGCGGCGGGAAGATCGACTTCCTGAATCTGCGCAAGGCGAAGTTGCGGGATGTCGCCTTCGAGGGGTGTGTGCTGGTCGAGGCGGACTTCGGCGGCGCGCAGCTGGAGCGGGTGACGTTCGACGACTGCACCCTGGCGCGGGTGGATTTCAGCGCGGCCCGGATGAAGGACGTCGATCTGCGTGGTGCCGCGGCGGTGGATATCGCGCGGGGGATCGACTGCCTGGCGGGCGCGGTGATCAGTCCGGCCCAACTCATGGATCTGGCACCGGCGTTCGCGGCACAGGTGGGCGTACGGGTGGAGTGAGCGGGTGGGTGAGTGGATGAAGCGAGCGGGTGGGGCGAGTGGATGGGGTGAGGCGGCGGCGTAGGGGGAGCGAAGCGGTGGAGCAGCGTGAGGGCAGAGACGTGGGAGGACGTGCGGGGCGTGAAAGGCGCGCGGCGAGGAGGGGCGGCGTGTCGGGGGAGGGCGCGCCCGTCGGCCGTAAGGGTCAGACGCGGGGGAAGCGGGCCTGGAGTTCCCAGATGGCGGGGTTGTCGGCGAGGCCGTCGTGCATATCGGTGAGGTCGGCGATCAGGTCGTGCAGGAAGTCGCGGGCCTCACGGCGGAGCGCGGCGTGGTTGAAGGTGAGCGGGGCCTCGTCGGCGGGCATCCAGTCGGCGTCGATGTCGACCCAGCCGAAACGGCGCTCGAAGAGCATCCGGTCCGCGGATTCGGTGAAGTCGAGTTCGGCGTGGATCGGCCGGGCGGAACGGCTGCCGCGCGGGTCGGTGTCGAGCTGCTCGACGATGTCGCACAGCGCCCAGGCGAAGTCCAGTACCGGCACCCAGCCCCAGGCCGTGGACAGCTCGCGGTCGGACTTGGTGTCGGCGATATAGACGTCGCCGCAGAAGAGGTCGTGGCGCAGGGTGTGCACATCCGCGGTCCGGTAGTCCGTCTGCGGCGGATCCGGAAAGCGGCGGGAGAGGGAATAGCCGAGGTCGATCACGTCTTGATGGTGTCACGCCGGTGCGGCGGGCGGTCCGGATGGTCGGCCGCCGTCCTTCCGCCCCGGCCGGCCCGGGGCCCGTGTGACCTCGGGCCGATCACGGCAAGGGCCTCGCCGACGGGGGGACGACGTACGGCGTGATCGCCGATGGCGAGGTCGCGGACGGCGTGATCACGCACGGCGAGACTGCGCACGGCGAGACTGCGCACGGCGAGACCGCGTACGGCGAGACCGCGTACGGCGAGACCGCGTACGGCGAGACCGGGCACGACGAAGTGACGCACGACGAAGTGATGCACGACGAGGTATCGCACGACGAGACCGTGTACGACGGGATCGTCATGGCCAGAGGGTGGGGTAATGATCATGTCTGGTTCGCTGGTGAGACGTTCGGGCGTTGCGCTGGTGTCGGCGGCGGCGCTGGTGGCGCTGCCGGTGCTGCCCGTGGTGCTGGGCGGTGCGGGTGGGCAGGGCGCGGCGGCATACGCGGCGGGTTTGGGCGCCGGCGGTGGACTGGCCGGTGTCACCGCGCCGTATGCGCAGGGGCATTGGCGTGGTGGCTGGGCGGCGGCGCCGCAGCGGGCCACCGGGGTGTTTGGCAAGAACTGGTCCGAGGACGGCTTCGCCCGGCAGACGGTGCGTCAGGTCGTCCGGGTCAGTGCCGGCGGTGCGCAGGCCCGTATCAAGCTGTCGAACCGCTACGGCGCAGCGCCGCTCAAGGTGGCCGGCGCGACCATCGCGCGGACCGCGCAGGGGGCTTCGGTGCAGGCCGGGTCGGTGCGGCAGCTGACTTTCGGGAACGGGCGGTCGGCGACCATACCGGCGGGTGGTGAACTGCTCAGCGACGGCGTGGGGTTGCGGGTGCGCGCCCTGGAGTCGGTGACCGTCACGCTGTATCTGGACGCGCCGACCGGCCCGGCCACCTTCCATGCGATGGCGATGGCCACCAGCTATCGCGCGGCCGGTGACCACCGCTCCGATGTGGGGGCCGCGGCGTTCACCGAGACCTCGCAGTCCTGGTACTACCTCTCCGGTGTCGAGGTCGCGGGCGGTGGGTCGGTCGCGCGGCGCGACGGGGTGGTGGCCTTCGGGGACTCCATCACCGACGGGTACGGCTCCACGGTCGACACCGATCGCCGCTATCCGGACCGGCTGGCCGAGCGGTTCGCCGCCGCGGGCCGCCCGCGCAGTGTCCTGAACGAGGGGATCAGTGGCAACCAACTGACCAACAGCACCAGCGGGTTCGGCGAGAAGGCCGTGGTCCGCTTCCGGAAGGACGCGCTCAACACGCCGAACGTGGGCACCGTCATCCTCCTGGAAGGCATCAACGACATCGGTATGAGCGAGTGGAGCGGCGCGCCGGGCGGGCCGACACCCGCGGTGTCCGTGCAGCAACTCATCGCTGCTCAGCGGGAGTTGATACGTCAGGCGCACGGCAGGGGCATCCGGGTGATAGGTGCGACGCTGACACCGTTCAAGGGAGCCGCGTATTACACCGAGCGGGGCGAGATCAAGCGCGAGGCGCTGAACGACTGGATACGCACCTCCGGTGAGTTCGACGGGATCGTGGACCTGGACCACGCGGTGGCCGATCCCGCCGACCGGAGCCGGATAGCGCCCGCCTACGACGAGGGCGACCATCTGCACCCGAACGACGCCGGCTATCGCGCGATGGCCGAGACGGTCGACGTCGACGCGTTCTGAGGGCGCCCGTGCTGTCGTAGGCCCTGGCGGCGGCTCGCCGTCCTGTGACCGCGGCGAGTCAGCGCTGGTGCTCACGGCGGCGCTGGTGCCTACGGCGGGGCCCGTGCCTACGGCGGTGCTGGTGCTTACGGAGGGTCCGGTGCCTACGGCAGTGCTCGCGCCTACGTCGGCGGAGCGCTCGCGCCTACGGCAGGGTCAGTACGCGTGGCCCGTCGTCCGTCACCGCGACGGTGTGCTCGAAGTGGGCGGCGCGGCTGCCGTCGATGGTGCGCAGGGTCCAGCCGTCGGGGGCCGCGTAGTAGCTGTCCCCGCCGCCCGACAGGAACATCGGCTCGATGGCGATGACCAGGCCGTGGCGGAGGACGAGGCCGCGGCCCGGCCGGCCTTCATTGGGGACCGCCGGGTCCTCGTGCATCGCGCGGCCGATGCCGTGGCCGCCGAAGTCCTCGGCGATGCCGTAGCCGGCGGAGCGTCCGACGCTGCCGATGGCGTGCGAGACATCGCCGATACGGGCGCCCACGACGGCCGCCGCGATGCCCGCTTCCAGGGCGCGCCGGGTGGTCTCCATCAGCCGGTGGTCCTCGGGCCGCGTGGCGCCGACGGTGAAGCTGGTGGCCGCGTCGCCGGCCCAGCCGTCGACGACCGCACCGCAGTCGATGCTCACCAGGTCGCCGTCGCGGAGCCGGTAGCCGTCCGGGATGCCGTGCACGATCGCGTCGTTGACGGAGGCGCAGATCACGGCCGGGAAGGGGGTCGGCGCGAAGCTGGGGCGGTAGCCGAGGAAGGGGGAGGTGGCGCCGGCCTCGCGCAGGACCGCACGGGCCACCTCGTCCAGATCCATCAGCCGTATGCCGGGGGCGGCCGCGGCGCGGACCGCGGACAGGGCGTCCGCGACGACCCGGCCGGCCACGCGCATCGCGTCCAGCGACGCATTCGTCTTGATCTCCACCATCGGTACGACCTCCCGTTCGGGCCGCCCGTACGCACCTCGGTGCCGGGCGGCGGCCACAGCTTCGTGCAGCCGGTATTTGTTTACCGGTATTTGTTTACCGGTATTAGTATCACGGGCATGGTGCGCACTCCACTGACCCCCTGGGAACGCGAACGCGGCGAGCGGCTGGGCACGCTGCTGCGCGCGGCGCGCGGCGAGCGGAGCATGGTCGAGGTCGCCGCGGCGGCCGGGCTGTCCGCGGAGACGCTGCGCAAGATCGAGACCGGGCGGGCGCCGACCCCGGCGTTCTTCACGGTCGCCGCCCTGGCCGGCACGCTCGGGCTGTCGCTGGACGAGGTGGCGGTGCTGGCCACGCCCCCGGACGCCGCGCCGGAAGCGGCCGCCCACGGTGGCGCGGCGGCCTAGCGAGGGGCTGTCCGACGGGTGCAGGGCCGGGCCCTCGATGCACGGACGGCCCCGTCCGGGTCCGGCTCCTCACGCGAAGGGCCGGCCCCCCCGGGAACCGGCACCCGGCGTGGCGGGTAGGGCCCCAACGCGAAGGGCCGGCCCCCTTCCGGGAACCGGCCCTCTGGCGGGGCGTCACCTACTGCCTGCGCCTCACCTGCCGCCGGCGCTCCACCTACCGCCGTTGCCGCGCCTGCTGTCGGTGCCCCACCGGGTCGCCCAAGCGTGCACCCCGAGTGCCCCAGGCGTGCGCTCCGAATGCCTCAGGTGTGCACTCCGAGTGCCCCGGGTGCGGACTCCGAATGCCTCAGACGTTGACGCCGAAGTCCTGGGCGATGCCGACCAGGCCGGATGCGTAACCCTGGCCCACGGCGCGGAACTTCCAGTCCGCGCCGTTGCGGTACAGCTCGCCGAAGACCATGGCGGTCTCGGTGGCGGCGTCCTCGCTGAGGTCGTAGCGCGCGATCTCGGCGCCGCCGGCCTGGTTGACGATGCGGATGAAGGCGTTCCGCACCTGGCCGAAGTTCTGGCTGCGGCTCTCGGCGTCGTAGATGGAGACCGGGAAGACGATCTTGTCGATGTCGGCGGGCAGCGCGGCGAGGTCGACGTTGATCGACTCGTCGTCGCCGTCGCCCTGGCCGGTGGTGTTGTCGCCGGTGTGGACGATGGACCGGTCCGGCGTCGCCTGGTTGTTGAAGAAGACGAAGTGCTGGTCGGAGTAGACCTTGCCGGTGGCGTTGACCGCGATGGCGCTGGCGTCGAGGTCGAAGTCCGTGCCCGTGGTCGTGCGGACGTCCCAGCCGAGGCCGACCGTGACGGCGGTCAGGCCCGGCGCCTCCTTGGTGAGCGAGACGTTGCCGCCCTTGGACAGGCTTACAGCCATGGGAAGTCCCTTTCCTCGTCGAGGTCGCGGGCGTGCGGTCGCATGGGTGCGGTCACACGCTTCGGGCTCCGCCTCGGGCGGAGCCGCCGTTACCCACCTCAACGCGGCCGGGGGACCGGGTGGTTCCAGGTTTCTTTACTTTCTCCACTCGATTCCTTGCCTGATCCTTTGCCTGTTCCTGGCGTCGGACTTTGCCCGGTCCTGATGTCGGAGCCGGGAGCCGGCCGGGAAAAGTGAGGTGACGGGCGCCCGTGGGCGCGAGATCATGGGAGGCATGTCCGGGCCCTATGTCATCCGAGGTTCGGTCGCCCTGCCGGAGGCCGAGCTGGTCTGGCGTTTCTCGCGCTCCTCCGGGCCGGGCGGCCAGCATGTCAACACCAGCGACAGCCAGGTCGAGTTGCGCTTCGACCTGGCCGGTACGAAGGCGCTGCCCCCGGTGTGGCGGGAGCGCGCCCTGGAGCGGCTGGCCGGCCGGCTGGTCGACGGAGTGCTGTCCGTACGGGCCTCCGACCACCGCTCCCAGTGGCGCAACCGCGAGACCGCGGCCGTACGGCTCGCCGCGCTGCTCGCCGAGGCCACCGCGCCGCCACCCAAGCCGCGCAGGAAGTCGCGGATCCCGCGCGGTATCAACGAGCGGCGGCTGCGCGAGAAGAAGCAGCGCGGCGAGACCAAGCGGGGCCGCTCGGGCCGCGATTGGGGCTGAGGGGGCTGCCGGCTCCCAGGGCTTTTCCGCCTCTGCCCCATCGGACGGACTTCAGGGCTTTTCCGCCTCTGACCCATCGGACGGACTTCAGGGCTTTTCCGCCTCTGACCCATCGGACGGACTTCAGGGCTTTTCCGCCTCTGACCCATCGGACGGACTTCAGGGCTTTTCCGCCTCTGACCCATCGGACGGACTTCAGGGCTTTTCCGCCTCTGACCCATCGGACGGACTTCAGGGCTTTTCCGCCTCTGACCCATCGGACGGACTTCAGGGCTTTTCCGCCTCTGACCCATCGGACGGACTTCAGGGCTTTTCCGCCTCTGACCCATCGGACGGACTTCAGGGCTTTTCCGCCTCTGACCCATCGGACGGACTTCAGGGCTTTTCCGCCTCTGACCCATCGGACGGACTTCAGGGCTTTTCCGCCTCTGACCCATCGGACGGACTTCAGGGCTTTTCCGCCTCTGACCCATCGGACGGACTTCAGGGCTTTTCCGCCTCTGACCCATCGGACGGACTTCAGGGCTTTTCCGCCTCTGACCCATCGGACGGACTTCAGGGCTTTTCCGCCTCTGACCCATCGGACGGACTTCAGGGCTTTTCCGCCTCTGACCCATCGGACGGACTTCAGGGCTTTTCCGCCTCTGACCCATCGGACGGACTTCAGGGCTTTTCCGCCTCTGACCCATCGGACGGACTTCAGGGCTTTTCCGCCTCTGACCCATCGGGCAGACTTCAGGGCCTTTCCGCCCCTGGGTCATCGGACAGGTCCCAGGCCCTCAGCCCAGCTGGCGGTACTTCCCCCGGAAGTACGTGAGCGGCCCGTCGTCATCGTCGGACGTCGTGGTCGCCAGGACGCGCCCGATGACGAGGGTGTGGTCGCCGGCCACCACCCGCTGCTCGGTACGGCACTCCAGCGTCGCCAGGGCGCCGCCGATGAGCGGGGCGCCGGACGCTTCGCCGCGTACGAACGGAAGGTCCTCGAAGAGCAGCCGGTCGCTGATGCGGCCCTTCATGGCGAATCGTCCCGCCACCTGGCGCTGATGGCCCGAGAGTACCGAGACGGCCCACAGTGGCTGCTGCGCCAGCAGGTCGTCCATCCGGGAGTCGTTGCGAACGCTCACCATGACCAGCGGCGGCTCCAGGGACACGGACAGGAACGCCGTCGCGGTCATGCCGACGTCCTCGCCGCGTGGGCCGGCGTCCGGGTCGTGGGCGGTGATCAGCACCACGCCTGCGGCGAGGCGGGACAGGGCGGCACGGAACTCGTCGTCACTCACCCCAACAGAATGCGCGATCGGCGCGTCGCCCGGCACGGAGGCGAGGGAGACGGTGGGTGCGGCGGGTGCGGCGGAGCCGGCGGCCGGGGTGGCGGCGGGAGTTTTCGTGAACACGCCATGAACGCTAACTTCGACCCGCCCCGGTCTGCATCGGGCCCCGGGACCACTTGCGTCCTAGGTCCCGCGGCGGAGGCGACCGCGACTGCGGAGCGTGCCGGGGCGGCGGCCGGGGGCGGGGTGTGCAGAAGTGCTCGGAGGTGGCTGGAATTTGCGTTCAGGAAGATTTCAGGGCGTGGGTGAGCGGTGTTCGGGCGGCCTGGTGAGCTGTGAACGCGGACCGGTAACGGGCCGTCACGGCTTGTGACTTGAGTCACAGCGGGCGCTAATTGTTGACCCTGTGTACCGAGTGAACAGCTCACTGTGATTCAGTGAGCGTGGAATCGGACGACGAAGACGACGAAGAAGAAGACGACAACGAACCGGTGGAGTGCTGTCGAGGTCTCAGGGAGAGCGAGCGATGGAGACCGAGTCGGAGCCCTATGTCCGTCTTGCGACCCTGCGGCAGCTGCACCAAGTGGTCGCCGAGCTGAATACCGCCCGCAGCCTTGCGGACACCTTGCAGTCCGTTGCCGACGGGGCGATCGTCGGGCTGGGCTTCGAGCTCGCCGCGGTCAATCTCGTGCGGCCGGACGGCGACCTCGTGGTCGCCGCGGTGGCCGGCAGCGCGGGTGCCGAGGCACTGATGGCCGGGCGGGTGGGCTCGCGCTCCTCATGGGAGCGGCGGCTGTCCATGGGGGAGCGCTGGGGCGATCTGTGCTTCATCCCGTACACCGAGGGGTGGGTGCTGGATGACGACGACGTGCCCCAGTGGCACACCGCCGGACCCGCGCCCCGCTTCCCCGACGAGTGGCACCCGATGGACCGCCTCTTCGCGCCGATGTACACGGCCGCCAACGGCAACGGCGAGCTGCTCGGGGTGCTCTCCGTGGACCGGCCGCGCAACGGCCGGCGCCCCGGCCCCTGGGGCCAGGAGGCGCTCCAGATGTACGCGTTCCAGTCGGCCATCGCGATCAGCAACGCCCGGCTGCGGGCCAACATGCAGCGTGCCCTGGTCCGGCTGGAGCGCGAGCAGCAGGCGCTGCGCGCCAGCGAGGAGAGCTTCCGGCAGGCTTTCGAGTACGCGCCGAGCGGGATGGCCGTCGCCGAAATGGGCGGTGACCAGCACGGACGGCTGCTGCGCACCAACGACGCGCTGTGCCGGCTGCTGGGCCGCCCGGCGTCCACGATGCGCCGGCTGTCCTTCTCCGACCTCGTGCACCCCGAGGACATCGGCACCCTGCTGCGCACCTCCGCCGAGGGCGGCCGGGCCGAGCTGCGGCTGGCCCGCCGGGACGGCACGTACGTCTGGGTGTCGCTGCGCAACTCGGTCGTCGCGGACACCGCCGACGGGCCCCGCTTCCTGCTCACCCACGTCGAGGACATCGAGGAGCGCAAGCGCCATGAGCTCCAGCTCGCGCACCGCGCCAGCCACGACTCGCTGACCGGACTGCCCAACAGCGCCGAACTGCGTGCCCGGCTCGGCGCGCGGCTGTGCTCCCGTCGGCCGGGCTCGCTCGCCGACGCCTACGCCTCCTCGGGTGCGGACGGTTCCGATCCGCGCGCCCCGCACGGCTTCGGGGTGGACGGCCCGGAGCCGTTCGAGGGGCTCGACGGCTTCGAGGGCAAGGCCGGCAGCCCGGTCCCGTTCGACCACCACATCCACCTCGTCGCGCCTCCCGACGGGCCCGAGGACGACGGCTCCAAGGGGCTCGCGGTCCTCTTCTGCGACCTGGACGGCTTCAAGTCGATCAACGACCGCTTCGGGCACAACACCGGTGACGCGGTGCTGATCGAGGTCGCCCGGCGGCTGACCAGCGGCGTCCGGGACGGCGACACGGTCGCCCGGCTCGGCGGCGACGAGTTCGTGGTGCTGGCCGACGGGCTGGGCACGGCCGATGCCCAGGACCTCGCGGTCCGGCTGCGGAACGCGATCATCCCGCCCATCCGGGTCGAGGGCCGGGCCGTACGCGTCGGTGCCAGCTTCGGCATCGGCTGGGCGAGCTGCGGCATGACGGCCGAGGAGGTGCTGGAGTCCGCCGACCAGCGGATGTATGTGGAGAAGCGCTCCCGGTCGAAGGGGAACCGGCGGGCGGCGGGCTGAGCGCGGGCGCTGGGCCGGGAACCGCGGCCCCGGTGCCGCGCATCTCACACCCGCGGCATCGTGCCTGGCGTACCGCCCGTTCACCGATCGTTGGTGATCTTGTGATGGGGCGGGATCGGCGTGGTACGGCCCTGACGGGGTAGGCTGCGCCGATGCGGCGCGGCGTCGCCGGGGCCCGGAAAGACAGTTCGCGCGGATGCCCGCGAACGCGTACATCACGCGTACGGACGCGTACGGATCGCTTGGGAGTGACAGGGGATGACGGCCGGTAACAACGGCGCGGACACGCCGGAGAACGACGACCCGTTCGGCTACCTCTACCGCTCGGAAGGCGGCGAGGGCGGCGCGGGCCCGTCGGGCGACGGCGGTGCGGCGCGGCAGCCGGGCGTTCCGCGGACCTCCTACAACCAGGTCCGCGCGGTCGGCCAGCGCCAGTACGGCGGCCAGCAGGCCCCGCAGCAGTCGTACGGCCAGCAGAACGCCCACTACGCCGCACCCGAGACGCTGCCCGGAGGCGGCGAACGCACCCGCCAGGCCCCCGCGTACGGCAACCAGGAGCCCCGGCGCGGCCGCAACGGCCTCCTCATAGGCGCGGTCGCGGTCGTCGCGGTGGTCTGCATAGGCATCGGCGTGGCGATGCTGACCAACAGCGGCGACAGCACGAACGACACCGCGCAGAAGCCCGGCCCGACGGCCGGCGACTCGGTCGAGCCCAGCGCCCAGCCCTCCACCAAGCCCACCCCCGGCGCGCTCCCCAAGGACGACGCGGGCGCGCTGCGGCTCAGCGGTGGCGCGACGACCGCCAAGGACATCAAGGGCGCCCAATCGGCCAGCGGTTCGTACGTCACCGGCTTCAACCAGGTCGGGGCGAAGGTGCAGTGGACCCTGGATGTGCCGGCCGCCGGCGACTTCCGGCTGAATGTGCACTACAGCATCCCGGGAGAAGACGCCAACGCCACGCTCTCGGTCAACGGCAAGCCCAACGGCTCGCCGCTGGGCCTGAAGAACTTCACACACCACCCGAAGGGCGACTGGGTGCAGGGCTGGCAGACGACCTGGGCCCCGGTCACCCTGAACAAGGGCACCAACACCATCGAGATCGCCTGCGCACAGGGCAATCAGTGCAACGTCATCCTGGATCAGGTGTGGCTGACGGGGGCCAATCAGTAGGCGGCGACTGCTACTTCTCCAGCTCAGGTGGGCAAGTCCGTTGTCCCGTATACCGCCTTGACAAGATCACTTTGTCTCTGTGGAGGATGGGACGGTAACAGTCCATTTGATCTGGGGAGATCACGCATGAAGTTACGTGCCTTGGCCCTGTCCGGTGTTGCCTTGTTGGCCGTGCTGCCGCTCACTGCGGGAACAGCCGAGGCTGCTGCCAAGTGCCCAAACGGCAACGTCTGTGGCTGGACGCAGCCGAACTTCGCGGGCCATGAGTCGGACGTGTTCCAACCCACTTCGGGGTGCAACGGCTTTGACAGTGATGCCCGGTCGGTATCCAACCAGCAGTGGCACCGGGTGACTGTCTACAGCGATACCGGGTGCTACGGCGAGCACTTCGACCTGACCCAGGGGCAGTACTCGGCCAAGACTCCGTGGCCAGTGAAGAGCATTGCCGTCTGGGGGCCGGACCAGTAGCAGACGGCCTTGCGGTGATGGGAGCCGAGGGTGCGACCAACCGCGTCGTGCCCGCAGCCCGTTGTCCCTCGGAGTGCTGTGCTTCGGAGCCCTGTCCCGGCAGTTGAACGGCGGTAGGCGAGGGCCGCTGAGCGCGGCCCTGAAGGGCCCTCACGCCGCCGTAGGACGATCCGTCACCACCACGTGCGGCAGCAGTTCTTCGTAGGTGGCGGGGTCGAACTCGCCCGCGGCCGGGGCCCGTACGGTGGCCGCCGACAGGGCTACCGCGCGGGTCAGCCGGTCCGGCCAGGGGAGTTCCTCGACGAGGCCGGAGAGCAGGCCGGCCACGGCGGAGTCGCCGGCCCCGGTGGGGTTTCCGGTGAATCGGCGGGGCGGGGTGGCCTGCCAGGCGCCGTCCGCGGTGACCGCGAGCATGCCGTCCGCGCCCAGGGAGGCGGCCACCGCATGGGCGCCGCGGCGGCGGGCGTCGCGGGCGGCGCGCAGCGGTTCGGTGCTGCCGGTGAGGGCGGCCAGCTCGTCGGCGTTGGGCTTGGCGAGGTCGGGGCGGGCGGCCAGGCCGCGGCGCAGCGGTTCGCCGCTGGTGTCGAGGAGGACGGGGACGCCGGCGGCGTGCGCGGCGCGGGTGAGGCGGGCGTAGACGTCCACGGGGACGCCCGGCGGGAGGCTGCCGCAGAGCGCCACCGCCCGTGCCTCGCCCAGCAGTTCGCGGTAGGTGCCGAGAAACGCGGACCATTCGGCGGGGGAGACGGTCGGGCCCGGTTCGTTGAGCTGGGTGGTGTCGCCGGTGGCGGCGTCGACGACCGCGATGGTGCGGCGGCTGGTGCCGCCCACCGGGACCAGTGCGTCGGTGACGTCGGTCTCCTGGGTGAGCAGGGCGCGCAGCGCCTCGCCGGTGCCGCCGCCCGCGAAGCCGGTGGCGACCGTGCGGTGGCCGAGCGCGGCCAGTACGCGGGCGACGTTCAGGCCCTTGCCGCCGGGGCGTTCGGCGACCTCGGTGACGCGGTTGGTGGCGTGCGGGTGGAGCCGGGGGACGCGGTAGGTGATGTCCAGGGCGGCGTTCAGCGTGACCGTGAGGATCATGGTCTCCCCTCCGGGAGGCCGGCCGGACGGCCGTGGGTCTGGCACCGCGTGCGGCGGTGGCATACGGACAAGTGCGCGAGCGATCATGCCATCGCGGATGCCGGTACGCCCAGACCCGGTACGGGCACCCGGTGTTGCCCGGTCACCAGGCCGGCGGCCGGGCGCACCGGGTGCCCGTCGGTTCAGGCACCCTGCGGGCGCACCAGCCACTCACCCCGGCGCATGACGCCGACCAGCCCGTAGGCCGCGTCCAGCACCACCAGGTCGGCGTCCTTGCCGGTCTGGAGGGAGCCGGTCCGGCCGTCGATGCCCAGCAGCCGGGCGGGGGTGGCGGAGAGTGCCCGCACGGCCTGATCGATCGTCAGGCCGTCGACGGTGACGGCCCGTTGGAAGGCCCGGTCCAGGGTGAGCGTGGAGCCGGCGATGGAGCCGGCCGTGGGGCCCTCGCTGATCCGGGCGACCCCGTCCTTGACCTCGACCCGCATCGGGCCGAGCGGATACATCCCGTCGGTCATGCCGGCCGCCCCCATCGCGTCCGTGATGAACGCGACCCGCTCGGCGCCCGCTTCGCGGAACGCCATCTGGAGGACCGCGGGGTGCAGATGGGTGCCGTCGTTGATCAGCTCGACGGTGATCCGCTCGTCCTCCAGGAGGGCGGCGACCGGGCCGGGAGCCCGGTGTCCCAGTGCGGGCATCGCGTTGAAGAGGTGGGTGGCGACGGTGGCGCCGGCGTCGATGGCCCGGCGGGTGGCGTCGTAGCCGGAGTCGGTGTGGCCGATGGCGGCGATCACCCCGGCGTCGGTGAGGAGCCGTACGGAGTCCAGTCCGCCGTCGAGTTCGGGGGCGACGGTCATCATCCTCGCGGTGCCGTGCGCGGCGTCGACGAGCTTGCGGACGTCGGCCGGGTCCGGGTCGCGCAGCAGCTCGGGCTGGTGCGCGCCGCAGCGGTGCGGGGAGATGAACGGGCCCTCGAAGTGGATGCCCGCCAGGTCGCCCTGCTGGACCAGCTCGGCCAGCACCGCGGCCTGCCGGGCGAGGTCGCCCAGTTCGCCGGTGACGGTGGAGGCGAGCATCGAGGTGGTGCCGTGCCGGCGGTGGGTGCCGATGACCTTCAGGCACTCCTCGGGGTCGGCGGACGAGAAGGAGCCGCCGCCTCCGCCGTGGACGTGCAGGTCGACGAAGCCGGGGACGATCAGGTGCCCGGTCAGCTCGACGACCGTCTCCGCCCCGGCATCTGCGTCGCCGGACGCCGGCACCCGGTCCGGGTCGCGGCTGTGGACCCCGGCGATACGGGTGCCCTCGACGGTGAGCCGGCCGCCGTCGACGACGCCGGACGGCCGGGCGATGCGGGCGCCGGCCAGGACGGTGCGCCGGGGGGCCGAGGTCCGTCCCGCGGACTGTTGCTGTGCCATCAGGCGGTTACCTCCGTGGAGAGTAGATCCCAGGCGAGCAGTCCTGCGCCCAGGCAGCCGGCGGCGTCCCCGAGGGCCGCCGGAACGATCGAGGGGAGCCGCTGGAACGTAACGCGCCGTCGGACCGCTTCCCGCAGAGGCGCGAACAGCGTGTCGCCCGCCTCGGCGAGCCCGCCGCCGATGATCAGCGTCCGCGGGTCGAGCAGGGTGAGCGCGATGACCAGGCCGTCGGCGAGGGCGTCCACCGCGTGCTGCCAGACCTCCCGGGCGCGCCGGTCGCCGGACTCCACGGCTTTGGCGCAGTCGGCGGCGCCGGCCGCCGGATCGCCGCAGACCGCCGCCCAGTCGCGGCCCACCGCCGCGGCCGAGGCCACCGTCTCCAGGCAGCCGCGCTGTCCACAGCCGCACGCGCGCCCGCCGGGCCGCACGACGATGTGGCCGATCTCGCCGGCGCTCCCGTGGGCGCCCGCCTCGATTCCGCCGCCGATCCCGATGGCGCCGGCGATACCGGTGCCCAGGGGGACGAACAGGAACCGGTCGGTGTCCCGGCCCGCTCCTATCCGGCCCTCGGCCAGGCCCCCGGTGCGGACGTCGTGGCCGAGGGCGACCGGCACCCCGCCGAGCCGCCGGGACAGCAGGTCGCGCATCGGCACGTCCCGCCAGCCGAGGTTGGCGGCGTAGACGGCGATGCCCGTGGCCTCGTCGACGATGCCGGGGACGGCGACGCCGGCGGCCAGGGCGGTGCTGCCGAAGCGCGCCCGGCCGAGGTCGCGCAGCTCGGCGGCGAAGCCGAGGATCGTCTCGACGACGTCGGCGGGGCCGCGTTCGCGCCCGGTGGGGCGTCGCGCCTCGTGGAGCAGGGTGCCGTCCGCCCCGGCGAGGGCGGCCTTCATTCCGGTGCCGCCCACATCAAGGGCGATGACGTGTCTCACGGGAACAGTTTCGCGCGATCCGCCATGAAAGGTCTAGTCCACTCGCCGGCCCGGTCGCGCCGGCGCCCGAATTCGGATCTGTCGTACGCACGGGTAGCATTTCCTCTTCGCCATCCCACACGGCGCCTGACCTGCGCAAGAGGCGGGGCGATAGGGAAACGGAATGGCGAGTGGTGTAGACCTTGTGAGGGACAGTGGGGAGACTCGCTGTTCTGCGTCGATCTTGGGCGACCCCCGAGACGGCGGTGGGAATGGCCCGGCAGACACGGAATTTCGGGACAAAGGGGCGGTAACAGCGGTGCAGCGGCGGTACTTGAGCCTGGCGGCGGCGGGACTGGCCGCCACCATCACACTGACTCTTACCGGTTGCGGAAGCGGTTCGGGCGGCAACGATGTCACCCTCAAGCTGATCGCGGCGGACTACGGCGACAGCAGGGCCAACAGCTCCCAGCACTACTGGGACGGGCTCGTCCGGGAATTCGAGGAGAAGAACCCCGGCATCAAGGTCGACGTCAGCGTCTACAGCTGGACCGACGTCGACAAGAAGGTCGAGGACCTGGTCCGTTCCGGCAAGGCCCCCGACATGGCCCAGATCGGCGCGTACGCCGACTACGCCGCCCACGGCAAGCTCTACACCGCCGACGACCTTCTCTCCATCCCCGTCCAGGCCGACTTCGCGCCCTCCCTCGCGGAGGCCGGCGAGTACCAGCGGCTCCAGTACGGCCTGCCCTTCGGGGCCAGCACCCGGCGGCTCTTCTACAACAAGAAGCTCTTTGCCCAGGCCGGTATCGCCAACCCGCCGCAGAACTGGGACGACATCGTCAGCGACGCCCAGGCGCTCAAGGCGCACGGCGTGAAAATACCCTTCGCGCTGCCCCTCGGCCCCGAGGAGACCCAGGCCGAGACGCTGGAGTGGATGCTCGCCGGAGGCGGCGGCTACACCGACAACATCGGTAAATACACCGTCAATTCGGCCGAGAACGTCAAGACCTTCGAGTGGCTCCAGAAGGACCTCGTCGGCAAGGGCCTCACCGGCACCGACCCCGCCAAGCTCAACCGCGGGGACGCCTTCGCGGGCTTCGCCGCCGGCCAGGTCGGCATGCTCAACGGCCACCCCACCCTCATGAAGCAGGCCGAGGCCAACGGCATCGACTACGGCACCGTCGAACTCCCCGGAACCAACGGCAAGGCCAAGGCCACCATGGGCGTCGCCGACTGGATGATGGCGTTCAAGCAGAACGGCCACCGCGCGCAGATCGGGAAGTTCCTCGACTTCGTCTACAGCGAGAAGAACGTCCTGAAGTTCTCCGCGGACTACAACCTGCTGCCGGTCACCACCTCCGCCTCCCAGGCGATGCTCGCCGACGACCGCTTCAGCAAGCTGCACGGCTTCCTCACCCAGCTCCCCACCGCCCAGTTCTACCCGTCCAACAAGATCTCCTGGCCGCTGGTCTCCAAGACCGTCAAGGCCCGGATGGGCGCCGCCGTCGGCCCGCAGGGCAATCCGTCCGCGGTGCTCACCGACATCCAGAACACCGCCGACACCGCCGACAACGCCACCGAGTGAGGCCGGCGGGTCCGAGGCCATGGGCCGGGCAAACGAGGCCACGGGCCGGGTAATCGAGGCCATGGGCCGGGCGATGGAGCCGCGGTCCGGGCGCGGGGGCCCCGGGCCGGGCACCGCGACCCCGGACCGGGCGCCCGAGGGCGTCCGGCGGTGGGCTTATCGTGGGAATGTGAGGGCGGAGCACGTGGAAGGCGCAGACGGCGCAGACGGCGCAGAAGGCACGGACAGCACGGACAGCACGGACAGCACGGACAGCACGGACAGCACGGACAGCACCGACGGCGCGGACGGCGCGGGCGCGGAGCGCGGGCTCTCCTCCCGCGACGAGGCGGTGCTCGCCGTGGAACGCCGTTCCTGGCCCGGCCCCGGCGCCAAGGAGCGCGCCATCCGCGAACAGCTCGGCATCTCCCCGACCCGCTACTACCAACTCCTCAACGCGCTGCTCGACGACCCCCGGGCGCTCGCACACGACCCGGTGACCGTCAACCGGCTGCGCCGCGTACGGGACGCCCGCCGCGCCCGCCGCTGACCCCTACCGCCGCTGGCCCCTCCCGGCGCCGCCCCCTCGGCGCCCCGGCCCGCCGCCCCGATGCGCCCGTACACCCGGCGTGCGCCCGTGCCCCGCCGGTAGGGTCGCCCCATGGGCAGCACCCCGAACGCCGCGCCGCACCCCGAACCGACGCCGGACCCGGCCCCGACGCCCCCCGCCGTCCCCACGCCGCATTCCGCCGCCGGTCGCGAGGGCCTCGCCGCGCTGCTGGCGCATCCCGAACGCGCCGTCGTCGCCCTCGACTTCGACGGCACGCTCGCCGACATCGTCCCCGACCCGGCGAAGGCCCGCGCCCACCCCGGCGCCACCGCGGCCCTCGCCCGGCTCGCCCCGCACCTGCGCGCGGTCGCCGTCATCACCGGCCGCCCGGCCGCCGTGGCGGTCCGTCTCGGCGGTTTCGACGGCATGCCGGGCCTGGACCACCTCACTGTCCTCGGCCACTACGGCGCCGAGCGCTGGGAGGCCGCGACCGGTGCGCTGCACGCCCCCGCCCCGCACCCCGGCATCGCCGCCGTACAGGCCGAACTCCCCGGCGTACTGGACCGTTCCGGCGTCTGGCGCGGCACCTGGGTCGAGACCGCCGTCGAGCGCAAGGGCGGCCGGGCCGTCGCCGTCCACACCCGCCGCGCCGCCGACCCGCAGCACGCCTTCGAGACGCTGCGCGGACCGCTCACCGAGCTGGCCGAGCGCCACGGCCTGATCGTCGAACCGGGCCGGCTGGTGCTGGAGTTGCGCCCGCCGGGCATGGACAAGGGCGTGGCGCTCGCCGACTGGGTCCGGGAGACCGACGCCGCCGCCGTCCTCTACGCGGGCGACGACCTCGGCGACCTCGCCGCCTTCGCCGCCATCGAGAAGCTGCGCTCCGACGGGCCGGGCGGCGTCCTGGTGTGCAGCGGCAGCAACGAGGTCACCGAGCTGGCCGAGCGCGCCGACCTGGTCGTCGACGGCCCCCGGGGCGTGGTGGCGCTGCTCGGCGCCCTCGCGGACCGCATCGAGAGCCGGGGCTGAGCCCGCCCGGGCCGGAACACCCGGCCCGGGCCGCTGCCGGGCGCCGCTCTCTCCCTGCGGCCCGGGACCGTTCCCCGGGGCCCGGGACTACTCCTTGATGCCCAGGGAGGACAGCGCCGTCGTCCAGTCGTGCGCGATGGCCTGCTGCGCCTTGGCCAGGTCGGTCTTGCCGGAGCAGATGGCGGTCTTGAGCTTGTTCTCCACCCCGTCCTTGGGGTTGTTCGGCCCGGCGCCCGGCTTGTGCCCCGGGGACGGCGGCTCCACCCACAGGTTGCGCGGGTCGTTGGGGTCGCCGCCCAACTGGAGGCTGATGAGGTGGTCGTACTCGGCGTCGTGCATCGGGCCGGTGTAGCCGTACGACTTGGCGTTGGCGGCCTTCTCCCGGTTGGTGATGCTCACCGGCGGCCGGATGCCCTTGGTGTAGCCGCTGGAGCAGATGGTGGCCTTGAGCGTCTGCTGCGTGACCTTCGGGTTGGTCGCCCCGGGGGTGCACTTGGGGTCGGGCAGCGGCTGCTTGTCGGCGGTGTAGCGGACGTGACAGGTGCCGGGGTCGGGCTGCTTCTGGACCGTGTACGCGGACTGCGGCCCGGGGCCGACGGGTATCGGCCCGGACGGGGCGGAGGCGGAGGAGCCCGGCGCCCCGGACTTCGAGGAGCTGCCGCCCTTCGGGTCGGACCCGCTCTTGCCGGACGTACAGCCGGCGAGCGTGGTCGCCAGGACGGTGACGGCCGCAACCGCGGTCCATCGTGCGGAGATTGACATAGAACAAGAACTACCCCACTCCGGCCCCGCACAGGCGCGCGGTGGGAGTGTGGGGGAGCATCCGCGGGGCGCCGGGCCCGGCTGGGCTAGCGACCCCGCCGGAAGCGCTCGCCCACCGCGCCCTGGTCGGTCTCCCACCAGGGCCGGGTCAACTCCGGTTGCGGAACGGCGGGTTCCGCCCGCCGTACGGCCGGTTCGCCCGCTGTGTCGGTGCTGCCGGTGTTGTCAGTGTTGCCGGAGTTACCGGTGTTGCCGGTGTCTTCGGATGCCCGCCCGGCCGGGGTCGGGGCCGCCGCGGGGGCGACCACCGCCAGCTCCCGGTCCAGCTGCGCGTCCAGCGCCGCCGTCCGGCCGCGCTCCGCCCGCACCCACTCCGCGAACACCGCGATCATGAACGGCAGTCCGACCAGCTCCGCGATCGACAGCATCAGCCCGCCGCCGAGCATCTGGTCCTGCTCCGGACTCGGGCCCCACGGCCGGTGCTGGGACGTGTACCAGCCGCCCGCGATCAGCGTCCCGCTGGTCATCACCACGATCCCGGGCACCGCGTCGACCAGCCCGTCCACCAGCACCAGCAGGGCCCGCACCGGATGGCTGCACCACGAGGGCAGCAGCTCCTCCCGGGTGAGCATCGGCAGTACGAACAGGCTGCCGGTGACGATCAGTTGCAGATACATCAGCTCGTGCAGCGGGTCGTGCCGCAGCGCCGTCGAAAAGTACGGCGTGAAGTAGATCGCCAGCTCGGAGGAGAGCACCAGAACGGTACTCACCAGCGGAAACGTCAGCAGCCGCAGCACCCGCCCGGAGAGCGCCGCGCGCAGCCGCCGCGCCGTACGACCGTCCTCGGGCAGCGCCCGCAGCGCCAGCGAGAGCGGATCGCCGAGCGCCAGCCCGAGCGGCGCGATCAGATCGAGCACGATGTTCTGCACCGCGGCCGGCCAGAACAGCTCGTGGTCATAGACCGCCAGCCCGGACATGGTCGCCACCACGACCGCCCCGAGCCCCAGGCCCGCGAACGCCACCGTCCGCGCCACCGGCCACCGCTCCCCGCGCCGCGCCAGCCGGACGACTCCCCAGCCGTACAGGCCGCCCAGCACGAGCACCAGCACGAGCGCGTACGGGTCGAGCTGCCAGCTGCCGGCCAGCCGCCCCGCGGTCGGCTCCGGCAGACCGGCCGCGAGCGTCGTGGTCGCAAGCGTTGTCACTGTCACGGACCACCACGCTAGCCGGGCCCGCGAACGATCTACCGGCGGGGCACCTCGGGGCGGCTCCGTCCGCGCCTTCAAGGCGCAGGCGGACCGACCACCGACGCGCCCGCGCGGGCGCCGATCACTCCGCCAGCGCCCGCAACTGCTCCAGGAACCACCGCGCCGGCGGCAGCGCGGTGGCCGCCGCGGCCAGCCGCGCACTGCGCTCCGCCCGCTCCCGGGCGGGCATCGACAGCGCCGTGTGCAGCGCCTCCGCGGTCGCCCCGACGTCGTACGGATTGACGCCCAGCGCGTCCTCGCCCAGCTCCTCCCAGGCGCCCGCCTCCCGCGACAGCACCAGCGCACAGCCCGCGTCGGACACCACCGGCACCTCCTTCGCGACGAGGTTCATCCCGTCCCGGATCGGATTGACCAGCGCCACGTCCGCGAGCCGGTACGCCGCCAGCGACCGCGCGAAGTCGTCCTTCACATGCAGGACGACCGGCCGCCAGCCGGCCGTCCCGAACTCCGCGTTGATCTCGTCCGCGAGCCGGCCGACCTGGGCGGTGTAGTCGCGGTAGACGGGCAGGTCCTGCCGCGAGGGGTAGGCGAACGCGAGGTGCACCACCCGCTCCCGCCACTCCGGGCGGTCGGCCAGCAGCCGCCGGTACGCGAGCAGTCCGCGCACGATGTTCTTGGACAGCTCCGTCCGGTCGACCCGGACGATCGTCTTCCGGTCCGCCCCGCCGATCTGCTCCCGCAGCGCCGCCATCCGCTCCTCGACATCGGCCTGCCGCGACCGCTCCCGCAGGAACTCCGCATCGGCGCCCAGGCCGTGCACCCCGATCCTGGTCCGGTGCGCCGTGCGGTCCGGCGGCATCGCGATGACGCTGGGCGCCTCGTGGCGCGGCCAGTGCGCCGTGCAGTCCCCGCCCAGCGCCTGCTCGCAGCAGGCCGTGAACGCCCGGGCCCACCGCCCGGTCAGGAAGTTCGCCCGGTCCGCGCCGAGGATCCCCAGCACCAGCTGCCGCTGGATGTCGTCGGGCAGCATCGCGAAGTACTCCGGCGGCGCCCAGGGCGTGTGCGAGAAGTGCGCGATGCGGACGTCCGGCCGCACCTCGCGCAGCATCCCCGGCACCAGCGCCAGGTGGTAGTCCTGCACCAGCACCGCCGCCCCCGGGCTCGCACAGTCCGCGAGCGCGGTGGCGAACGCCGCGTTGTACGCCTCGTACGCCGCCCACTGGCCGCGGAAGTCCGCGTCGAACACCGGCTCCAGGGGCGTCTGGTACAGCATGTGGTGCACGAACCACAGCACGGAGTTGGCGATGCCGTTGTACGCGGCGGCGTGCACATCGGCCGCGATGTCCAGCATCCGGACGCGCTGTCCACCGGTGTCCGCGGTATCCAGCAGCCCACCGGTCCGCCGCACCGCCTCCCGGTCACCGTCCCCCAGCGCCGAGCACACCCACACCGCGTCCGTCTCCGGGCCGATCGCCGACAGCCCCGACACCAGCCCCCCGCTGCCCCGCCTCGCGGTCAGCTCCCCGTCCTCTCCCAGGGCGTACGACACCGGCCCACGGTTGGACGCGACGAGAACCTCGGCACCTGGCTGGACCGCACTGCGCTCGGAGACCATGTCGCGACATTAACCACTGACCGATCCGCGCAAACGTACGGATCGCCCCTCAGGCCGCCCGCCGTTCCGCGTATTCGGGGATTTCGGCCATCGGCGGACGCTCCTCGGTGTCCACATCCGTCGTCCGCGGCACGAAGCCGTGCTCGCCGCGGTCGAACTGGGTGAGCCGGGGGCGCACCAAGTGACCCCGGGCCAGCCGGAGTTGCGCGGTCCGGTAGATCGCCGCGGCCATCCGCCCGAGGGCCTGCCCGCCCTGGTGGCGGTGCTTGCGCACCCCCACGTCCACCTGCGCCAGCGCGTCCAGCCCGACGGTGTGCAGCGCGTCCACCAGCAGCCCCAGCTCGACCCCGTACCCGACGGGGAAGGGCAGCCGCTCCAGCAGCGAACGGCGGGCCGCGTACTCGCCGCCCAGCGGCTGCACGAAGCCGGCCAGCTGCGGCCAGTGCAGATTCAGCAGCGGCCGGGCCACCAGCTCGGTCACCCGCCCGCCCTGCTCGACTCCGGGACGCCCTCCCGGGCCGGCCGCCGCCGACCCGGCCCCGGTCTCCAGCGGCCGGTCGTACATCGCCTTGACGAAGTGGATCTCCGGATCGGTCAGCAGCGGGCCGACGATCCCGGACACGAAGCCGGCGGAGAACTCCCGCAGGTCGGCGTCCACGAAGCAGACGATGTCGCCGGTGGTGACCAGAAGGGAGCGCCACAGGACCTCGCCCTTGCCGGGCACGGCCGGAATCCGGGGCAGCACGCTGTCCCGGTGGACGACCCGGGCGCCGGCCTCGGCGGCGACCTCGGCGGTGCGGTCGGTGGAGCCCGAGTCCAGCACCACCAGCTCGTCGACCAGCGGGACGTCGGCGGTCATCAGCTCGGCCCGGATCGTGGCGACGATGGCGCCGACCGTGGCCTCCTCATCGAGCGCGGGCAGCACCACGCTCACCGTCCGGCCCGTCTGGCGCTTCGCCTCCAACAGCTGCTCCAGCGGCCGGTCCGCGGCGGACCAGGAGCGGCTGCCGAGCCAGCGCTCCACCTCTTCCAGCACGTCTACGACACTCCTCGATGGGCGCCCCGGGGGCGACCGCTGTGATCCATCTCGCGGTTCGGACGACTATCTCAACCGTCAGCGCCTTCGGTTACAGTCTTGAACAACGCGGATCGCCCTCGCATGTCGGGGTCGCCGCGCCACAAACGCCTGGGTCCGCCCAGCGCCATACCGCTCATCCAGAGGGGCAGAGGGATACGGCCCGTTGAAGCCCCGGCAACCCTCCAGTCGGTCTCCGCCGCAGCACGCACTGCGCGCGAGGCTCCCGGCTAGGGAAGGTGCCAAATCCGTCTCACGGCGAGATGCGTCGTGAGGAAGATGAGGAGAAAGGGCCTCGCCTCCATGGCTGTGCACGTCACCGAATCCACTCCGTCTGTCGCTCTGGGCCCCGCCGTCGCGCTCTCCTGCCGCGAGTGCGGGCAGCGCTTCGACCTCGGCCCGATCTTCGCGTGCCAGGAATGTTTCGGCCCGCTCGAAGTCGCCTACGAGCTGCCGACCGGCGACCCCGAGAGCCTGAAGAAGCGGATCGAGGCCGGCCCCGACAACATCTGGCGCTACGCCCCGCTGCTCCCCGTCCCCGCGGACGTGGCCGACAAGCCGAACCTCAACCCCGGCTTCACCAAGCTCGTCAAGGCCGACCGGCTCGCCGCCGAACTGGGCGTCACCGGCGGCCTGTACGTGAAGGACGACTCCGGCAACCCGACCCACTCCTTCAAGGACCGGGTCGTCGCGATCGCCGTCGAGGCCGCCCGCGCCTTCGGCTTCACCACCCTGTCCTGCTCCTCGACCGGCAACCTGGCCGGTGCGGTCGGCGCCGCCGCGCGCCGCGCGGGCTTCAAGTCCTGCGTCTTCATCCCGCACGACCTGGAGGCCGGCAAGGTCGTGATGGCCGCGGTCTACGGCGGCGACCTGGTCGGCATCGAGGGCAACTACGACGACGTCAACCGCTTCTGCTCGGAACTCATCGGCGACCCGCTGGGCGAGGGCTGGGGCTTCGTCAACGTCAACCTCCGCCCCTACTACGGCGAGGGCTCCAAGACGCTGGCGTACGAGATCTGCGAGCAGCTGGGCTGGCGGCTGCCGGACCAGATCGTCATCCCGATCGCCTCCGGCTCCCAGCTCACCAAGATCGACAAGGGGCTCAAGGAGCTGATCGCCCTTGGCCTCGTCGAGGACCGGCCGTACAAGATCTTCGGTGCGCAGGCCGAGGGCTGCTCGCCGGTGTCGGCCGCCTTCAAGGCCGGGCACGACGTCGTACGGCCGCAGAAGCCGAACACCATCGCCAAGTCGCTGGCGATCGGCAACCCGGCCGACGGTCCGTACGTGCTCGACATCGCGCGCCGCACGGGCGGTGCGGTCGAGGACGTCGACGACGAGCAGATCGTGGACGCGATCAGGCTGCTGGCCCGTACGGAGGGGATCTTCGCGGAGACCGCGGGCGGGGTGACCGTCGGCGTGACCAGGAAGCTGATCGAGAGCGGTGTGCTCGACCCGTCGCTGACCACGGTCGTGCTGAACACCGGTGACGGCCTGAAGACCCTCGACGCCGTCGCCGCCGGTCCCACGGCCACCATCCGCCCCGACCTGGACGCGTTCCGCACGGCCGGCCTGGCCGGCTGAGCCGCTTTCGCCCCTACGCTGCCGCCGGGCAGCCTCCACAGTCCTACCCCGCACCCGCTGGAAGGCAGAACCATGAGCGTCAAGGTCCGCATCCCCACCATCCTCCGTACGTACACCGGCGGCGCGGCCGAGGTGGCCGCCAAGGGCGCGACCCTCTCCGAGGTGATCGCCGACCTGGAGAAGAACCACCAGGGCATCGCGGCCCGTGTGCTGGACGACGCGGGCAAGCTCCGCCGGTTCGTGAACGTCTACGTCAATGACGACGACGTCCGCTTCGAGCAGGGCCTTCAGACCCCCACCCCGGACGGTGCGGGCGTTTCGATCATTCCCGCGGTCGCCGGAGGCTGCTGAGCGATCTGCCGCATTTGGCGCCTAATTTGCGCCAACTCTTGCGTTGCTTGACCGAAATTGCCCCGTCCGGCATAAACGGACGGGGCAATTCCGCGTTGTGAAAGGGGATACCATTGGGGCGATCCCCCTCGGCCTATCTCCGCGCGCGTGCCGAACGCATATGAGACCGCGGTGAGTTGTGCCCAAACTGTGCGCGGTCTTTGTCGCTTACGTGGCTTATTCCCGGCCCGAATTGCACCGGAAAATTGTGACTTCCGGTCATATTGCCGATTCCCTGCCGCCGGAATTCTCGTCCGATTGACCTGTTGCGCTGGGCATCGGTCCAGATACATTCAGCGGCGGTCGACGCGTTCCGGCGCACACCCCCATTCGCGGGGTGAGGTCTGACCCGGGTCCGCGGAGTGCGGTCCTGTGCAAGGGCCAGTAATAGGGGAGTTAGGCATGGCTCAGGGCACCGTCAAGTGGTTCAACGCGGAGAAGGGGTACGGCTTCATCGCGGTCGACGGTGGTGCGGATGTATTCGTCCACTACAGCGCGATCCAGATGGACGGTTACCGCACCCTTGAGGAGGGTCAGCGGGTCGAATTCGAGATCTCGCAGGGCCAGAAGGGGCCGCAGGCGGACATGGTTCGGGTCAGCGCCTGAGGCGGCGACCGACTGCGCGTCGGGAAGGCCCGCACCCTACCCATGGGGTGCGGGCCTTCCTGCTGCCCTTTTGCTGCCTCGCGGCCGCTGCCCGCCAGGGCGCGGATGTACCGACCGGCGCGCGGCGGGCCCCGGCGCGCGGGTCCGGGGCGGCGCACGGCGCGCGGCCGGGGCGGGGCGGGCGCACGGGGCGGGCTCGGGAGTGTGGACGGGACGGTGGGCGCTTGCACTCGACAGGGTCGAGTGCTAATCATTGCGTTAGCACTCTCCCCGTGAGAGTGCTGAATATGGACCGGGTCGGTGAGGCCCGCAGGCCGGGTGGGGCAAGGAACCACAAGGCATGCAGGCCGTCCGTCGCGGGCGCCAGCGCGGTCCGAGCTTTCTCCACCCCAGTCCGGGAGGACCACTTCACATGGCCAAGATCATCGCGTTCGACGAGGAGGCGCGGCGCGGCCTTGAGCGCGGTATGAACCAGCTCGCCGACGCCGTCAAGGTCACCCTCGGCCCCAAGGGCCGCAACGTCGTCCTTGAGAAGAAGTGGGGCGCCCCCACGATCACCAACGATGGTGTCTCCATCGCCAAGGAGATCGAGCTGGAGGACCCGTACGAGAAGATCGGCGCCGAGCTGGTCAAGGAGGTCGCGAAGAAGACGGACGACGTCGCCGGTGACGGCACGACGACCGCGACCGTCCTCGCCCAGGCGCTGGTCCGCGAGGGCCTGCGCAACGTCGCCGCCGGCGCCAACCCGATGGCCCTGAAGCGCGGCATCGAGAAGGCCGTCGAGGCCGTCTCCGGTGCGCTGCTCGACCAGGCCAAGGAGATCGAGACCAAGGAGCAGATCGCCTCCACCGCGTCCATCTCCGCCGCCGACCCGCAGATCGGCGAGCTGATCGCCGAGGCCATGGACAAGGTCGGCAAGGAAGGCGTCATCACCGTCGAGGAGTCCCAGACCTTCGGTCTGGAGCTGGAGCTCACCGAGGGTATGCGCTTCGACAAGGGCTACATCTCGGCGTACTTCGCGACCGACATGGAGCGCATGGAGGCGGCGCTTGAGGACCCCTACATCCTCATCGTCAACTCCAAGATCGGCAGCGTGAAGGACCTGCTGCCGCTCCTGGAGAAGGTCATGCAGTCCGGCAAGCCGCTGCTGATCATCGCCGAGGACGTCGAGGGCGAGGCCCTGTCGACCCTGGTCGTCAACAAGATCCGTGGCACCTTCAAGTCCGTCGCCGTCAAGGCCCCGGGCTTCGGTGACCGCCGCAAGGCCATGCTCGGCGACATCGCCATCCTCACCGGTGGCACCGTCATCTCCGAGGAGGTCGGCCTCAAGCTGGAGAACGCCGGTCTCGACCTGCTCGGCCGCGCCCGCAAGGTCGTCATCACCAAGGACGAGACCACCATCGTCGACGGTGCCGGCGACAGCGAGCAGGTCCAGGGCCGGGTCAACCAGATCCGCGCCGAGATCGAGAACAGCGACTCGGACTACGACCGCGAGAAGCTCCAGGAGCGCCTCGCGAAGCTGGCCGGCGGCGTGGCCGTCATCAAGGCCGGTGCCGCGACCGAGGTCGAGCTCAAGGAGCGCAAGCACCGCATCGAGGACGCCGTTCGCAACGCGAAGGCGGCCGTCGAGGAGGGCATCGTCGCCGGCGGTGGCGTGGCCCTGCTGCAGGCTTCCTCGGTCTTCGAGAAGCTGGAGCTGGACGGCGACGAGGCCACCGGTGCCGCCGCCGTGAAGCTGGCCCTGGAGGCCCCGCTCAAGCAGATCTCCGTGAACGCCGGCCTTGAGGGTGGCGTCATCGTGGAGAAGGTGCGCAACCTGACCCCGGGTCACGGCCTGAACGCCGCGACCGGCGACTACGTCGACATGATCGCCGAGGGCATCATCGACCCGGCCAAGGTGACGCGCTCCGCGCTGCAGAACGCCGCGTCGATCGCCGCGCTGTTCCTCACCACCGAGGCCGTCATCGCCGACAAGCCGGAGAAGGCCGCCGCGGCCGCTCCGGGCGGCATGCCGGGCGGTGACATGGACTTCTGATCGACTTCGGTTGATCACCGTCCGCTCGTTCGCCGGGGCGGTACCTCCTCTCCCAGGGGGTACCGCCCCGGCGGCGTTTCCCCCTCCCCGCATCCCGTCCTGCCGTTCCCGCGTGCGTTCCGTCGGCGTGCCTCTGTGTGTTCCGTCCGCCGTGGCTACCCGGAACTCCCGGGCGGGCACGGCGACATGGCGGTCGGCGGGTCGGGGTCACGGCAGCCCGGCCGGGTTACCGCAGGCGGTCGAGGAGCCAGGAGCCAGGAGCCAGGGGCCGGGGCGGCGACGGCCGGCGATCCGGTGACGACCCGGCGATCCGGTGACGGCCGCGCGGACGACCGCCGCGCCGACGCGCACTCCGGCTTCCTACCCGGCCGACTGATCAACGCTGATTTCAGCCGCACGCTGTCCACCGCACGCTGTCCAGGGCACGCCCAACACAGGCCCCCGAGGCGTGACTTCTCCCATCTTGGGAAGCCAATCAGCGCTCCCGTTGGCCAATCCCGTGCTCGGGCGCCGATGTGGTCCGAACGGAGCGCGCTGCCGCGGAGGCGGCAGGCCGGGTCATAGGCGCTCGATGACCAGGGCGGTGTCGTCGGTGACTCCGCCGGGCGGCAGCAGGTCGGTCAGCAGGGCGTCGGCGAGGGTTTCGGGGGCGGCTGCCTGGTGGCGAGCCAGGGAATCGGCGAGCCGCGCGAGGCCGGTGTCGATGTCTTCGCGGCGGCGTTCGACCAGGCCGTCGGTGTACAGCGCGAGGACGTCGCCCTCGGCGAAGGGCACGGTTGCCTGGGGCCGGGGGGCGTGTTCAGGGCGAGCGCCGAGTGGGGGGTCGGTGGCCTGGTCCAGGAACTCCACGGTGCCGTCCCGCTGCAGGAGGGCGGGTGGCGGGTGGCCGGCGCTGCTGTAAGTGACGGTGTGGGTGTCCCAGTCGATGAACGTCGTGGCCACTGTGGTGTTCTCGGCGCCGGCGAGGGAACGGGCGTACAGCCCGAGGACTTCCAGGGCCCTGTCGGGACCGTCGACGGCGCGGCAGGCGGCGCTGAGTGCGCTGCGCAGTTGTCCCATGACTTTGGCCGCGGGCAGGCCGTGGCCGACGACGTCGCCGACCGCGATCGCGATGCGGTCGCCGGGCAGGTCGACCAGGTCGTACCAGTCGCCGCACACGTGCAGCGTGTCGACGGCGGGCCGGTAGCGTACGGCCGCCTGGTGGCGCCCGACCGGGCGGGAAGCGGGCAGCATGGCCTCTTGCAGGCTCAGCGCGACTTCGCGGGCGCGGATGAGTTCGGTGACCTCCTCCACCCGGTGCAGCAGCAGCGCCACCCGCCCGTCCGGACCGAAGACGGGAGTGTTGATCCAGGTCCAGTACCGCTCGTTTCGTACCCCGGGCCGTTCAGGGTCCTCCAGGTCGGCGCGCTGCACCGCCATGATGTCGCGCTCACCGGTTGCCGCCACCCGGAGCAGTGACGCCTGAACGTTGGGCGTGACGGCCGCGGCAGGGGCGTCCGGGTTGTCGCGGAAGTCGTCGGGCAGGTAGCTGCCGATGACCTGCTCGCGGGTGCGGCCCAAGGTGCGCAGGAACCCCTCGTTGGCGTCCGCGTAGATCAGCTGCGGGGTCAGCAGTGCCACCGCGCCGGGAAGGGCCTGGAACACGGCCGCGTAGTCGATCTCCGGTTCCGCCACGTCCTTTTCCGCCACGTCCTTTCCCGCCTCGACGTCGCCACTGGTGTATCTCCACGATAGGACTCCTGCGGCGGAGCTGGGCAGGTCGCATGGGGCGGCCGGCAGGAAGGGCTGAGGAAGTCCGTACGGCGCGCTCGGCAAGGCATGCCGAGCCGTGGGGCCCGCGGCCGGCCAAGAACGCTCGGACCGCCCAGCTGAAGCACTCGGACCGACCGGACGGCGCGCTCGGCTTTCTGGAGCAGGTCCCGCCCGCCTCTCCGGTTCCCGTCTCCGGTTCCCGTTTCGTTCATCGCCGTACGCGGCCGTCCAGAGCCGTTCACCCCGCCCCTCTGGGCACGGCTTCCGTCGGATCCGAACGCCCGCGAACACGTCCGATCACACCCTGCCCAGCGCGCCCAGCGCGGACAAACCTGCCGAGCGTGTGGGGTGTCCGAGCCATGCCAGTTGCCTCCGCGGGTTCACCGCCGGCGCGGTTCCGTTCCGGCGAGGCGATGACAGCGCGACGGTCACTGTCCACACCGGGCTGGATGTGGACAGTCACGATCACGGCTGCACGGAAGCGGGACCGCCGGTAGAGCGGCGATGGAGGGTTGCACCCGTGAATGGGTGTTCATGCGGTCAGGATCGGGCTGATTGCGGTCAGCGGACGATCGCCGGCCTCGCTGACGGACACACCGACGCGGTGCCGGAATTGGCTGGATCGCGCGATCAGGGGACGGGTTCGGCCTGTCGAGTGATGGCAGGGCGCGCAACGACCGGCCCGCCAACGTAGCGGGCATTGCGGGAGGGAACCTCGCCTTGTCAGCCCGCCCCCACTGGAACAGGACCCGCACGTGCCGAACGCCACGAGGACCAGTGCCCGCGCACCGTACGAGCCGCACCTGGACCAGCTCGCCCCCCTGGCCGGCCGGGAGGCGTGCGCGGCGGTCATGTTCGCCGTTGCCGCGCTGCTCTATAACTGGTGGCTGCTGGAGTTCCTGCTGCCCACCGGCCTCGATCCACGGCACTCGTATGTCAGCGAGCTCTATGCCGCCGACCAGCCGTTCCGCTGGCTCTTCGGCGGACTGGAGAGCTTCTGCGCCGTGCTGGTCGTCACCGGCTCACTGCTCGCCCGCCGCGCGGTGCCCGGCCGCTGGGCACGCCTCGGCTGGCTGGCCATGGTCGGCCAGGGCCTGTCCTCCCTGGCGGACGTCCTCCTCCCCATGGCCTGCGCACCCTCCGCGGAGCCCGGCTGCGAGGCCGTCCACCCTTGGCACACCGCCACCAGCGCCTTCGCCCACTTCTTCCTGTTCGCCTCGATGGTGCTGCTCAGCCGCGCCGCCAGCCGCGACCGCCGCCGCCTGCCGCTGATCCGCCGCTGGGGCACCCGCGTCCTCGCGCTCGCGCTGCCCGCCGCCGTCCTGACGGTCGGCCCGCTCCTCGGCCACCCCGGCTGGCACGGTGTCCCCCAGCGCGCGCACCTCACCCTGGTGGGGGTGTGGTTCGTGCTGCTGTCGGCCGAACTGGCCAGGGCGGCCCGGAGAAGCGGCCGAACGCTCCTCGCACCCACGCGCGGAACGGTGCGACGGCACTGACCGGTCCGGCCGGACCGGACGGACCGGCCGCACCGCGGCCTATGTCGGGCTGTGTCGGGCTGTGTCCCGGCCAGGGCTATGCCCTGCTCCGCGTGCCGACCTGCGGCCCGGAGGGCGCCGACACGCGGCGGATGGCGCGCAAGTGCTGGACGTGGGCGCGGACTTGGGCGGGTGGGGTACGGGCCGGGCCACGGTCCGGTGGCGCCTCGCCCCGGCAGGCGCCGCAGATTCCTCCGGGGAGCGCGCCCGGGCGTCCGGGAACACCGCAGACCGTGCACTCCATCATCCGGAGGGGCGTGAGCGGATCGAGAGCGTCGGGCGGACCGAGGCGGCTGAGTCCGCCGCCGGGACCGAGGCCGCTGCCGGCGCCGGGACCGCTGCCGGGGTCGAGGGGCCGCTCCCGGGCGGCTTCGGCCGTGACCGGCGGCAACTTGTCGACGAGCCTGCGGTGCGCGAGTCGCCCCGGGTGGTGGATCGGCTGCGGCAACCCCGTCGTGAGCGCGGCCAGTACCTGTTCCGGCGACGCGCCCCGCGCCAACCACTCCTCGGCGTACGCCTCCAGGGCCGTGCAGTCCGCCGCCGAGAGCGTCATCCGCGGTTCCGCCCGGCCGAGCGCGGCCAGCAGCGCGTACGCCCGGCTGTGGGGGCGCGGCGGACGCGCCGCGGCCGGGGGTTCGTCCTCGGGGGCGTCCGCGGGCTCCTCGTGGGGCCGGGGCTGCGTGCGAGGCCGCTCGTCCGACGGCGCCCCGGCAGTCGGAACGTTCCCGGCCCGTAACGCCGCCCACCAGGCGTCATCCCGCGGCGTCCGCGAGAAGTACGTCCGCGTCACCCATTGCTGACTGCCGTCGTCACTCATCAGGTGCTCGGTGAACTGGCGCAGATGACCCGCCTCGGACAGCCGCCGCCGTACGGTCCGCAGCGCGCACTGGCCGTAGTCCGCCAGCACCTTGGCCAGCGTCTTCACGGAGATGTCCGCCCCTTCGGGCAGCCGGTCGAGGTACGCGGCGACCGACGCCTCACGTCGGGGCAGATGCGCGAAGTCGCAGGGGCGGGCCGGACGTTGGCCGGGTGCGCTGCGTTTGCCGAAACCCGGCTTCGCGAGGGGGTGCGGGTGTGCGGAGAGGTGCCGAGGAGAGCTAAAGTCTTCGTACGCCATGGGATCGCTCTATTCGATCTTGTTGGTGAGCCGCAGGATCGCTGGTTTCGATCCTGTTGCTGAGACCCCGGCCGGTGTTGCTAGCACCTGCCGGGGTTGATTTCTTGCTGCGCACGCTAAACCGACGATACGTCGCGTGGCAAACCCGCTACGGAACGTCATCCCTCCTGGTATGCGCGGGAGTTGCCGCGCGGGGGCGGGTGGGTGGGTTTCCAGCCATCCGCCCGTTCCTTGGAAAGAGGGCTCGGATCGCGAGGCTTGAGCCCCGGGGCATGGGCGATTCGCGTACGCTGCTGCGGCGATGACCGAGTTTGTCGAAGAGGTTCGCTCCCGTACCGTCCGCCTGCTGCGCATGGCCAACACGACGGACGACCGGCTGCGCAAGCAGATCGTGGACTACGCCGACGCAACCCCGGAGCCGCCCATCATGGGCCCGCTGGGCATCGGCACGACCGGTTGCCCGCGCTGCCGCCGGACCATGTGGCAGCAGCGGGACAGCGAGGGGCCCGTCTGGGTCTGCGCGTTCTGCGGTCATGTCGAGGGAGTGACGATGCTCTGCCCGCACTGCAAGGTGGCGATGAAGTCCCCCTCTCCCGGCTGGGTGGACCGCTGGTCCTGCCCTCGATGCCCGAGGGTCGCCGCCACCGGCGACAGCGCGGAGGAGATAGAGGCCCGCGAAGCGGCGCGCCTCAAGGCGGTCGAAATGCTTGACCATGCCATCGCTCTGCGTGAAACCGAGTCCGACTCCGGGTAGAACGCATCCGGGAGGTCGGTATGGGGCAAATGATCGAGACGCGCGGATGCGGCAAGTGCCACAGCACGATGTACAAGACCGTGGAAACCGACGAGAACGGCAATCCCACCGACGAGTCGCAGTGGGTGTGCAGCAACTGCGGACACGTGGAGTGAGTGCCGGACATCGTAGTCACGACGTGAACTACGGCGTGACTACGACGTGACAGGGGCTCGTGACGCGCCCGAGCGGCGCAGCACGAGCCCCTTTACCGCATGCGGAACGGACGGCTACGGCCGGCGATCGCTGCCCGCTTCCCTCTCCTTGACGCCCGCGAGGAACGCCGTCCACACCGCCGTCCGGAACACGAGCCCCGGGCCCTGCGGAACCTTGGAGTCGCGAACCGGAACGATGCCGGGGTGATCGTCGGAGACTTCGAGGCAGTTGCCGCCCTCACCGCCGCTGTACGACGACTTACGCCATGTGGCGACTTCGAGGCAGTTGCCGCCGCTGCCGCCGCTGTAGCTGGATTTGTGCCAGGTGGCGGTGCTCAGGTCGTACTCAGGGATGCTCTTCATGGGCGTAATCCTCCGCCACCGATTCAATCAGGGCCAAGGATTCTTTCGGTGACAATGCGTTGGCCCCAAGGAAATCGTAGGCGAGTTGGTAGTGAGCGACTGTGGCTGGATCGTCGTGCAGCAGTCCGGTGCCAAGACCCTGGAGGTAAGCCAGCGGGGGCGCATCTTCGAAGGCCATCAGCTTGAGAGAGCCCTCAAGGGCTGCATGTGCCCCGGCCCTGAACGGCAGTACCTGAACGATCGCCCGGTGACGCCGGAACAAGTCTGCGACCTGGCCCAGTTGCTCAGTCATCACCCTGGGGCCGCCGACTGCTCGGCGCAGCGCCGCCTCGTCCAAGATGCACCAAACGAACGGAGTTGTTGGGCTGTCGAGGAGCCGCGTTCGGTCCATTCGGTTCGCGACCAGTTCGTCGATGACGTCTCCTGTCGCCGTCGGCTGGTAAGCACGGAAAACGACCCGCGCATACGCCGGAGTCTGAAGCAATCCCGGGATCAGCAGCGGCTCGTACTCCCTGATCGTTGTCGCAATCGCCTCCGCCTCCGCAGCCTCCGCGAAGTGGTCCGGGTACTTCGACTTCGTCGCCGCTGTGCAGTTGCGCTCGAAGTACCCGTCCGTGCCCAGGATCTGGTCTATCTGCTGGGCGATGTCGACGTGCATGCGCCGCGTGCCCGCCTCCAGCTGGCCGATGAAGGAGGCGCTGACGAAAAGGCGGTTGCCCAGCTCCTCCTGTGTGAGTTCGGCCTTCTCGCGCTGGTGGCGCAGTTCGGCGCCGAGCATTGCGCGGGGTGATGAGGAGGGGTCGAGGGGTTTCGGTCCGGGCATCGCAGCAACTCCCTGGTGGAACGGAACGGTTGTTGGGTCTGCGCCTCTGTCCAGGCTAGACCGGTTGCCGCCACGCTGTGTGCATAACGAAGAACGCACAGTGCGGAAGGTGATGGTGGAAGTGCTCACGGCGAGTGAGAGGGAGCAGGCGGCCGAGCAGGCCACGGCGGAACTGGACGGCGCGCTGCGGGCGGTGGGGGTGACCCTGCCCTCGCTGTGCGTGGATCCGGTCTCGGCGGCCAGTACGTTCATGGCGCCGCTGGTGGAACTGGGACGGTGCAACGTGGAGACCGCACGGCGGTTGGCCGAGGTCCTCGCGGAGTACGCGAAGGGTGCCGCCTACGGGCACGACGTGCGCGACGGGCACGGCCCGGAGGGACGGCGGCGGTGATTCCGGCGGTCGGCAGCTATGCGATGGACGGGCGTGACGGGCGGATCGGGCGGGTGAGCGGCCACCGGGGGGCCGTTCGTGCAGCTCCGGCCGCCCGGCGGCGGCGCGGAGTGGAACTGCCCGCCCGGTCTGCTGCGGGCAGCTCCGCGGTGCGCCGTGCTCGCGGCCAGGCTGCGGGACCTGAACTGGCGGAGCGGCCGGATCCCGTGACGTGGCGAGTGCGTAACTCCCCTCGTTCGGTGGATGGTTGGGCTTCGTGGCGGTGCTACCCGGCGTCCTGGAGCGGCGCGCGGGCGTCGGTCAAACTGCCCCGATGGGGGACAGGTGGCGCCGCCGTGCCGGCTTCCCCGGCTGTCGGCGCGGGGTCCATGGGCTGCGGGGTGGCGTTCAGGTCCGTACGCATCTGTCTGCTGAAGCCGAAGAGATACGTGGCGACGAAGCCGACCACATAGCCGATGGCGAGGCCGAGGGCGTAGACGGCGACCGTGGTGCCGAGCGGGTGGTTGCCCCTGACCAGGGGGAACAGGGCCCAGCCGGACGGGCCGATGGCGGTGGAGCCGACGGCGTCGCCGAGTTGGTTGAAGAGGCCGACGGTGCCGCCGCCGAACGCGCCGCCGATGCAGGCGGTGATGAACGGGCGGCCCAGCGGCAGCGAGACGCCGTAGATCAGGGGCTCGCCGACGCCCAGGAAGCCGGCGGGGAGGGCGGACTTGATGGTCGTACGGATCGAGCGGTTGCGGGGGAGGCGGACGTAGACGGCGAGGGCGGCGCCCACCTGGCCCGCGCCGGCCATGGCGAGGATCGGCAGCAGGACCGTGTAGCCCTGTTGTTGGATGAGGGTGGTGTGGATGGGGATGAGGGCTTGATGCAGGCCCAGCATGACCAGGGGGAGGAAGAGGCCGCCGAGGAGGAAACCGGCGACGGCGCCGCCGTGGGCGAGCAGCCAGGTGGCGAACGCCCCGATGGCCGTGGCCACTTCGCCCGCGGCGTACATCAGGCCGAAGACGGTGACCAGGCCGGTGAGGAGGACGGTGAGGGTGGGGGTGAGGAGGACGTCCAGGGCCTCCGGGATGCGTCTGCGGAGCTGCTTCTCCAACTGGGCGGCGAGGAGCGCGGCGGCGAGGGCGCCGAGGACACCGCCCTGGCCGGGGGAGAGCTTCTGGCCGAACGCGGTGATGTTGGCGACGCCCGGGAAGACGATGACCGCGGCGACCGCGCCGCCCAGGACGGGCGTACCGCCGAACTCCTTCGCGGTGTTATAGCCGACGAAGACCGCGATCAGCGACATGAAGCCGGAGGCGATGGCGGTGAGGGCCGGGACGAGGACGGGGAGCCAACCCGCGTTCGTCAGCAGGCCGTTGACCCCCGCGATGATGCCGCAGCCGATCAGGGCGGGGATGAGCGGGACGAAGATGTCGGCGATACGGCGGAGGAAGAGCTTGACGGGCGTAGCGTTGCGCGCCTTCTGACGGGCCTTGAGGACGGCGCCTTGCGCGGCCAGATCGGCGGCGGTGGGGTTGAGGGCGGTCGGGGTGGGTCCGGGCGCGGGTTGCGGGGTGTCCTCCGGGCCGGTGTGCGCTCCGGGGTGTGGTGCGGTCGGTGATTCCGGTTGCGGGGTGGGAGTGCTGTCGTCGGCCGCGAGGCGCTCCAGCTCCGGGGTGACCCGGGCGACCGTGCCGGGACCCAGCACGATCTGGTAGGTGTCGTCCTCCACCACGCCCAGTACGGCCGGGAGCGCCTTCAGGGCCTCGTCCTGGACCAGGGAGCGGTCCCGGATGCCCAGGCGGAGGCGGGTCATGCAGTGGGCGATGGAGGTGATGTTCCGGGCGCCGCCGACGAGGGGGAGGATCGCGGCGGCGGTGGCGCGGTTCTTGTCTTCGGTCATGTGCGGCGCCTTGCTGTGTATGACGTAGCGTCAGCAGATTTGTGGGTGGCTTCAGTTGCCCGGGTGGGCGGACTGGAGGGCGGCGCGCAGGTGGCCGCGGGAGGAGCGCAGAAGGCCGGCGGCCCGGCGGCCGTCGACACCGCCGAGAAGAACGAGGATGGCGTTCTTCACCTCACCGTCCGTCTCCGCGAGAGCGGCCTCGATCTCCAGGTCGGTGGCGCCCGTCGCGAGCGCGACGATGCGGCGCGAACGGGCCCGCAGCTTCTCGTTGGAGGCGCGGACGTCGACCATCAGATTCCCGTAGGTCTTGCCCAGCCGAATCATGGTGATGGTCGAGAGCATGTTGAGGACGAGCTTCTGGGCCGTGCCCGCCTTGAGGCGGGTGGAGCCCGTCAGCAGCTCGGGTCCCACGACGATCTCGATGCCGTGCTCCGCGGCTGCGGCGAGAGCGGAATCGGGGTTGCAGGAAAGGCCGACGGTCAGCGCCCCGATCGCGCGGGCGTGCTCGACGGCACCGATGGCGTACGGCGTACGGCCGGACGCGGAGATGCCGACGACGGTGTCGCGGTCGGCGACGGCGATCGCGGTCAGGTCCTCGACCGCCAGCTCCTTGCTGTCCTCGGCACCCTCGACGGCCGAGACCATCGCCGTGGGGCCGCCCGCGATGAGGCCGAGGACCTCGGAGGGGTCGGTGTTGAACGTCGGCGGGCATTCGCTCGCGTCCAGCACGCCGAGGCGGCCCGCCGTACCGGCACCGGCGTAGATCAGCCGCCCCCCGCGGGCCATACGGGCCGCGGTGGCATCGATGGCGGCGGCGATCTCGGGCAGGCGGGCGGCGACCGCGGCGGGGACGGTGGCGTCCTCGCCGTTCATCGTGCGGGCGATCTCCAGGGTGGAGCGCCGGTCGATCTCCGCGAGGTCGGGCCGGAAGGCTTCCGTGGTGAGGGCATCCAACTGCGTCCGGAGAGCGGCGTAGTTGGGGTCGTGGGCAGCTGGGCTGGTCATGGCTGGCGGCTCTCTTCGGGCAGGCGGGGGTGGCGGAGGGGCGGCGGCCGGTGCCCGCGGCGCGGTCAGTGGCCGGTGCGAGGGGAGTGGCGGTGGGCCAGCGCCTCGTAGGAGGCGGAGAGCGCCGGGGCGGCGGTCTCGTACGTGCGCTGTGCCACGCCTATGAAGAGGCAGTCGACCACCAGGAGTTGACTGGTCCGGGAGGACATCGCGGCGGGGCGCAGCTCGCTCTCGCGGGCCGTGGACGTCGTCAGGATGTGGTCGGCGTACGCGGCGATCTCGCCGTCCGGGCGGCCGGTGATGGCGATGGTCGTCGCGCCGTGGTCGAAGGCCACCCGCAGGGGCTCTATGACGTCGGTGGTCCGGCCGGAGTGGCTGATCGCGATGGCGACGTCGCGGGCCCGCATCTGCACGGCGTTGGTCACGGCGAGGTGCGGGTCCGAGTGGGCATGCGCGATCAGGCCGATACGCAGCAGCTTCTGCACCAGATCCTGGGCGACGAGGTTGGAGGCCCCTATTCCGTACACGTCGATCCGGCGGGCCGCGGCGAGGGCGCCGACGGCCGCTTCGAGCTGGGTGACGTCCAGCGCGGCGGCGGTGTCGGCCAGGCACTGCCGCTCTTCCTGCGCGAGCTTGGCGACGACGTCGATGAGGGAGTCGTCGACCGCTATGTCCGCGGTCACCGCGGGCGCGCTGCCGGCCGCCTGCTGCGCCGCGAGCGCGGCCAGCGCCAGGCGTAGATCGCGATAGCCCGGATAGCCGAGCAGCCGGGAGGTGCGGACGACGGTGGCTTCGCTGGTGCCGGTGCGCTCGGCGAGGCCGGTGACGGTGAGGGCGGCGCAGCCGGCGGGGTCGCTCGCGACGGCCTCCGCGACGCGCTGCATGGAGCGGGTCATCGTCGGGGCGAGGGTGCGGACCTTGGCGGCCAGCGCCGCGGGCGCGGGGGACGCCGGAGCGGATCTGCTCGCGGGTCGGATGCCGGGCCGGATACCGGATCGGGACTCCGGCCGGGGGTCGGGGTGGGTCTCGGGGTGAGGCTTGGTGGTCTCGTCCTTGAAAGTTTCCTTCACTCCGCTGTTCATGACTGAAAAGTAATTTCAGCGTGGTGGCGCGTCAATACCCTCCGTGATGCCTGTGGACAGTTGCGTGGCCGCTCGGCGGCGCCTGTGGACAACTTCGACCGGTCGCGCGGACCGCGAGAGAATGTGTGCATGGAGCTGGAGCAGGCATTGCATACCGCGCGAGCGCTGGTGCTCGCCGATCTGATCGCGGACGAGGTCGCGGACGCCGACATCGTCTCGCTCGTCGAGGACGCGGTCTCCCACCGCCGGTGGTGGGTGGAGCAGTGGCCTGACGGTGCGGCGTTCCTCGCCGGGCTGATAGCGCAGGACGTACAGGACGCGCTGTTGGAACGGTACGGACGCTGGCCGCTGTGTCCGGTGTGCATCGAGTCAGGCGATCCCCATGCGCTGGACGTGGAGCCGGAGTTGGGGCCGGATCCGCACTGGGTGTGCCCGAAGACGGCGGTGGCGGTGGCCCCCGTAGGCCGGCTCCGCGCGCCGGCGGAGGGATGAGGTGGCGATCTACATAGATCCGCCCACGTGGCCTGGACACGGAAGGATGTGGTCACACCTGGTGAGTGATCGCTCGTTCGACGAGCTGCATCGCTTCGCGGCTGAAATCGGCGCGCCGCCGCGGGCGTTCGAGCGCGACCACTACGACCTGCCGGCAGAGCGCTATGGGGACGCGGTGCGGGCGGGAGCCGTGGAGGTCGGGTCCAAGGAACTGGTCCGGCGACTGACGGAAGCGGGGCTGCGACGCCCCAAGGGGCGCCCTGGGGCGTAGCGGGCTGCCACGCAACGCAGGGCGCCGGGGGGAGTGCGCTGAGGGGAGTGTGCCGAGGGGGTGCGTCAGGGCCGGTTGGCGGTCTCCGGGGTGGGGGTGGTGGGTGCGGGTGTGGGGGACGGGGCGGGGGAGGGGGAGGAGGAAGCGATCAGCCGGGACTGGGCGGTCGCGCGGTGCAGGCGGAAGGCGACGGCCGTGGTGGCGACCGCTACGGCTGCCAGGGCCGCGCCGGTCCAGGCGACGGACGGGTAACCCCAGCCCGCGCTGATGGCCAGGCCGCCCAGCCAGGGGCCGAGGGTGTTGCCGACGTTGAAGGCGGCGGTGGTGGTGGCGCCGGCGAGGGTCGGCGCAGCGTTCGCGACGTTGAACATCCGGGCGTTGAGGGCCGGTGCGGTGGTGAACGCGGTGACGCCGAGCATGAGGGAGAGGCCCACGGCGGCGACCGGGCTGTGCGCGGTCAGCGCGAGGAGGGCCAGTACGGCGGTGGAGGCCGAGATTCCGGCGAAGAGCGTGCCGAAGAGGTGGGCATCGGCGATGCGCCCGCCGATGAACGTACCGATCAGCGCGCCGACGCCGAAGAGCGCGAGCACCGTCGGGACCCAGCTCTCGGCGAGGCCGGCGGTTTCGGTGAGGAGCGGGGAGAGGTACGAGAAGAGGGCGAAGACCGCGGCGCCGTTCATGGCGGTGGCGATCAGCGCCAGCCAGACCTGCTTGTCCTTGTAGATGCTCAGCTCGCGGCGGAGCTGCGGGCGGTCCTCGCCGGTCGGGACCGCCGTGTACGGGACGAGGGCGATGACGCCGACGAGGCCGACGACGGAGAGGGCGGCCACCGCCCAGAAGGCGGAGCGCCAGCCGGCGTGCTGGCCGAGCAGGGCGCCGGCGGGGACACCGGCGATGTTGGCGATGCTCAGGCCGCCGACCATGACGGCCATGGCGCGGGCGCGCGCGGTGACCGGTACGAGCGATACCGCCACCGCCGCGCCGACTGCCCAGAAGCCCGCGCAGGCCAGTGCGCTGATGACGCGGGAGGCGAAGAGGACGGCGTAGGACGGGGCCAGGGCACCTGCCGCCTGGCCCAGCCCGAAGACGGCGAGCAGGGCGATGAGGGTGGTGCGGCGGGGGAGGCGGAGGGTTGCCGCGGCGAGTACGGGGGCGCCGACCACCATGCCGATGGCGAAGGCGGAGACCAGCAGTCCGGCTTGCGGGATGGAGACCCGCAGGTCCCGGGCGAGGGGCTGGAGGATGCCGGAGAGCATGAACTCGGACGTGCCCAGGGCGAAGACCGAGAGCCCCAGGACGTAGACGGATATGGGCAGGCGGGAGCGGTCGGCTGGTGCTGGCATGTCAGGTACCAACGGTGTTTGTGCGGCTTACATTCCCGATTCCCGGGAGCTTCCGCTCCGGATGCCCGCGGGCATCCGGAAATCCCTCCCGAGGGGTTCGCGGAGGGCGCTGTGGGGGCTCAGGTGCCGGTGGTCAGGAGGGAGAGTTCGGTGGCGAGGTTGTGGCGGGCCGGCTGCTCCCAGTGGGCCCGGCCGTGGGGCGTCGTGAACAGGCGGGGAAGGGCGAGGAGTTGGCGGAGTACGGCGGCGCGGCCGGTCCGGAAGGCGGGGTCGGGGACGAAGGCGTACTCGGCGCGGACGGCGGCGGCGTAGGCGGCGTAGCGCTCGGGGGAGCCGGCCAGTACGGCGAGGTCGGCGTCGCAGAGGACCTCGCCGTTGCGGTCGCCGTCGGCCGGGTCGTGGGTGACGGTGAGGCGTACGAGGCGGGCGACCTCGGCGGTGCGGGGGGCGTCGATGCCGAGTTCGGGGAGGGCGCGTTCGGCGAGGGCGGCGCTGCGCTCCTCGTTTTCCGAGCGGTCGGGGCGGTAGACAGCGTCGTGGAACCACGCCGCCAGCTGGACGGCCGGCAAGTCCTCGGCGTGGTCGGCGAGTTCGTCGATGCGGTCGAGGACCGCGGCGAGGTGATCGGTGGTGTGGTAATGGCGCTGGGGCTCGTCCCATCGGGCGAGGAGGTTCTCCGCGTACGGGGCGGGGTCGGGGCCCGCCTGGGGGTCGCGGGCGTTGGCCACGGTGGTGGCCCAGCGGCTGGCCAGGGTGGTCATGGGCGCCATTGTGCCCCGGTTCAGGTGCGGGGGGTGTCGCGGCAGGAGAGGGAGTCGATGGTTTCCACGCGGGGTTTGAAGTCGGTTTCCCAGGTGGGGTCGGCGGCGGGGATGGAGGGGAGGGACGTGGTGAAGTCGTGGCTCCAGTCGTTGTCGGTGACGTATTCGCGCAGCGCGTCGCGGAGTTTGAGGCAGTCGTTGCGGTGGCCCTTGGCCATGGCGATGCCGTAATGGTTCGCGGAGCCGAAGGTGATATCGGGGACGACCTTGAGGTCCGGGTTTTCCTGGGTGAATCCGTAGAGGATCATCTGGTCCGTGGAGACCGCGTCGGCCACCTTTTTCGTCTTGAGGTCGGTGATGCAGCTGGAGGCGTCGGGGGCTTCGTAGACCGCGATGTGGTTGCCGTCCGGTCCCTTGAGGGTGGTGGCGGAGGTGGTGCCGGGCCAGGTGCAGACGCGTTTTCCGGCGAGGTCGGACGGCTTGCGGATGCGGTTGTCGTTCTTGCGGACCATGAGGCCCTGGTAGGTGGAGGCGTACGGTCCGGCGAAGTCCAGTTCCTTCATGCGGTCGACGGTGATCGAGAAGGTGGCGATGACCAGGTCCTTCTTTTTGTCGGCGAGTACCGCGGTGCGGTCCTCCGACGGCACGATGCCGAAGTCCGGTTCGGCGCCCACGGATTTGAGGATCTGCTGGGCGACGGTGATGTCGAATCCGGAGAATTTGTAGTTGTGGACGACTCCGGTGCCCGGCTGGTCGTTCTTCGTGCCGACCGAGACCTTTCCGGAGGCGAAGAGCGAGGGCGGTTCGGAGGAGCCGCAGGCGGCGGCGGTGAGGGCGGTCACGGCGAGTAGGGCCGCCAGTTTCGTGGTGCGGGTGGTGATCATGCGGGTCCCCGTTCTTCTTGCCTTGCGCGTTCTTCGTGCCTTCCGTGCCCCTACCTGTCGTGGAGCGTCGCTTCGGTGGTGTGCACGTCCATGCGGCAGCCGCGGGCGGTGCTGAGCGTGACGTCGATCCGTACGGTGCTGACCTGCGCGCCCAGGGAGAAGTCGGCGGTGCCTCCGGGGCGGAGGGTCTGCTGCTGGGCGGCGACGCCGGAGGTCATCAGGGAGACGGTGGCGGACGATTCCGGGAGGCAGGTGGGGCCGGCCGGGTCGTGGTCGGCGATGGCGAGGGTCAGCCGCAGGGCGTTGCGGGGTTCCTTCAGGGCTGAGGCGTCGAGGCCGAGCGTGAGGGTGCGGTGGGCGGAGGCGTCCAGGGGCTGGGTGCCCTGAGAGGTCACCTTTCCCGTGACGTCGATCTCGCCGTGAAGGACGACGTTCCGGAACGCCAGCCAGCCGCCCACGGTGGCGAGGACGGAGACGAGGGAGAGGGTGGCGATGACGCGGGCGCCGCGGGGGCGCCGGATGAGGACGCGGGCGGCAGCGGTGGCGAGGGAGAGGGCGGCGAGGACGCCCCACAGGACGTACTGGCGGGCTGGGCCGTCCGGCCAGGTGGTGCCGGCGATGACCAGGGCGGTGCAGGCCAGGAGCAGCGGCAGCCAGCGGGCGCTGGGGTGCAGGGCCCAGCGAATGAAGACGTTCCGGATGGTGCCGGCGGCGATGGAGTGGTCGCCGTGGGTGGTGGGGCTCTGGTGGGTGTCGCCGCCGTCCAGCGGGGCTTTCGGTGGGGTCATGCGTCGTCCTGCGGGCGGGGGTTGCCTCCCATGGTGATGTTGCCGTGGATCTCGACGGCGGCGATGGAGCCCTGGCCGGTCGCGGTGGGGGTGTAGTGGACGGTCTGCGGGCCGGTGGCGGAGGCGAGCCGGGTGACGTGCTGGCGGAACTCCTCGGCGTCGCGCTGCCCGGCGGGGGACCGCAGCCAGGCGGTGACGGCGGTGGCGAGCAGTTGGCGGTCGTGGTCGTCGAGGGTGGCGAGCAGGGCGTCGAGGGCGTCCGCGCGGTGGGTGTCGAGGAGGGGCCCGGCGGCGTCGTCGCCGAGGTCGGCGTCGTCGCGGCGGTGCAACAGGCGGCGGAAGAAGCCCTCGCCGGCGGTCACGGTGCGTTCGGCGATCCGGTCCTGGGCGGCGGTGAGGACGGAGGTGCCGAGGCTGTTCGCCGCCACGGCGAGATAAGGGGCTATTTCCGCAGATACGGTCGCTAAGTCCGACATGAGATCCCCCGGTGTGTGTGGGCTGGGTGGCGCGATAGCGCAACACCCTTACGGGAAAGGCGTGTTACCCATGTGCGCGCTGATCCATACTCGTGCCATTGGGTGGTTTCGGGATGGCGGGAGGGGTGGGGTGCGGGTGGATTTCGGCCGTGTCCCGGGGGTGGGTGGCCGCGGTGGGGCCGGGGAGCGCTTAGGCTGGATATTGGACTAGACCTGTTGTGTCGGTGTGTCGCCACAGCGCACGGCGTCGTGCTTGCCATCGTGCTTGTCGTCGCGTGCGTGCGGTGCCCCGGCCTCCTGTCTCGCCACGTTGTCGCTCGCCATGTCGTCGTCGAAGGGTTGGGTCGTATGAATCAGCGCGCGCTCCTGGAGGTGATCGCGCTCGGTCCGCAGGACGCGATCGCCGCCCGGGCCGGCGGTGCCGACCGGCTTGAACTGGTCACGGACATGGCAGCGGACGGGCTGACGCCGCCGCGCGCCACGTTCGCGGCGATCCGCGCGGCCGTCGACCTTCCGCTGCGGGTGATGCTGCGGGCCGCCGACGGGTTCGCGGCCGGCGATGTGGACGCACTGTGCGCGCAGGCGGCGGCGCTGCGGGCGGAGGGGGCCGAGGAGTTCGTCCTCGGGTTCCTGACCCCGGACGGGCGGGTGGACCTGGCGGCCGTGGGGGCGCTGGCCGAGGTGATCGCCGGGTGCCGCTGGACCTTCCACCGGGCCATCGACCGGGCCGCCGACCGGGACGCGCTGCGCACGGAGCTGGCGGGCTGCGGCCGGTCCGCCGGGCTCGACACGTATCTGACGGCGGGATCGGCGCAGGGCGTCGACGAGGGGCTGGCGACGCTGGTGGCCGAGCAGGCGCGCACGGACGCGGGCGAGCCGGGATACGCGCCGCGGATCCTCGTGGGTGGCGGGCTGCGGCTGGAGCATCTGCCGGAGCTGCGGTCCGCCGGGCTGAACGCGTTCCACATCGGAGGCGCCGCCCGGCCCGGGGGCTGGGCGGCACCGGTGGAGGCGGCGGCCGTGCGGGAGTGGCGGGCGGCGCTGGACCTGCCGGTGGTGCAGCAGGTGTGAGGTGCGGGCCGCCGGCCGGGGCGGGCGCGGCCGGCGGGGGAGACCCCGGGAGCCGGTCCGACATCGGTGGGCTGGTGCGGCATCGGTGGGTGGCTGCCGGCCCGGTCGGCTGTCCCCCGACATCGCGACGGCCGGTTGCCCCCACGGCCGCCGACGGCTCGCTGCCCCTGCGGCCGTCAACCGTCGGTTGCCCCCTATGGCCGCCGTCGTCCGCCCGCCGCGGTGGGTCTCCTCAGTCGTCCGCCCCCGCGGTCGTCGTCAACTGCCCTGGCAGATCGGCCGCGTGGACGACGGTCAGGCCGGACACCGGCCGGGTCAGGCAGACGTACAGGCGGCGCAGCCCGGTCCGTTCGTCCGGTTCGCCGTCGACGATCGCGGCCGGCTCGTCCAGCACCACGTAGTCGTACTCCAGGCCCTTGGCCAGAGTGGCGGGCACCAGGGTCAGCCGGGCGGCGGCGGAGGTCTCCGCTCCGGGGGCCAGGCAGGTGATACCGGCCTCCTCAAGTGCCGTACGCAGCACCGGAATCCGGGCGTCCGCCGCGATCAGGCCGATCGATCCCTCCTTCGCGAGCGCATCGCGGCAGGCCCCGAGGACCGCGGAGTCCAGGTCCGCGGGCCGCACCGCGCGGATCGCGAAGTCGCCCGCCGACTCGCGGATCGAGGTGGCCTCCGTCAGATCGGGGGCGATGGCGGGCAGCAACCGGGACGCGTACGCGATGACCTCGCGCGGTACGCGGAAGCCCTGGGTCAGCTCCTCGACGGCCGAACCGGGCTTGCCCAGGTGAGCCAGCGCCTCCTGCCAGGTATCGGTCGCCCACGGGGTCGTGCCCTGGGCGATGTCGCCCAGGATGGTCGCCGAACCGGTCGTACACCGGCGGCCCACCGCCCGGTACTGCATGGGGGAGAGGTCCTGCGCCTCGTCCAGGACCACATGGCCGAGCGAGTGCGTACGGGTCACCAGGTCCGTCGCCTCGTCGATCAACACCGCGTCCGCGGAGGACCACTTGGCGCTCTTCACGCTGCGCACCGGCTTGGTCCACAGGATCGTCTTCTGCTCCTCGGGGGTGAGGATCCCGTCCGCCTGCTCGGCGAGGAAGTCGGCGTCGCCCAGCAGCCGCAGGACCAGCTTCGCCGGATCGACCGGCGGCCAGACCGCCTTGACCACCGCCTTCACCGCGGCATTACGGGCCACCGCGTCCTGCACCCGGTCGTCGGGCGCCTCGCCCGCCTGCTCCATACGCACCAGGACGGCATGCGCGATCCGCTGCGGCAGCGCCTCGCGGGCCGCCCCGTAGCGGATGTCGCGGTCCATCAACTCCCGCACGATCTCTTCGAGTTCATACGCCGGTACGCGCCAGCGGCGGGAGCCGCGGACCACCACGCACGGCTCCTGCGGCAGGGCGATGTGCGAGCGGACGGCCCGCCGCAGCACCTCGGCCATCCGCGCGTCGCCCTTGACCGTCGCCGCGGCGGCCTCGTCCGTCCCGCGCACCTCCACATGGGCGACCAGGTCGTCCACCGTGGCCTGCTTGACCTCCAACTCGCCCAGAGCGGGCAGCACCTGCTCGATGTACTGGAGGAAGGAGCGGTTGGGGCCGATGACCAGGGTGCCGGAACGGGCCAGCCGCTCCCGGTGGGCGTAGAGGAGATAGGCGACACGGTGCAGGCCGACGGCCGTCTTTCCGGTGCCGGGCGCACCCTGGACGCAGACCGAACCCCCGATGCCGGCCCGGACGATCTCGTCCTGCTCCGGCTGGATGGTGGCGACGATGTCCCGCATGGGGCCGACGCGCGGGCGCTCGATCTCCGCCTGGAGGAGGGCGCTGGTGGTCTCGGCCTCGGCCGGGTCGGTGAGGTGCTCATCCTCGTAGGCGGTCAGCTCGCCGGTGGTGTAGCCGAAGCGGCGGCGCAGCCTGAGGTCCATCGGGTCCTTCTTGGAGGCCCGGTAGAACGGCTGGGAGACGGGGGCACGCCAGTCGATGACCATGGGGTCGCCGTCGGCGTCGTGGACATGGCGGCGCCCGATGTAGAAGTTCTCGCCCTCGGCGCCCTCGGCGAGGTCGAGGCCCGGGGCGTGCAGGTAGTCGAGGCGGCCGAAGAAGAGCGGGGTGTGCGCGAGGTCGGCGAGGGCCTTGATACGGGCGTCGATCTCGCCCTGGAGGACCTCGGCGTTGACCCAGTTCGCGGTGACGTCGGCGATGTTGAGGGCCTGGGCGTCCTCGCGCATCGCACGGAGGGCGGCACGGGAAGCGGCGAGGTGCGCGCGCTCGCGCTGGAGGGGGTCGAGGTGGGGTGACGGGTGTTGCGAAGCAAGGGTGCCGGCGCTTGGCGCCGTTGGTGAGGGGTGGTGGTCGGGTGACGGGTGTTGCGAAGCAAAGGTGCCGGCGCCTGGCGCCATCGATGAGGGGCGGTGGTCGGGCGACGGGCGGGCGTGCGAGGGCACGGTCTTGCCTCCGGTGGCGGGTCGGCATCGGTGTGAAGCGAAGGACCGGCCGGTTTCCGTCCGGTCGGTGGCACTCCCGACGGGAGGCAGGCAGACGCGCGATTGTAGTCAGCACCTATCAGGGGCGCCAATGGATTTTCCGGGCCTGCGGAGCCGGCGGCGGGCTGCCGTACCGGGGAGGGATACGGCCTGGTCCCGTAGGTCTCCCGTAGGGGACGGTGTGGACCCATAGGCTGACGCGGGGCCGCGGAGAGATGGACCCTCGGGCCGATGTGCTGCAATCGCGTGAATTCGATGATGGAGCCATGAGCAGCGCAACGATTTCCTCAGCCTCTGTCGGCTCTATCCCCTCTATCCCCTCGATCCCCTCTATCCCCTCGATCTCCTCGATCTCCTCGATCTCCTCGATCTCCTCGATCTCCTCGATCTCCTCGATCTCCTCGATCTCCTCGATCTCCTCGATCCCCTCCACCGCCTCCTCCTCTGCCCACCCTGTCTCCCGGCACCCGGTCAAGGGCGCCACAGCCCTCGGCCCCGACCCCAGCGGCGGCACGGCCGCCGCCCATGGGCACCGCCATCTCGCCGGTAGCGCACTCCGCGCGGTCAAGGTCTTCGCGGCGGCGGCGTTCAGCGTCGTGGTGATGGGGGAGTATGCCGAGGGCTGACCGTCCGCCCGCGAAACCACCGCGAGATCACCAGCAGGAGAAGACCGGCCAGCGACGAGAACGCCGGCCACCAACGACGAGATCGCCAACCAATACGCGCCAGTACATGCAAGAAGCAGCCGAGTCGGCATGGACATCCGGTTGACCGGAAAGCGTTACGGACGGTCGGTCTCGATCCACTAGCGTCGCCGCAGAGAGCGCGCGCTCAGGGCGACGAGGAGGGGTACACGGTGTCTGCCGCCGACGGGACGGGGACGTGGACGTGGAGACGCACCTGGGCGCAGAGCGTTGCCAGGCCCGGCCGACTGGCGCTGGGAGTGGCGCTGCTGGTGCTGTCCTTCGCCGGGCTGTGGGTGCTGTACATGACCGTGCAACTCCCGATGTCCGACATAGTGGTCTACCGCGCCGAGGGTCAGGCCGCTGCGACCGGTGGTGATCTCTACGGCTTCACGGTCACCAAGTGGGCCCTTCCTGCCACGTACCCGCCCTTCGCCGCCCTGCTCTTCATCCCCACGACCTGGATCTCGCTCACCACCCTCAAAGTCGCCTGCATCCTGGTCAACGCCGCCCTCCTGGCGCTGCTGATCCATCTCTCCTGCAAGGCCGCCGGCCTGCGCAAGGCCGCGTACACCGCGCCCGTCATCCTCGCCGCCACCGCGTTCGGCCTCTGGCTCGAACCGGTCTTCCAGACCTTCGTCTTCGGGCAGGTCAACCTCGCCCTGACCTGCCTGGTCCTGTGGGACCTCTCCCGCCCGGACGGTGCCCGGTTCAAGGGCTTCGCCACCGGCATCGCGGCCGGCATAAAGCTCACCCCCGCGATCTTCGCGGTCTATCTCCTGATCACCGGCCGGGTGAAGGCCGCCTTCACCGCCCTCGCCGGGTTCGTGGTCTCGGTGCTGCTGGGCGCGTTGGTGCTGCCCGGTGCCAGCGTCGAGTTCTGGACGCGGCGGATGTTCGAGACGCAGCGGGTCGGCAAGGTGTGGATCGTCGACAACCAGTCCCTCCAGGGCCTGGTCGCCCGGCTCCTGCACACCACCGAGCCGGGGATCTGGTGGATGGCGGCGGCCGGGATCACCGCCGTCTTCGGCCTCTGGGCCGCCCGCCGGGTCTACATACGGCGCGGCCAGGACAACTGGGGCGTCCTGGCCACGGCTGTCACCGCGCTGCTGGTCTCGCCGATCAGCTGGTCGCACCACTGGGTCTGGTGCGTACCGCTGCTGGTCGCGCTGGCCGCGCACACCCGGCGCGTGCCCTGGCGCCGGGCGCTGACGGCCGCCGTCGCCGTCGCCTTCACCGCACGCTCGATGTGGGCACTCCACCACCGCGGCGAGCGCGCCCTGCACTTCGACTGGTGGCAGCAGCTGCTCGCCGCGCCGTACGCCCTCATCGGCCTCGCGCTGCTGGTGGCACTGGCCTGGTGGACGCGGCGGGTGCCCGATGACCCCGCCCGCCCCGGCGGCGGCATCCGTGAGGGCACCCGCGGGGGCGGCCGCGGCCGGAGCGGGATACCGCAGCCGCGCGTGGACCAGCGGCTCCGGACGCGGTCCCGGGCGGCGGGTTAGGAGCGCGGGCCGCGGAGCCGCGCGGGTGCCGCACGCCGGCGACCGGTCACGGCACCCGCTGTCCAGAACCCGCTCACCAGTGCCTGGTGACCAGTGCCCGCTCACCATCGCCCGCTCACCACTCCCTGGTCACCAGCGTTCAGCTGGGACGCGGGAGCAGGGCGCGGAAGCCGGCGGCTGGGTCACGCCGGCGGGTGCCCGTGGGTGCCGGTGGGTTACGCGAGTGGCTCACGCCGGTGCCGGGTCGTCCTCTCCCGCTCCCGCCGGCTCGTCCTCACCTGCCGGGTTGGCCTCTCCCACTGCCAGCAGCTCGTCCGCGTCCACGATCCGGTACGCGTAGCCCTGTTCGGCGAGGAAGCGCTGGCGGTGGGCGGCGAAGTCCTGGTCGATGGTGTCGCGGGCGACGACCGAGTAGAAGCGGGCCTCGTGGCCGTCCGCCTTGGGACGCAGCACCCGGCCCAGGCGCTGGGCCTCCTCCTGGCGGGAGCCGAAGGTGCCGGACACCTGGATCGCGACGGTGGCCTCCGGAAGGTCGATGGAGAAGTTGGCGACCTTGGAGACGACCAGCACCGAGATCTCGCCCTCCCGGAAGGCGTTGAAGAGCTTCTCGCGCTGGGCGTTGGTGGTCTCGCCCTTGATCACCGGCGCTTCCAGGTGCTCGCCCAACTCGTCCAGCTGGTCGATGTACTGCCCGATGACCAGCGTCTGCTCGCCGTGGTGCCGGCGCACCAGCGCCTCGGTCACCCGCTGCTTGCTGTCCGTGGTCGCACAGAAGCGGTACTTCTCCTCGGTCTCGGCCGTGGCGTACGCCAGCCGCTCCGAGTCGGTCAGATTGACCCGCACCTCGACGCAGTCCGCCGGGGCGATATAGCCCTGCGCCTCGATCTCCTTCCACGGCGCGTCGAAGCGCTTGGGGCCGATCAGCGAGAAGACGTCCGACTCGCGGCCGTCCTCCCGCACCAGGGTGGCGGTCAGCCCGAGCCGTCGCCGGGCCTGGAGGTCGGCGGTGAACTTGAAGACCGGCGCGGGCAGCAGATGCACCTCGTCGTAGACGATCAGGCCCCAGTCCCGGGAGTCGAACAGCTCCAGGTGCGGGTAGACGCCCTTCCGCTTCGTCGTCAGCACCTGGTACGTGGCGATCGTGACCGGCCGGATCTCCTTCTTCGTACCGCTGTACTCGCCGATCTCGTCCTCGGTCAGCGACGTCCGCTTCACCAGCTCGTGCTTCCACTGCCGGGCCGAGACCGTGTTGGTGACGAGGATGAGCGTGGTGGCCTTGGCCTGCGCCATCGCGCCCGCGCCCACCAGCGTCTTTCCCGCACCGCACGGGAGGACGACGACACCCGAACCGCCGTGCCAGAACCCCTCCACGGCCTGCTGCTGATACGGCCGCAGCGCCCAGCCGTTCTCCTCCAGGTGGATCGGATGCGCCTCGCCGTCCACGTAGCCGGCCAGGTCCTCGGCCGGCCAGCCCAGCTTGAGCAGCGTCTGCTTGATCTGCCCGCGCTCGGACGGATGCACCACGACCGTGTCCGGGTCGATCCGCGCCCCGACGAGCGGCTGCACCTTCTTCGACCGGAGGATCTCCTCCAGTACGGGGCGGTCGGTGCTGGACAGCACCAGCCCGTGCGCGGGGTGCTTGGTGAGCGTCAGCCGCCCGTAGCGCGACATCGTCTCGGCGACGTCGACGAGCAGCGCGTGCGGCACCGGATACCGCGAGAACTGCACCAGCGCGTCCACGACCTGCTCGGCGTCGTGCCCGGCCGCCCGCGCGTTCCACAGCCCGAGCGGTGTCACCCGGTATGTGTGGATGTGCTCCGGCGCCCGCTCCAGCTCGGCGAAGGGCGCGATGGCCCGCCGACAGTCGGCCGCCAGCTCGTGGTCCACCTCCAGCAGCAGCGTCTTGTCGCTCTGGACGATCAAGCAGGACACACATACCTCCGTGGATAGGATCGCTCAGGTGACAGACACCGTTCCTGCTCAGGTGCGGGCCATGCCCCGTGCCCGACGCCGCAAGGGCGTCTCGGCCGACGCGCCGGGAATGCGCGCCGCTCTCTATGTTCGCCTATCGCGCGAAACCGAGGAAAGCACTTCTCCAGAGCGCCAGCGCGCGGCTTGCGAGGCATTGTGTGAAGCGCGCGGCTGGAAGATCGTGGCGATAGAGGAGGACATCGACGTCTCGGGCTACTCGCGCGGACTGGACCGCCCGGGGCTCCAGCGTATCCTGGCGCGCCTCGCCGAGTTCGACGTGATCGTCTTCTTCAAGATCGACCGTCTCGCCCGATCAACGGTCGACTTCGCCGAGATCATGAAGATCACGCAGAACGAGGGTGTGGCGCTCGCGTCGGCCAGCGAGCCGCTGGACCTCACGTCCTCCATGGGCCGCGCCATGGCGAAGGTGATCGCCGTCTTCGCCGAGCTGGAATCCGACACCATCGGCATGCGCGTCTCCAACGCTCACGAGCACCTGCGCCGCGAAGGCCGCTGGACCGGCGGACGCGTGCCCTACGGCTACCAGGTCGCCCCGAACCCCGACGGCCCGGGACGCGTCTTGGTGATCAACCCGGAAGAGGCGAAGACCGTCCGCGAGATCGTGGAGCGGGTCCTGGCCAAGGACTCGCTCATGAAGATCGCAACGGACCTGAGCAAGGCCGGCGTTCCGTCGCCGGGGCACTCCTCACGTCAGTCCACCGGCAAGAACAGCGACTCCAAGCAGTGGTACACGACCACGCTCAAGAGCCTGCTTACCAACCCGCAGCTCCTGGGCCAGGTGATCGAGGACGGCAAGCCGATCCTCCGCACGGACGGTCTCCCGCTCGTCTCACGCCCGCCGGTCCTGGACATGGACACGTGGCACGCCTTGCAGGACGAGCTGAAGCGACGAGCCGGTGCCGGCGATCAGCGCCGCCACGGCACGTCCCTGCTCCGTGCGGTCCTGTACTGCGGCGTGTGCCACTCCCGCATGTACACGTTCACGTCCAGGGGGAAACTTCGCTACCGCTGCATCGGGCGCCTGAAGCAACGGCAGCGCACCGGCGAACAGGGCGCGTGCTACGGCCCGTCCGTCCCCGCGGAGCACACCGAGGGGCACGTGACGGAGTTGTTCCTTGAGACGCTCGGCGGGGCGGAAGTCGTGCGCATGGTGGAGCACGCGGGCGAGGACTTCCACCCGCAGATCCGACAGGCCGAGGAAGCGCTCAGCGACCTTGAGAAGGACCGTTACGAGCGCGGGCTGTTCAAGGGGGACGACGGCGCGAAGCGGTACGCCGACCAGTACGCGAAGCTGGAGGACCGGCTTGCGTCGCTCAAGGACATGCAACGCAACGCCAAGCCCGCCGGGGTGGAAGCAGTGCCCACCGGCCGGACGTACGGCGATCTGTGGAAAGCCGCGAGCGTGGAGGGCAAGCGGGACCTTCTCCTGGACGCCGGGGCGTACGTGGAAGTGGCTCCGGCGAAGCGTGGAGCGCGCAGGCTGGACACTTCACGGCTCGCTGTCTTCTTCGGGGACGAGGGCAAGCTCCGGCGCGCCTCCGCAGACGGTAAAGACATGGCGGAGGTTGACCACGAAGTCACTGCCGCCATCGATCTTGAGATGACGTAAGCCTGCGTGAGCGCTGTAACGGCCCGCTATTGCCTTTGCGATAGCGGGCCGTTCTTCATGCCCGGACGCGACCTCATCGATTGTCCCGTTGTCCCGTCCTGTCCCGCCGAGCGCGGCGGACTGCCGTAGAGAGCCGCGTGTAGCTCTCCTCGGTCACTGGTGTCACGGCCCCCAGCTGATGGAAATAACCCCCCACCTCGCCGTGACGATTCCGGTGGATGTGTCACGGCTCCAAGTGGATGGGGGTGACCCCGGCGAACGCCCGGGGCATCATCGAGAGGAACAACGGCATGAGCCACACCGAAGAACTGCCCCACGCGCCAGCGCGCCTGGTGTCGCCGAAGGCCCCTGGAGAACCTTGGACGTTCCGCGTCGAGTGTCCTTACTGCCCCCGCATCCACATCCATGGCGCTGGGAACTCCGCCACTGACGCCCACACGCACTACGGCACCCGTGGCGCGCATTGCTCGGACGTTGTGAAGCGGGGGCGAGTCATCTTCGACGCGTCCCCGTATCGGGGTCGTTCCTACCGTCTCGTTCCGGCGGTGGTCGCATGACGCAGATCGTCGAAATTAACGGCTGCGCCTTTCAGGCTGACAAGCTGGCGGAAGCCGAGGCGAAGGCGGAGCCTCCGATCCCGACCGGTGCGGAAGCCCTGGACGCCATCGAAACGGCGCTACGACGGTTCGTGTGGTTTCCCAGCCCGCACCATTTCACGGTGGCCGTTCTGTGGACCGCCTACACGCACCTGCTCACCCAATGCCCCGGTCTTCCCATTGCTCCACGGCTCGGCGTCTTCTCCGGTGCTCCCGGGTCCGGGAAGACGCGGACTCTGGAGGTTCTGTCCAAACTGGTCGCCAATGGCCAAGACGTAGGTTCCATGTCGTCGGCGGCCATGCTTCGGATCATCGCGGCGGCGGAAGCGTCGGAGGAGATGGGCGCGTACCCCGTGGTGCTGTTCCCCGACGAGTTGGACCGAACGTACTCGGCGAACTCCGCCGCGAGTCAGGACGACCTGACGATCATCCTGAACGCCGGGTACAAACGCGGTGCAGCCGTGCTGCGGGCACACAAGGACAGGCAAGCCGAGGTGGTCCGCTACCCCTGCTTCGCGCCGGTCGCGTTCGCTGGCCTTGCCACCGCTCGGCTGCCGGACGCCCTCCTGACCCGCACGTTCGTCATCCACACGACGCGGGCTCGAAGCGAGGAACGGCCCCGGCCGTACTTCGCAATGGCGCATGACGCGGAGCTGGCGGAAATCCGGGAGTCGGTGGCCCACTGGGCGCGTGACATGGCGTGGAGGTTCGCCACCTCGGACAAGCTCCTGGAGGGTCTGATGGACCCGGCGGTCATGAACGTAGTGGACGGGCGTGATCACGAGATCTGGTCATGCTTGTGGGCCGTGGCCAGTGCTGCCGGGAGTGGCTGGCCCGCACGTTGCATGGGGGCTCTGGAGGCTGCCAGAGAAGACGCTCATGACAGAGCCGTCACCTCGTCCTCCATGCGGCTCCTGGCAGCCCTCAGGGCCCATTACGGCGACTTGGAGCGTCGGGGCAGGGTCACGGCCGGCATCAGCCGGGACGACGCCTGTAGCGCCGCCCTCGAACTGGACCCCTTGGCTTTCTCAAGGTTCGACGGCCGGGAGGAGCTACGGCCGGAGGACGTGGGGCTGTTGCTCCGGGAGCACGGACTGAAGTCGGTCCGTGTCCGCGTCGCCAACGGACGGGCGTACGGGTGGCGGTGGGCCGACCTCCGCGATGCCTGGGAACGCGTTCTCGCGCCTATGGAGGAAGAAGCCGACGCACGGGAGGCTCCGCCGCACAGCGAGCAGGCTGACGTGTTCGGTCAACGGCGGTGACCGCCGAACGCGACAGGACAGGACGGGACAGCGGGACAACTGAACGGCGATACGTGGCATTGAGGGCTGTCGAAATGGCGGCCCTTTCGCATGACTTCAGCTTCCAGAACGAATTGGAGAATAGTGATGAGTGGACGCGATGACCTGGACTTTCGCGCGGGCCGACTGCGCGATCTGCTGAACTCCCACACGAAGAACGCTGCCCACCTTCCAGAGGCTCCTGCACGGGTACACGAAGCGTGGGCCAAGGTCGTGGAACTGAGCGACTCTGCGAGTGACGCACTGGACGCCTGGTACATGATCCGCCATGAGGGCGAGCAGGCTGAGCGCGCCCGGTTGGCGGAACACCGCGCCCATCTGGCGGGCGAGGGCCCGAAGCCCAAGGGCGCATACAAGCCCATGGACGTCGACGCGCGCCGAGCAGACGCTCTGCTGGCATGCCAGGCCCGCGCAGACTTGGCCTTCGGGGCGCGTGGGCAGTACGACCAGGTGCTGAAGGATCCCGAGGTCCTGGAGGAGACGCGGGCGGCTCTCATTGCCAAGTTCGATGGTCTCCAGGACAAGACGCGGGAGGCGGTGGCCAAGGCGGAGGCTGCGTTCCACACTTGGATCCGTGTCATGAACGACTTGGCGCAGGTCACGCTGGACTTGGGCCTTGGGCGGGATCAGGACGGCATGGCCCCGCCGGCCGACAGCGACCATCGCCGCTGGTTCGACCAGGCGCACGAGGCATGGGCGAACCTGAACCGACTCCTGGGCTCCAACCATCCTGTGGCCACCGGGCGTTGGGCTGCTATGTCGCGGGAGGAGCTGGAGGCCAAGCCGCCCGTGTGGGCGCGTGAGCTTCTGTCTCTTAACCTTCCTTGGAGCGGCGACCGGAAGCGGCTCCGGCGGGTTGAACTGCTGGAGCGGGCTGAAGGCCGTGTGGTGACGACCCTGGAGGTACCGGTGGACATGTCCCCGGCGGAGGCCAAGGACCTCCTCCCCAGCACCCGCTAGGACGTATGGCGGGGCCTGTACGTATACCGGGCCCCGCCACCCGCAAGCTGCAGCAACGGTCACTGGCGCGCCGCCCGGCTCCTCCCGCGCGCCCCGGTGTCTTCCGGGATGCCGCGCGGGAGTTGAGCGCCTGGCCCCGTAGCTCAGTGGGAGAGTGCCCGATTGTCGATCGGGTGGCCGCCGGTTCGATTCCGGCCGGGGTCGCTGTAATGAAGTAGATGACTCGTCGCGGACGCTGTGGGCGTGGGTCACGTGCGGCCCCTCGCGCTTGGCGGCGAGGACGCAAGCGGCAACGTGCAGGTGCTGTGTCGGGGGTGTCACCGGTTGAAGGCGAGCACGGAGTTCGGTTCCGCCGCTTAGCGGCTGCTCCACCAGGCGGCCCCTGTTCCGAGGGTTGTTGTAGCGAGCGCGACGAGCCATGCAGGGACGCGCTGGACGGTCAAGTGGAGCCCTCCGCAGCGGAGTTCGAGCTGCGGATGGTCAGTGGTGTCACTCGTTCGGCTCATGACCTCAGGACAGCATGAGATCCCCGTATTGCCTAACCATCGCGCCGCACCTTACGCCGAATGGTGGGCCAGCATGCTCAACGGCCGCCCTGGCTGGCGGGGGCTTCACATGTAATCGCCCCCACCCTTCCAGCGCACGGCCTACTCTCTCCGGTTTTTCTGCCGTCGGCGGCGGGCGCGTTCGCGCTGCCATCCCTGCAGCAGTTCTTTCCGATCGCCGCTGTCTTGGGGCCACATGGAGCGCACAAGCGCAGTGAGTCCGGAGATGATGACAACGAGTATTGCGACGACCAGCACGACGCCCCACGGCGCCGTTTCCGGCAGTTTGAACACGGCGTATGAGCCTTCCGACCTTGAGCGGTCGGCGGGTCACTCAGGCAGCTAGTACGGCGCTCCCCAGCGCACTGCAGCGGTGCCCGCCCCGGTAGGTGGTCACGGGGAAGGCAGGGTTAGGTCCTCGGGGGGCTATCTGTGGTGTCTCGTCTATGGGTTCGGGCCGCCAGACGAGAACGTCCTCGTTGTGCGTACGACCGAGGGCGCGGGAAAGTAGCAGCATCACGACTCGGACGAAGAATCCGAGTAACTGCGCTACCAGTTCTGCGATGGCTGCCAGGAACTCCCTGGCTGCCGAACGACGTTCCGCTACTGTGTCTGCCCAAATTAGGCGACAAACGGCTACTTCAAGGCGCTTGCGCGCCCGCTGCGTCCGGCTACGATAACGCTTTGCCTCTATGGCGAGAAGGGAATCGCCCTCATGCGCCAAGTAATCGGGACCGGAGTAGGGGTCGGAGACAACCCACATTCCGCCACGCCTAGCGCAGTCGACCAGGCGCCGCATGGTAGCGATATGAGCAGTCGTTGGCCTCTGTGTAATTGCTGCAAGTGCAAAGTCCGTGAGGACATTCTCATCGCTCGTCTGGGCCAAGTCGTCTAGCTCGTACTCCCATCCCTCTGCGAAGTGGCCGTCATGCAGCGCATCAGCAATACGGGGACGCGGCACGTCCATCAGTCACCTCCTCGCAACCCAGCTCCCATGACTCTACCGGGCGGGTACGACAAGGGGTGGTCACTAGGCCCTACCGCTGCGCCCACCAGGTCCCCGCGGCTCCGCCGGCTGACGCGATCAGGACAAGGATCCATGCCGGGATGCGCTAAACGGTCAAGTGCAGCCCATACCAACGCAGTTCGAACCGGGGGCGCTGGTGGTGCTCGTTCTTCCTGTTGGTCATGCCTGGTAGTGCAGCGCAGGGCGATATATGAACTGGCTGATCACTGCCCGGTCTCTCCCCGAAACGGGCGCCAATCTGGTCATGGCGAGGCTTGCTGATGGGCGTTTGACCTGCACAAACAATCTTGCCGACGGAGATACCGTCGAAGTTGTCGACGACCTCTACCACGGAGTGGTTGAGGGGTGGCAGAAGAGGAAGAGCTATGTCCTGGCACAGCAGCAACCGGCGCTCCCGCCTCCCCGCGGACTGGTCGGTCCGTCGCCTGTCCGTCCTGAAAAAAGCGGGATGGCTTCCAGTGCGCAGCCGTCTTGCGGGACATGGGGGCGCGGTGTACGGCGCCGGCCACGGACGTGGATCACGTCGTCCCGGGCGACGACCATGATCCGGCGAACCTTCAGGCGCTGTGCGGTTGGCATCACGCGCGGAAGTCGTCCGCGGAGGGTTCGGCGGCTCGGCGGAGGTGGGTGTCCAGGCGGAGGCCGGAGGGGCGGCATCCGGGAGAGCTGGAATAAAGGTGGTCCTAGCGCCGGGGGTGTGGCGGCGGGTGTGACGAAGACCGTCGGACGCAGCTTGGTGGCAGGGAAGCGGCCGGGCCCAGGGACGGGCAAGGCCGATGGGGCTGGAGCTACACCCCCTGTTCCTCGATTACCGTCACGTCGATAAGGATCTCAACCTCGACTTCTCGGGGCTCGCTGACAACACCGTGAACTAGAGAGGGAGCGTGCGGGCCGGTGGTGGTGTCCGCGGTCGCAGCTTGGGCTGGGGCGGCGAGGCCGAAGGTGAGCAGGGCCAGTAGCCCGGTGGTGGCGAGAATACGGAGAGTGCGCCGCATGGCGGGCCCCTTCTGTCCGTTTGCGGGCAGCGGCGGCATGCGCACGTGACCGCGTGGTGTCTTGATCAGGGCGCCCTGGGGTGTTTCAGATCTGTTTAAAGGCTTTCCCGTCCGCCAAACGGACTAACTTCATGTCACCCGAACGTGTCGCCCGTACCTGAGGCGCCGTCACGGGCAGGTCCGGTGGGCTTGTCGCCCTGGGGGCGGCCCCCTTCTTGCCGGGCCGGAAGACCGAAGCGTGATAGCGGCTCGAATTCTGTACGGGTTCCAAGGTCCCTCAAAGAGGCTTAACCAGCGCCTGATGCCTATCTGACCTGCGTAAACATCCTGGAGTGGGTGCTTTAGGAGTCGTCCGTAGAGCCCCCTCACGGGGGTTTCGGCTTGGACCTCGACACTCCCTCCGGTATCAGGACGCGCCCGGATGGACATCCACCTTCTTAGGCCGCCTCTACCTCCGCCATGAGAAGCCGCAACGTTAGCGAGTGCTTCTCGGGTGGCAATGCGTTGAGCGCGCCCTTGGCGTACGCCGCCCCCCCGGCCTTGTCTCCCGACCGGGCGAGCATGAGCCCCCTGTGCATCTCAAGGTGCGTTGCAAACCGAGGCAGCGTGGCGGGCAACTCCCGCCGAGCCGCTTCCTGCGCCTCTACCGCCGTGCCCTCTTCTCCGAGTCGTGCGGCAAGCAGCGAGACGAAAACATTCATGCGCCACCACGGCACGGCGTAGTCCGAGGTCTGTTCGTACGACGCGGCCTTGTCGAAGACTCGGTGTCCCTGGTCCATCAGTTTCCGCGCCGTGGCATGGTCGCCGCGGATTGCTGCCGCGTGGGCCTTGCCCATGATGGCGTTGAGGAGCCCCAGTGATGGCTTGTCGCTGATGGCCATTGCCTGATCGGCGAGCGCGTCGGCGATGCCAAGGGAAGCTCCCTCGTACCCGAGCGCGATTGCTGCACGGCCCCGGACCCACACCCGGGCCTGATCGTCCCCGGACTGGTCGGCGGCTTTGGCGGCCATGCGATACCAGTTCACGGCCTTGGAGCCGTCAGAGCCGGGAAACGTTTTGGCGTACAGGGTCATGAGTCGGGAGGCGACAGACCAGAGATGTGGATTGTCGAGTTGCTGCTGGACGACGACCAGTTCGCTGGAAACCCGCCGCTGAATGTCGGCGGCGCCGAGACTCATGTACTCGGTGCCGTACGTGGCCAGCTTGCCCTCCCAGTCGTCCCCGGAAGGTCCGCCGGCAAGTCGGGCGCTGAATCCCAGGGTCAGCAGGTCCGAGGCGACTACCGGCGCTATGGCGGTCGCCGCCACATCGGAGAGGAACTTACGTCGCTTCACTTCACCCTCCAGCACGGCTAGGGGCACGTCGAGGACGGCCGAGAGGCACCGGAGGTAGAACGGCCCCGGCGTCACCTTGGAACGCTCCCAGCGGCTGATGTACTCCCGGTCCAGATTCGTGCCGAAGGCATCGTTGATCGCTGACGCCAGCCGCCCCTGCGACCAGCCGCGCGCTTTCCGGAGGTCCGTGATCAGTTCCCCGATGGCCATGAGTCCATCTTGCCCCTACGGCTGACACTGGTGGATCAACATTGGTCGCTGGTGGCCCACTTGCCCCTAGGAATGCCCCTACGGCGTGCCATCGCGCGGCGGGATGCTCCGTGCACCGACACGCGAGGGGACGGCGAGAAGCCATGAGCAACCCGATTCGGTACAGCCAACCGTCTGTAGAACTACCTCTGGATGGCTGGCTGTTGGACGGTACCCCGGCGCCCGGATGCAAGGTGTGCTCCGCACTGGACTTCCAACGAGACCAGGACCGGAAGCGGAACGACTGGGCTGCCGCCTGCGCTGCTGCTCGGGAGATCCGGAATCACCGCCGGGGGCACGGCGAGTCGTCGTGACCACCGCCGAACCAGTCCCTCCGGCTCGAATACGCCGGCCTGCTGCCCCGTGGCAGTCGGTCGGAAAGCCCCCGACCGGCAAGCCTTCGAGCACGGGCAGACGTGCCCGGTCTGAGTTGACGGGCTCAGGCTCAAGCCCCGGTCCGTCCCTTCACTGGGGTGCCGTCCTGGGCGGTGAGGGCAACCGCTTCGGACCCAGGAAAGCCGAAGCACCCAACACCCGCCCCGACTGCGGGAAACCCTGGCAGGTCAGCAGTCGGGACGGGCTATCGACGAACCACAACAAGGAGGCACGCACATGCAGGACGTACGCGCATTACTCACCCCTGCCGTGTTCGGGGGTGTCGTCGCAACGGTTCTCGACAACAACCCGGGCATGGACGAGGCTACGGCGGCTCGGATCAGCACGGAAGCGCTGAAGTTCGTCCACACGGCGGCCAAGTTCCCCACCGTGAAGATCACGCCGTCGAACGTGGTGGACGAGGGCTGGCACGCCCTGATTCTGCACACCGGGCCGTACGCCAAGCTGTGCGAGGGCCTGGGGCGCTTCGTGCACCACTACCCGGAGCGGCCCGACTCCCAGCGCCACGAGCCGCAGGCACTGACGCGAACGATGGCACTGATCGAGGAGGCAGGGCACCGTGTGGACCGCGAACTGTGGACGGGGCCAACTGAAGCCCTGGTCTCCGTGGCGGCCAACTGCTCCCACACGCCGCAGCCGGGAGGCTGCGGCCCGATCAACCCCGGCAACTGCGCCACGCACGGCGGTGATGGTGAATAGGCTCCCCGAACGCACAGCGGAAGGGTGAGGTCATGAACGCGGAAGAGGCCCGGCAGGTGGACGCCACGCTCTGGCGGCTCGGCATCCCGGGAGTCGTCGCCCCGGAGGATCCGGAGCACGCGGCGGGCGCGTGGCGGGTGTACGACAGTGCCGATCCCGCGACCCGCAAGGACATCACCGCTGACGTCCTAACCGCCTTCGTGGCGAAGTTCAGGGAAGCCAACCCAGAGCCTCCTGGGAAGCCACAGTCTGGTCCTACGCGGGGCTTCATCATTCCGCCCAACGAGGACTGACCGTCTCAACTGGCCCCGTCTGCGCGCTCCTTCCTGGTGCGCCGGGCGGGGCTTATTGCTGCTCACGCAGTGGAACTGCGGCTACTGCTGGGGAGTACGCATAGTATGTGCGTCACGCTTGATCGAATGGACGATGAGAGGTCCGTTCACGCGCCTCGCCTTTCGCTTTCCGGTGTCGCTTGCCGGCGGTCGGCCGCCGGTGCCGGCTCCGGGAACCGCGGAGCCGGGGGAGCCGTGGGTACGGCCAAACGTCCAGTGTGCCGCATCGCACCGATACGGCGGGCCGGTGCGGCGAGAGCCGTGAGCGCCTTCGGGATCCGTGCGGGCGCCCTCTTGCAGGGTTCCTTCAGGGTTCCTGGCCCGGGCCCCTCCTTCTCCAGGCTCCCTCTCAAGACTCCCTCGCGGACCCGCCTCCCGGAATCGGTTCCGGGAATCGGCTGCCGGAATCGGTTCGGGGAATTGGCTACCGGAATCGGTTCGGGGAGCGGCTCCGGCCAGGAGACCGCGAAGATCGAGGAGACAGAGGAGATCGACGAGATCGACGAGGTCCAGGAGATCGAGTAGATCGAGGAGATGGGGGAGATTGACGAGGGCGATGGGGCGGCGTCGCCCCCCGGTGCTCAGACCGAGTCGTCGGCCAGTTCTGAGACGCCGGTGATGCGGTGGAGGGCGTAGGTGCGGACCTCGTCGGAGGTGTGGTCGTAGGCGGTGACGAAGCCGCCCTCGACGCGTACGGGGGCGATGACGCGCTGGCTGGCGGCGCCGTCGGCGTTGACGTAGCCGATCCAGACGGGGGAGCTGGTGAGGACCGCGGCCTGCATGGTGGCGAGGGTTTCGGCGGAGGTGGTGCGCGGCAGGGCGCCCGGGGCCGATGGGCCGGCGGGTACCGGTCTGCGTTCGGCGGTGGCGGCGAGGTCGCCCGCGCGGATGGCGCGTACCGCCGCTTCGAGGAGGGTGCGGTCGGGGGACGGCGGGCCGTCGGGCACCGGGGCGGGGGCCGTGCGGGGCGGGGTGCGGTACGAGTCGGCGCGGGCGATCAGGACGTCGCCGGCGGCGGACTCGGCGGCCGGGGCGTAGCCCATCGCCCGCAGGCCGTCGAGGAGTTGGTCGGGGGAGGTCTGGGCGGCGAGCACGGTCGGGGCGAGGCGGCGCAGGCGCAGGGTGGCGGCGCGGCGGTCGGCGAGGATCTCGGCGAGCAGCGCGTCGTCGTCGCAGCGGACGTAGGCGGTGGCCGCGCCGATCCTCAACCGGCCGTGTTTGCGGGCCACGTCGTCGATGAGGTACGCGAGCGGCTGGGGCACGGGGGTGCGGGAGTGGGTGGTGAGGAATTCCCGGAGTTCGGCGGCGGAGCGGCCGGCGTCCAGGGCGCGGCGTACGGAGGCGGGGGTGAAGCGGTACACCGTGGCGCCGCCCTTGGACTCGACGTCGGCGAGCACCCCGAGCGCCTCGGCGAGCGGGCGGCGCAGCGGGCCGGGGGCGACGGCGGTCAGGTCGGCCTGGAGGAGGACGTGGTCGAGGGGTTCGGGGAGGAGGGGGGAGAGGAGGGCGGCGGCGCGGGCGGTGGCATGGGCCGCGTGCGGGCCGGTTCCGGTGTCCGTGTCGGTCTCGGTGTCCGGGCTGGTGCCGAGGAGGATGCGGCCGTGGGCGGAGAGTGCGCCGCGTCCGGTGATGCCCAGCAACTCGGCCTCGGTGAGCGTCCATTGGGCGAGGCGGGAGCGCAGGTCCTCAACGGGCGCGGGGGCGGTGGCGGCCTCGGGGGCGGCGGGCTGCCCGGTGCCGGGTGCCGCCGCGGCGCCGCGCAGCGGCCGTTCCCAGCGGAGCCGGGAGAGGATCGCCGCCGGCGGTACGGAGGCGCCGGGCGGGAGCGCGGCCAGCAGGGTCAGCGCGCGGCGCCGGACCTCCGGGGCCGGGGAGCGGTCCAGGTGCGGGCCGAGGGCGGCCAGTGCGCGGCCCTTCGGGTCGGCGGTGCCGACCACGCCCGGCGTACGGGTCGCGGGCAGCCAGGCGGCGGCCAGCACCGCCCAGCGCTCGTGGTCGGGCAGCTGGAGCCAGTCCTCGGCGGCCGGGGTGGCGGCGTAGCGCTCGTCGGCCTCGCCGTCGGAGGCGATCAGCCCGGCCGCGTAGGCGAGTTCCAGCCAGAAGGCGGCGAGCTGCTCGGTGGTGTCGAGGGCGACGGCGGTCCGCTTGAGGTCGCGGACGCTCAGGCCGCCGGCGCGCAGTACGGGCGGGCCGCCGAGGTCCCATTCCTTCAGCAGCTCCTCGACGGTCGCCAGCGCCGTGAACGCCTGACTCGCCGCCGCGTTGTCCACAAGCTGTGGATCGCGTTCGGTGACCGGGGCGAGGACCGGCGGCTGCGGTTCGGGGACGCGGTGCGCGCGCCCGGCGCGCAGGTGGAGAGCGGCCTCCCGGGGCAGCACCACGTTGCGGGCGCCCGCCGGAAGGAGCAGGCCGCGGTCCAGCAGCCATCGCAGATGGGCGGCCGGCCGGTCGGTGACCGCCCCGTACGGCGGGCCCCACAGCAGCTTGTCCAGGACGGCGACGGAATCGGCGGGCGCGGTGTCCAGCAGCGCGGTCATCCGGGGGCGGTCGGCGAAGAGGGCGGTGAGCGCGGCCACCGCGGAGACCGGGTCGTGGGTGGCGGGCAGCCCGGCCGCGGCGATCATCTCCTGGAGCCGGCCCGGTGACATCCCGGCCGTGGCCTCCGCGACGGTCGGCCCCAGACCGGTCGGCGAGGGGCGCGCGGCGCTCGGCGTCAGCAGCTCGCGCGCCGTACGCACCAGCCGCAGCCGGTCGTCCGGACCCCACACCAGCGCCTGCGCGCGCAGCGCCGCCACCGCCCGCGGCAGCTCGGCGGCCACCGCCGCATCCCCGGCGTCGCCCGCCATCAGCGCCGCGAGCGCCGCGGACGGGCACGGGTCGGGCGCCACCGCCAGTGCCTCCGCGGTCTGCAGCGCGAAGGTGTCCAGCCGCTCCACGGCCCGCACCACCGAGGCCCGTGTCCCGGCCCGGGTCGCCAGCTGCGTCAGGTCGCCGGGCACCGGATTCAGCAGGTCGGGCCGGGACCGCAGCAGACCGGCCAGCCCACTGTCGGAGCGGTTCCGCAGCTCCTCGGCGAGGGTGCGGGGGGATGGGGTGGTCATTCGTCTTACGTTAGCCGGGCGGGTGGAGATGGGGGGAGCATGCTGCGGGTGCGGTCTCGGTTGCCGGGGGCCGGGGCGGTGGCGCGCCGGGTCCGCGCCGCGCCGCCCGGCTCGCTTCCGCGGGCGGTGCCGGGCTGTTTCCGTACGCGGTTGCGGGCCGTCTCGGTACGCGGTGCAGGAACGCTTCCGTACGCGGTGCCGGACCACGCCCCCGGCGCGTCCCGGTTCGCTTCGGCACCCGCGGCACCCGCGGCACCCGCGGCACCCGCGGCACCCGCGGCACCCGCGGCACCCGCGGCACCCGCGGCACCCGCGGCACGCTTCGGTACGCCGCGGTACGCCGCCGCGCGCGTGAGCCGCGGTGCCGGTGCGGGCCGAGGGAGTACCGTCGGGGCAGCCGGGGCAGCAACCAGCGCACGTCGCAGGGGATTTCGTGGGGATCGAGAGCGATCAGCTCGTCTTTGACTATCTGAGCCGGGTGGGCGACCTGGCGCAGCAGCGCGGGCTGCCGTCCGGCGAACGGATGCGGCTGGTGGCCGCGCTGCGGGCCGAGATCGACGCGCAGAAGGTCGACTCGGTGCCCGGGGTGAAGCGGGTGCTGGCGCGGCTGGGGACGCCGGAGGCGCTGGTGAAGGCCGCCGGGAGCCGGGACCGGGACGCGCCGCCCGGTGGCGAGCCGTCGGCGGCCCGGGATTCCGGCTCGCCGCTCGTACCGCATCTGGCGCCCGAGCCGCGGCCCGGGGCGCGGCAGCGGATCGGCGAGCTGCTCGGGAAGTCGCCCGAGCCGTGGGACGGAGACGGGGACGGGGAGAGGGCGGAGCCGGGGCGGCGGCCGGGGCTTCTGAAGAAGCGGGGTGCGCAGCCGGCCGTCCCGGAGGCAGCGCCGGCCGCCTCGCCGCCGCATCTGGCGGGGGCGGACGAGTTGGGGGACGAGGAGGACCCGCCGGACTGGTGGCGGGTGGAACCGGAGCCGTACGGGGCGGGCGACGCCGTGCCCGGGTTCGTCGGCGGCATCGAGGTTCCGGAGATCTGGGAGCGGCCGGAGAACGAGCAGGCCGAAGAGGGCGGCGGTGAGGGCTCGGGGGCGGCGTCGGAGGAGCCGGGCGGTGACGGGGCGGACGGCGGCGCGGGGCGCGGGCGGATGCTGCCGGCACTGCTGCGGCGGACGCTGGGGCGGCGGCGCACCGCGGCGGCGGGGGAGCCAGACGGGGACGACGGGGAGGCCGAGGAGGCCGCGGGCCCGGTACCGCTGCGGGCCTGGCTCAGCCCGGTACCGACGCTGGCCGTGCTGCTGCTGGTGGCCGGGGCGGTGACGGGTTCGTGGTTGGCGCTGGCCGGCGGTTGGGGGCTGGCGTATGTGTCGCGGAGGTTGAGCCGGACCGAGACGAAGTTCGCGGCGCTGGGCGTGCCGGGGATCGTCGTCGGCGGGCTGGTGGTGTGGACGTGGGGCCGGTTCGAGGGGCGGTGGGGCGATCCGATCGCCCCCGGGCGGCTGGGCCCGGAGCTGTTCGCCGAGTTGCCGGGCGTGGTGCGGGTGGCGGCGGTCGCCTCCGCCCTGTTCCTGCTGTGGCGGATGCGGCGGACGGCGGGGTGAACGGGCGGGCCGTCCGCACCAGCCGTGCCGTCCGCCTCGGCCGGGCGTCTGTCCGCACCGGGTGGCCACGGAGTGGTGCCGTCGCCCGCCGCGTCTCAGGCCACGTCCCTGACGTCCCTCACGCCCCTGACGTCCCGCACGCCCCTCACTTCTTCGTCAGCTTCTGCTGCACCTCGTCCAGGATCGTGCCGGCCGCCGTGTAGCCGATGCCCTGGATCCAGAGCTGGTCGTCGACGCGCTGCGCCCTCCCGTTCCTGACGGCCCGGAGGTTCTTCCAGAGGGGGCCTGCGGTGATCTGGGTCTCCTTGGACTTCTCCGGGCTGCCGTAGGCGGCGTAGAAGAGGGCGTTGGCGTCGGCCTTGTTGATCTCCTCGGGGCTGATCTCGACCATCAGGCCGTCCTTGGAGCCGTTGACGACGGAGGTGGGGCCGGTGCCGATGTCGGCGAGGATCGTGCCGATGTAGCTCCGGCAGCCGTAGATGCGGGTGTCGGCGCCCTCGATGAAGCGGACGACGTTGGTCCGCAGCCGCTTCGCCGCGGCCGGGCCGCCGAGGGCCGCGGTGACCCTCCCGGCGTGCGCGGCGTACGCGGCGACCGCCCGCCTGGCCTCCGGGATCCTGCCGAGGGCGGCGGCGTGCACGGCGAAGTTCTGCTTCCAGGGATAGCCGGTGGACTCGGTCATCACGGTGGGCGCGATCTTGCTGAGCTGGTCGTAACGCCCGCCGTCGCGGACCTTGTTGGTGAGGATCAGATCGGGCTTGAGGGCGGCGATCGCCTCCAGGTCGGGGGCGCCGATCTTGCCGACGTCCTTTATGCCGGTGAGCTTGTCCTTGGGGAGGTAGTCGAGGAAGCCGGAGGCGACGTCGGAGCGGGTGGCGCCGACGGGGGTGACGCCGAGGGTGATCGCCGAGTCGAGTTCGGCGGTGTCGAGGACGACGACGCGGTGCGGGGCGGCGGGGACCGACACCTCGCCCATGGCCGTCGCGATCTTGTGGGGGCCGTTGCCGGTGGCGGGGGCGGGCCAGGTGGTGGCGGGCCGCGCCGGGCAGTCGGCAGGAGCGAAGGAGCCGTCGGGGCCTGCGGCGGAGCCCTGGCCGTCGCCGGCGCCGCACGCGGTGAGCAGCAGCGCGGTGGCGGCGAGTGCGGTGGCGGCGGCGACGGCCGTGGTGGTGTGGTGCCTGGTGGCGGCTGCGGAGCGGGACATGGCATGTCCTTTCGGCTCGTACGGCGGCGGAAGGCGGGGTGGAGCGGTATCGGGGTGGAGCGGTACAGGGAGGGAGCGGTGTCAGGCGGGGACCGGTACCCGACGGGGGAGCGATACGCGTCGGGGAGACGTACCCGGGAAGGGGCGCCCGGCAAGGCGGGCGGGCGGGCGGGAGCAGGGCGGTCAGTCGTCCGACGGGCGTTCCCACGGGCGGCCCGGGACCACCAGCGGGGAACCCGTCACCGGGTCCGGCACGACCACCGAGTCCAGGCCGAAGACCTCGCGGACCAGGTCGGCGGTGACGACCTTCCCGGGGTGCCCCTGGGCGACGATCCGGCCCGCCTTCATCGCCACCAGGTGGTCGGCGTAGCGGGCGGCCTGGTTGAGGTCGTGGAGGACGGCGACGACGGTGCGGTCGCGGTCGTGGTTGAGCCGGCGGATGAGGTCGAGGACCTCGACCTGGTGGGAGATGTCGAGGTAGGTGGTCGGCTCGTCGAGGAGGAGGAGATCGGTGTCCTGGGCGAGGGCCATGGCGATCCACACCCGTTGGCGCTGGCCCCCGGAGAGTTCGTCGACCGGCCGGTCGGCCAGCGGCGCTATGCCGGTACGTGCCATCGCCTCGGCCACAGCCCGCTCGTCCGCCTCCGACCACTGCCGCCACCAGCGCTGGTGCGGCTGGCGGCCACGGGCGACCAGGTCGGCGACGGTGATCGCCTCGGGCGCGACCGGCGTCTGCGGGAGCAGGCCGAGCGACCGGGCGATCTTCCTGGTGGGGATGCGGGCGAGGTCCGTGCCGTCCAGGAGGACGGCGCCGCCGCGGGGCCGCAGCAGCCGCCCCAGGGCGCGCAGGAGCGTCGACTTGCCGCAGGCGTTGGGGCCGACGACGACGGTGACCGCGCCGTGCGGGACGTCCAGGTCCAGCCCGTCGACGACGATGCGGTCCTCGTAGGCCAGGGTCAGTTCGCGGGCCGTCAGGCGGGCGCCGCCCGGCCCTGCCCGGACGCCGTCCCGTCCGCCGTCCGCCGCCTCGTCCGCGTCGGCGGGGACGCTCCCGCCGGCGGCGGCACGCTCCCCGGCACCCACTCGCTCGGTCACGCTCTTCCTCCTGCGGCACGGCCACGGACCCGATGGCCCCTGACGATCAGCCAGATCAGATACGGGGCGCCGACGGCGGCGGTCAGCACACCCACCGGGAGCTCGGTCGGCGCGAGCAGCCTGCGGGCGAGCAGGTCGCCCAGCACGACGATGACGGAGCCCAGCAGCGCCGAACCGAGCAGCGGGAGCTGCGCGGTCCGCGTCACCCGGCGGGCGATCTGCGGCGCCAGCAGCGCCACGAAGTCGACGGGGCCCGCCGCGCCCGTCGCCATCGACGCCAGGACCACGCCGACCGCGACCAGCCCGAGACGGGTGCGGCCCAGCCGGACGCCCAGCGCGGTCGCGGTGTCGTCGTCCAGGGAGACGGTCCGCTGGGCGCGCGCCGCCCACAGGACCGCCGGCAGCAGGGCCAGCAGCGCCCACCCCAGGGGCGCCGCCTCCGGCCAGCCGCGCCCGTTCAACGAGCCGGTCATCCACACCTGGGCCTGCTGCGCCACCAGGTAGTCGCCCTTGGTGAGGAAGAGCTGGGTGACCGAGCGGAGCGCGACCGCGAAGCCGATGCCGATGAGGACGAAGCGGGTGGCGTGCAGTCCGCCCCGCCAGGCGAAGACGTAGACCAGGACGGCCGCCAGCACGCCGCCCGCCACGGACAGGTACGGCAGCACGGGGTACGTGGGGGTCCCCCCGCCGAAGACAGGGGGAGTGATGCCGAAGGTCATCGAGCCGACCGTCAGCGCGCCCGCGCCCTGGGTGACGCCGATGATGTCCGGGCTGGCGAGCGGATTGCGGGCCACGGTCTGGATCAGCGCGCCGGCCACGCCGAACGCCGCCCCGGCCAGCAGGCCGACGGTCATCCGCGGCAGCCGCAGCGTGCCGACGACCAGGTCGTGGGAGGAGTGCTCGCCCAGCAGGACCTTGAGCACCTCGGAGGGCGCGACGAAGCTCTCGCCGACGCAGAGGTAGGCGACGCAGACCGCCGCCAGGAGCACGGCGAGCGCACCGGCCACCACGGTCGCGCGGCGGTGCACCAGGAAGGAGGCGCGGCCGGCCCGGACCACGACGTGGCCGGCGGGGCGGACCGCGGACGTCGGCGGGGGCGCGGTGGCTGTCGGGACCGTCATGCCGCCACCGTCCTGCGCCGTACGAGGGTGACCAGGAACGGCACCCCGATCAGCGCGGTCATCACACCCGCCGGAACCTCCGACGGCGGGAAGACGATCCGCCCGACGGTGTCCGCGACCAGCACGATGACCGGCCCGAGCAGCGCCGCCATCGGGAGCGTCCAGCGGTGGTCGCCGCCCACGACCGCGCGGGCGAGATGCGGTACGGCGAGGCCGACGAAGGCGATCGGGCCGGCCGCCGCGACCCCGGCGCCGGTCAGCACGGTCGCGCCGAGCCCGCCCACGATCCGTGCGGTCGCGACGTTCTGGCCCAGCCCCCGGGCGACGTCCTCACCGAGCGCCAGCGCGTCCAGACCGCGTGCCACGGACAGCACCAGCACCGCGCCGACCAGCAGGAACGGCCAGATCTGCGCGACCACCGCGGCGTCCCGCCCGGTGAGCGAACCGACCTGCCAGAACCGGAACTCGTCCAGCGCCGCGGCCTTGGTGGTGAGGATCGCCATCGACACCGACACCAGCAGCGCGTTGATCGCGGCACCGGAGAGGGCGAGCTTGACCGGGGTGGCGCCTCCGCGGCCGCGGGTGGCGATGCCGTAGACGACGACGGAGGCGATGCCCGCGCCGGCGAATGCGAACCAGACGTAACCGGTCAGGGTGTGCACCCCGGCGAAGGCGATGGCGGCCACCACCGCGGCCGAGGCGCCCTGGCTGATGCCCAGGATGCCGGGGTCGGCGATCGGGTTGCGGGTCAGGCCCTGCATCACCGTGCCGGCCAGGGCGAGCGCGACGCCGACCATCAGGCCGATCAGGGTGCGCGGCAGCCGCAGGAACCGCACGACCTGCGCGGCATCGCCGCTGCCGCCGCGGAACAGCGCCGCGACGACCTCGGACGGCGCGAACGCACGGCTGCCGACGGCCAGCGAGAAGAGCACCGCCAGCAGCAGTGCCAGCACCGCCAGCGCGGTCAGGACCAGCCGTCGGCTCCGCATCCGGGGCTTCGGCTTCACCGGCATGGCTTCACTGGCTCGGGGTCCCTTTCGCACGGGGGGGGGCGGGCGGTGCCGCCCGGGGGCGTCGGCCGGCCGGTGGCCGGAGGCCAGGTAAGGCAGGGCTAACCCTACGTCCCGGTGGGTGACGGCTGCGGGCACAATGGCCGGCATGGCTGCGCACCCCCTCACGGTCGGCTTCGACCTCGACATGACGCTGATCGACTCCCGGCCCGGAATCAAGGCCGCCTACCAGGCGCTGTCCGCCCGGACCGGCACCTATGTCGACGCCGACGCCGCGGTGACCCGGCTCGGGCCGCCCCTGGAGGAGGAGATCCGCCGGTGGTTCCCCGAGGAGCGGGTGGCGGAGATCAGCGGGATCTACCGGGAGTTGTACCCGGAGCACGCCATCACGGGGACGCTCGCGATGCCCGGCGCCCGGGAGGCGGTCGACGCGGTGCACGCGGCCGGCGGTCGGGCCGTCGTGGTCACCGCCAAGTACGAGCCGAACGCCAAGCTGCACCTCGCCCACCTGGGCATCGCCGCGGACGCGGTGATCGGCTCACTGTGGGCGGAGGCCAAGGCCGGGGCGCTGCGCGAGCACGGCGCGCGGGTGTACGTCGGCGACCACACCGGGGACGTGCGCGGGGCGCACACCGCGGGCGCGCTGTCCGTCGCGGTCGCCACCGGGCCGTGCGGCATCGACGAGTTGCGGGCGGCCGGCGCCGAGGTGCTGCTCGGCGACCTGACGGACTTCCCGTCGTGGCTGGATCGTTACGTGGCGGGTGGCGCGGCGGGCGCGGACGGGGCCGCCGCCTCCGCCTGACGCCGCTGCGCGGCGACGGAGCGGACCACTCCGGCACCGGCGATCAGGAAACCGGCGCCCATCAGCATGGACACCCAGTAGAAGACCCACGGCAGCGGGTGCGTACCGAGGAACAGCGGCATCACGGTGGCGAGAGTGGCCACTGCGCCAACTAGGAACACGATCGCGCCGATTCGGACCAGCAGATCCCCGGCCTGGGGAGTTTCGTCAGACACCTGACCAGGGTAAGTCCGGGCCAGAAGCGCTGCGGATCCCCCTGGCGACGTCTTGTCACCGGCCAGCGGACCATTAGCCTTGTGGTGGCGGGTCCTGTGGCCCGCTGCAGTGCTATCCAGACCCATTTTCGCTTCCGCATTTTTCCGCAGTAACGCAAGTGACCCAGCCCAGAATTTTCCGACGAGTACGAGGACGAGGACAGACGTGCCTACCGGCAAGGTCAAGTGGTTCAACAGTGAGAAGGGCTTCGGCTTTCTCTCCCGCGATGACGGCGGTGACGTCTTCGTACATTCGTCGGTGCTGCCCGACGGCGTGGCCGCACTCAAGCCCGGGCAACGTGTCGAATTCGGTGTCGTCGCAGGCCAGCGCGGCGACCAGGCGCTCAGCGTGACCCTCCTCGACCCCGCTCCCTCGGTCGCCGCGGCGCAGCGCCGCAAGCCCGACGAACTCGCCTCGATCGTCCAGGACCTCACCACTCTCCTGGAGAACGTCACCCAGCAGCTGGAGCGCGGGCGCTACCCCGACAAGGCGCACGGCGGCAAGATCGCCGGCATGTTGAGGGCGGTCGCCGACCAGCTCGACGTCTGACGTCCGGGCCGACGCCCGTCGGCTCACACGAAGTTCAGCGCATCGCGGCCGAGGGGCGGCACCAGCCCCTCGGCCGCGGCGCGGGTGAGCAGCCCGCGCACCGCGGCATAGCCGTCCTCGCCGAGGTCGGCGGTGAACTCGTTGACGTACAGCCCGATGTGCTGGTCGGTGACCTTCGGGTCCATCTCCTGGGCGTGCTCCAGCACGTAGGGACGGGAGGCTTCCGGGTCGTCCCAGGCCATCAGGACGGACGNACTCGTTGACGTACAGCCCGATGTGCTGGTCGGTGACCTTCGGGTCCATCTCCTGGGCGTGCTCCAGCACGTAGGGACGGGAGGCTTCCGGGTCGTCCCAGGCCATCAGGACGGACGAGCGGATCGCCGCCGCCAGCCTGCGCAGCGCCGGCTCGCCCAGCGAGCGCTTGGCGATGATCGCGCCGAGCGGGATCGGCAGACCGGTGGTGTGCTCCCAGTGCTCGCCCATGTCGGCGAGGCAGCTCAGCCCGTAGTCCTGGTACGTGAACCGGGCTTCGTGGATGACGAGTCCGGCGTCGACCCGGCCGTCCCGGACGGCCGGCATGATCTCGTGGAACGGCAGCACCACGACCTCGCCGACCCCGCCCGGCACCTCGGCGGCGACCCACAGCCGGAACAGCAGATACGCCGTCGACCGCTCGCTGGGCACCGCCACCGTCTTCCCCGCCAGATCCGCCGCCGTCCCCGGCTCCCGGGTCAGCACCAGCGGGCCGCAGCCGCGCCCCAGCGCCCCGCCGCAGGGCAGCAGCGCATAGTCGTCGAGCACCCACGGCAGCACCGCGTACGACACCTTCAGGACGTCGAACTCACCGCGCTCGGCCATGCCGTTGGTGAGGTCGATGTCGGCGAAGGTGACGGCCAGTTCCGGCGCGTCCGGGACCCGGCCGTGCGCCAGGGCGTCGAAGACGAAGGTGTCGTTCGGGCACGGCGAGTAGGCGATGTTCAGCGGCCGGGTCACGGGGTCCTCCTCGGGGACGGAGCCGTCCCCGGAGCCGGTCCGGCGGCGGCCGTCAGGGCGTCGGGGAACGTACGGAAGGCGCCGGTCAGCGCGGCGAGCGCGGGACCGATCCGCCAGGCGGCGCGGTCGCGGGGGCCGACGGCGTTGGAGACCGTACGGATCTCCAGCACGGGCAGGCGGTGCGCGGCGGCGGCCTCGGCGACGCCGAACCCCTCCATCGCCTCGGCCAGCACACCCGGGTGACGGGCCGCCAGCTCGGCGGCGCGGGCGGCGCTGCCGGTGACCGTGGAGACCGTGACGACGGGGCCGGCCGCTGCGCCGGCCGCCGCCGCGACGGCCCGGACCAGCGCCGGGTCGGGCCGGTGCGCCACAGTCCCGAAGCCGAGTTCGGTGACCGGGACGAAGCCGTCGGGGGTCTCGGCGCCCAGGTCGGCGGCGACGATCGCGTCCGCGACCACCACCGAGCCCAGCGGCGCGGCGGGCGCGAACCCGCCGCCGATGCCCGCCGAGACCACCAGACCGTACGGCTCGCCGGCCAGCGCGGCGGCGGTCAGCGCGGTGGCCGTACCGGCGGACGCGGCGGCCGGGCCGACGCCGGCGGCCAGCACGTCCGGGGCCGGCGAACCGCCGGGCGCGCGGTGCAGCTCGTAGCCGCCGGGCAGCGTCCGGGACCCGTACGCCTCACCGGCGCCGCACACCGCGTCGCATTCGGCGGCCACCGCGGTGACGACCAGCACCCGCATCAGGCGGTCCCCGCCGCGGGCCGCCGGTCCACGGTCAGCGCGCTCAGTCCTTGTTCTTCAGGCTGAAGTGCCAGATGGCGGTGGGGCCCTGGCCGGGGCCGACCTGGGCGACCATCAGCGTGACCTCGTCGAGGTAGCCGGTCTGGCCGGTCTGCGGGTTGGTCTGCTTGAAGAGGTCGTCCGCGTCGAAGGTGCGGTACGTCTCCGTGCTGGGGGCGCGCATGATGGGCTGGCCGCCGATCACGAACCAGCCGGCCTTGGCGACCTTCGGGTCGACGCCGACGCCGACCTTCTCGCCCGGGTGCACCGTGATGGTCTCGGTGCCCTTCTTGGTGATGCAGTCCTGGAGGGCCTGCTTGTCGAGGACCTTGCCGTTGCCGTCGCAGCCGGGGGTCACCTCGGCCTTCACCGTCGTCGAACCGACGGTCACGGTCGCCAGCGATGTCGGCTGCTGGCAGGCGGAGAGGGTGAGCAGGCCCAGGGACACGGCACCGAGGGCGGCGGCGCGGCGGCCCTTGCCCCGGGAGATCAACGCAGCGGTCATACGGGCAGGCTATCGGGCGCCCCCGCGCACGCCACGCGCGGGTGCGGCGCGCCGCGTCCGCGCCTGCCACTCGGGGCGCCTCACACCACCCGCGGTGCCGCCCGGCCGCCCCGCCGGGCCGCGCCCAGCAGCCCCCGTACGGCCAGTGCGGCACCCAGCCCCACCAGGCCCGCGGCCACCGTCATGCCCAGCATCCCGAACAGCGGCAGCGAGATCCCGATCGCGCCGCCCACCACCCAGGACATCTGGAGCACGGTCTCGGACCGGGCGAACGCGGAGGTCCGTACCGCCTCCGGGACATCGCGCTGGATCATCGCGTCCAGCGACAGCTTGGCCAGCGCCTGGCACAGCCCCGCGGTGGCCGCCGCCGCGGTCACCACGACGATCGCCAGCACCGCGTAGAAGAGCGCCGCGACGACCATGGCGCCCAGCGCCAGCCCCAGCATCGCCGCGACGATCGCCTCCGGGGCACGCGCCTTGAGCCAGGCGCCGAGCGCCGTGCCCAGGGCGTTGCCGGTGCCGGCGGCCACCGCTACCAGCCCCAGCGAGACCGCCGCGTCAAGGCCGCCGAGCGGGTGCTCGCGCAGCAGGAAGGCCAGGAAGAAGGTCAGGAAACCGGAGAGCGATCGGAGCGCGGCGTTGGCCTGGAGGCCGTGCAGCACCGACGGGCCGACCGTCCGCAGACCCGGCTTGGGCCGGGGGCCGTGCACCGGGCCCGCCGCGGTGTCCCGGGAGGCCAGCCGGGCCCGGGCCTCGCCCTTCCCGGAATCGACCTTGTGCGGCAGCGAGAACGACAGGAACGTTCCGCCCACGAACACCGCGAACGCCCCGTACAGCGGCCAGCTCGGTCCGATCAGCTCCAGCCCGGCCCCGATCGGCGCCGCCGCTCCCGTGGCCAGCAACCCGGACAGCGTCACCCGCGAATTGGCTTTCACCAGGGAGATCCGCGGCGGCAGCAGCCGCGGCACCACGGCGCTGCGCACCACCCCGTACGCCTTCGACGACACCAGCACCCCCAGCGCCGCCGGATACAGCTCCAGCCCGCCGCCGGCCACCGCGCCGGACATCATCACCGCCAGCAGCGCCCGGGCCAGCATCGAGCCGGCCATCGCCGCCCGGCGGCCGTGCGGCACCCGGTCCAGCAGCGGCCCGACCACCGGCGCGAGCAGCGCGAACGGCGCCAGCGTGACCGCCAGGTAGAGCGCCACCCGGCCCCGCGCCTCATGGGTCGGCACCGAGAAGAACACCGTCGAGGCCAGCGCGACCGTGATCATCATGTCGCCCGCGGAGTTCACCGCGTGCAGTTCGATCAGCTTGGCCAGTCCCGATTCGCCGGCGCCGTGGGCGTGGGTGGCGCGGCGCAGCCCGCGGGCCGCGCCGGTGAACGGCCGATGCAGCACACGCCCGGCCGACCGGCCCGCCCGGCGGGCCCTCGACTCCCTCGTCGCCCTGACGGCAGCCACCCGGCCATAGTGCCCCAACCCGCCCGGGAGAGGGTGCTTCCTCCCACCTGCCGGGCGGGGCGCACGGTCCGCCAGCCGCTGCCCATGACATTTGCCGCTCCCGCCGAGGGGTCGTACACCTTTGAAGGGGTAGCGTGTGCAGAGCGCCACCGGCGGTCTGTTTCGGCCGCGTGCCTCATTGCCTTGCGATCCCGCAGAATAGAAACGCAAGAGGTGCGCTCGACCGAACGAACCAGCCGGGCGCGGACGTCGACGCGGTCCCCAGGTCCGCTCCGCCCGCCCCGGTCCCCGCCGGTCGTCCGGACAGGACCAGGACAGCTCCGGCTGGCGCGCTCGTGAGACGGCGTGGAAGAGAGAATCGATTCTTGTGAGTGCTGCGATGCGAAGCCGTACCCCTGACCGCCTGTGCGCCGAGGCGGTCGACCTCGCCCGTGCGGCGGCCGAGGAGGTCGCGATGCCCGGCATGGTCGGCGAGCACATCGACGCCGTCGCCGACGGAGATCGCGTTGTCACCCACCTCTTCGCCTGCGAGGAGCCCGGATACCGCGGCTGGCGCTGGGCCGTCACCGTCGCCCGCGCCTCCCGCGCCAAATTCGTCACCCTGGACGAGTCGGTCCTGCTGCCCGGCCCCGACGCGCTGCAGGCTCCGGAGTGGGTGCCCTGGAGCGAGCGGCTGCGCCCCGGCGACATGGGCCCCGGCGACCTGCTGCCCACGGAGGCCGAGGACCTGCGGCTGGAGGCCGGCTACAGCGGCGAGGACCAGCCGGCGCCGAACTCCGCGGTCGCCGAGGGCATGGCCGCCGAGATCGCCGACACCGAAGAGGCGGACGTCCTCCCCGGCTCGCCCGCGGCCCAGCCCGTCCCCGCGCGCGGCAGCATCGGCGCGGTCGCCGAGGAGCTGGGCATGGCCCGCGCCCGGGTCCTGTCCCGCTACGGCCTGCACGCCGCCGCGGACCGCTGGGAAGAGGCGTACGGCCCCAAGACCCCGATGGCCCAAGCGGCCCCCGCCACGTGCATGACCTGCGGCTTCCTCACGCCGCTCGCCGGCTCCCTGCGGCAGGCGTTCGGCGTCTGCGCCAACGAGTTCGCCCCCGCGGACGGCCGGGTCGTCTCCCTCTCGTACGGCTGCGGCGCGCACTCCGAGGCCGCCGTGATGCCGAAGCCGCCGAAGCCGGCGGAGCCGGTGCTCGACGAGACGGTCGTCGAGCCGATCGCCCTCCGGCCCGAGCCGGACGGCGGTTCCGTGGAGGACACGGGGCCGGCGGAGGAGCTCGGCCACAGCTGAGCGTTTTGGGCTTGCTTCCCACGTTGTCGGGTGCGGCGCCGTGGGGGTTGCTCGCCGTTGGTGGAGGTTGTCTGAGGCGGGGGCGCGCTGCTCGCCAAGTGGTGGGTGCCGGGTCCGGGCCTCCGGCGCCTGTGGTGTGGACCGCTTCGCTTTACGTCCACAACAC
>NZ_JBNHIN010000020.1:0-37337 GCF_050054615.1 Streptomyces sp. YGL11-2
TCAACCGTCGTCTCGACGAGCTCGCACACGGCCTCGGGGTCGGCGGCGTCGGAAGGGTGGGCCAACGCTCCGGTCTCCTGAGCCACCCGGCGCAGTGGCTCGGGCCGCCGCCCGGAGATCACGACCTGGTGCCCGGCCGCACGCAGCAACCTGGCGGTGGCGGCCCCGATTCCCGTTCCCCCGCCCGTTACCAGGACAACACGCTGTTCCGACATGGTCGTTCGCCTCCGAAGGTGGTCAGCTTCCGGTTCCCCGCACTGCGAGCATACGAAGCGCCGACACCGCCGGGCCGACGGGGTGCGGCTGCCGTCGGCACCGCGGCTGGGTGGGGGAAGGAACGACCGCGGCGAAGGGCAGCGGCGATCTATCGGTGGAACGGTGTGCTTGTGTGTGGGGGAGGCTTGCGGCCCAAGCACGCCGCACCGAGACGGTCCTGCTCCTCAACCCGGCACTCAGCAGCACTGGTGAGCCGGAGGCCGACCAGTCCGTGCCGACCACGTCAGCTCAGCGCGTGCTGTTTCTGGCGCTTCTTCACCCAGCCCCGGAGTGTCTCCGGGTTCTTCGGTCGTGTCGAAGTCCACAGCGTCCGCCTCATCCGCGCGCAGCGCCCCGACCGGGCTGCGGTCACCGAACAACACCACCGTCCGGTCCCCGGGCTCCCGCTTGGACGACCACACCAGCCCCTGGGCCCACGGCTCGGTGTGGTGGCGGATCCAGTGCGCCCAGTCGCGGGTGTACGGGTACTCATGCGCCTCGGCATGCACCAGCCAGCTGTCCTGATGCACCGCTGCCAGATCCTGTGCGGTCATCAGAGGGAGGACGCAGAGATCGGCGGTGAGCCGCAACATACTGAGCCGACGTCCGTCGACCGCGCGACGCGGCAGCAGCCGCGGCCCTCCCAAGGGATCGAAGGGCAGCGAGCGCAGCATCGTCTCGCACACGGCCGCCGCCGCGCTCAGGCCCGCGTACAGATAGCCGTACGGATCGCAGGGCCTACCGTCGAATCGGCCACCCCCGTAGAGACAGTGGGAGAGCCTGGGATTGAAGTCGGCGGCGGCGCGGTGGGATGCGTGGACGCGGTACAGCAGGGTGCCGCGGGCCAGCGCCACCTTGCCGGGGGTGCCGGTCAACGCCTCAGGCGGCCGGTAGTTGGGCACCGTCACCCACCCCCCATCCATACGTCTTCCACCAACAACCGTGCCGTCTCTGCGAGTTGGAGGTCGCGTCCAGTGCCGAGCAGCCGGGAGGGGCTGGTGCCCAGCCAGGAGTTGACCGACAGCCACCAGTCTGCGGCGCCCCAGGGGTCGCGGTCGGCGGCCAACAGCGCGTAGACCTCCAGGACGATCAGCCAGGGCAGGGTGTCCTCGGCGAACTGGAAGCTCGGCAGTTGCAGCCGCCCGCCCACGCCCGGCAGCCGGATCAGATCGGGTGAGAAGGGGGCGCCGCCGTGCCGCAGCAAGGTCTCGGCGTCCCGAGCCGGCTCCGCAAGCAGGCGTTCACGCACCGGGCCGAGGACCGGCCCGACCATGCGGTGCCCGTCCATCAGCAGCACGGCCAGGTCCTCGGGCGCGAAGCCCTGCACCATCGGGTGGCCACCGGGGACGGCTGGAACCGCGACGAGCCGCGCCTGCGCGGCGGTCCCGAGCTCCTCGGACAGCCGCTCCCGCAGCAGCCCGGCAGCCTCGTCCGCGGCGGCCGCGCGGACGGGCGACTCCCGCTCCGGGTCTCGCACGACGGCGAGCAGTGCAGCCAGCCGGGCGCGGGTGTCCTCGCCGAGGCGCCCCGCGACCTGGTCCCATCCCGCCGCGGCCGCGGCGAGGACGACGTACGGATCGTCCGACCCAACCGGGCCCACGGCACCCACCGGCTTCAACGCTCCTCCCTGCCCGCGTCGACCTTCTCGCACTCCGCGTGCGCCTCGTGCTCCCGCTCGTCTGCGTTGCGCTCCGCGAGTCGCCCCAGCAGCCGCTCCAGGAGGTCGGCGAGAGCGTGGCGCCGTACGACGAAGTGGATGTCCCACTTGGCGCCGCGGGCGAGTTCGGCCTCGACCGCGGGCCACAGAGCTGCGAAGCTCTCGAGCGGGCTGAGTCCGCCGCGCCCAGCACCGAACAGTGGCAGGCAGACGGAGCGCAGCGGGGGGGGGCGTGTCGCCCGGCCTCCTCGGCGAGCAGAGCGAAGACCCGCGCTACTCCTCTGGTGATGTCAGCGGGCTGCACGTCGTAGTCGTTGCTCTCGGGGCGGGGCACGGCCACGGCCACGTGGTAAAGGCGGCGGATGCCCTGCCCGTCGAGCGCGCCCGCGGAGGAGACGGCGACGGTACCCGGCAGGACCGTCCGGCTGGCGGCCCCGTGCCGGACGATCCATTCCTCCAGCTCGTCATGGATCCGGTCCTCGACGAGTCCCCCGGCAGGGTCCCGACGCGCCCCCGCGCGGCGCAGGGTCGCAGAGACGGAAGACTTGTAAGGCGCGGGCAGCGCGAAGTACGTGTTCGAGGGGGAGACGACGACGTCGATGTCGCGCAGCAGGTCGACGGAGTGGACGTGCACGGTAACGGAGCATGTGCGGTGGCGCATCCGGACGTTCAAGAACCGGTGGGCAGATTGGATGCGGTCGGACGGGACCGGGACGGCGGGGAGCGGCACGGTGCACCCGGCGGCCCGCACGATCTCCTCCGCGACCTGCCCCAGCACCATGAGTTCGTGGTGCTTGCGGAAGCGCTCGACACTCACCCCGTACTCCTGGGCGGCGCGTCTGCGCCGATCGGCAGCCGACCAGTCCCGGGTGCCCTGGTCGAGACCGAGGCTTTACTCGGCGGCAGTCTGTAAAGTGCCCCCGCCCATCCGGGAGACGGCAAGCCGCAGTACCTTCTCGACCGGTCCCCCTGCAACTCGCCGCCTTCCCAGGGAAGATCATGGGCGACCTGATCGAGCACCGGCACGTCGCGGTCACGCAGTCTGACGACGCCGGCTCGCCGCACTTTCCCCACCTCTGCAAGGGCCGCTCCGTGATCGGGCACATACGAGTGTTGCGGCGGCATGGCGATCAGCATGTACTACCGCTACGACTCTCACAAGCCCGTTCCATCCCACCATTGCCGCGCACGGGCCGGGCGCGAACGGGCCGAATCCCTGGCAGGACAGGGCCCGTGACGGATCGTCCATGGATCCCACGCCAGCCGAGAACGGTCGACGCGTCGATCTCAACAGGGAAGTCTGCGGGTAGGCCCACGCAGTCGCACGGACGCCGGGGGAACGGTAAGCACCGCCACGCCCGTGCTTCTTGGCGCGTGGCTCCCACCAGTGAGGACCTTCACCTCCGGCGAGAGGATCGATCGCTGCGGACGACAATTCCGAGACGCCTCTTCCAGAGCACTCCGCGGATCGTTTGGTGCGGCCGGACTTCGCCTCTACAGTCCCACTGACCCGGTGCCCTAACCGAGGAAGCTCAACCGGACCCGGCGGTTGGGGTTGTCGCCGTTGGTATCCGCGAAGCTCCGTTAGGGCAACCCCAGCCTAGCCGGACCGCTACGCGCACCAGGCAGGTACCGTGGTCATCCCATCTCGGGATGACCACGACGGCCTATTCAAACGAGGTCGGCGTGCCAAGCCGTGTTGCGGGTCAAGTACCGGTAGCCGACCCACTCCTGCGCCAGGCGCTGGCCTGCTGCCAGAAGGGCAACCGCCTTCGCCCGGTACGCCGTGGGCATCCACTCGGCCAGAGCACAAGCCTCACCTGTATCGATACCCTTCTCCTTCGCATCGCGTGCGCGTCCGAGTTCCAGCAGAGCGCCGTAAAGACGCTCAGTGGGCTGGACAGTTGGGAGACCCCGATCGCTGGCCGTCCTAGATGCCGCGTGCGGAATGCGGATACCGCTGAGATCGAGGTCCCCGAAGTAACGGATCTCCGCGATGCGATGCTTGGTCGCGAGCGTGTTGACCGATGCGCGGAATGTGCCGCCGAGTCCCCAGGCGACGTACCCCAGCCGGTGATTGTCGGGGAGGCTGTGCACGAGAGACCACCAGGTGGCCGCGTTCTCGACCACGAGCAGGATGTCTCCCGAGCCGACACGCTGATAGTAGCCGTCACCGATTTCGGTCAGAAACGTCTCCGTGAGCAGCGGCGGGTGCGTCATGAATGTACGCAGAGTCGCGTGCAGCCGGTCGGGGTTGCCGAAGATCGGCCCCGACCTCAGGGTGTCGAAGGTCTTTTCCGGCATGGGAAAATCCGCTTCACTTCCGTACGTTCCGAAGATCTCCAGAGCCCGCTCCCGGAGCGGCACAGAGAAGAGGTCCGGATCGCTCATCAGCCACCGGTTGACGGCCACGTACGCGGAGCGCTGCTTCGAAGTCGCTGTCGGCCACTCCCGGGCGAGCCGGTAGAGGTCGGGGTGCCAGTGCGGCATGGCCGGTACGGCGGGTCGCGGTGGAGCGGTGGCAGAGAGCCAGATCTTGAGAGGCAGGGATACTTTGTCCCGAGTACGTTGTTTCATCTGCTCGATCAGGCCGTGCTCTTCGAGTTCGTCCAACAGCCTCGACATGAGAAGGGGTTCGTATTCGCCGTCCGGGTTGCGGTTGTTCACCTTTCGGAATGCTGTCCAGATGTCGTCCAGCACGACGCGCGTCCTGCGTGCACCGTTCCAGCCCACCTCGGTGGCACCAGCTCTCAGGTGCCGGATGAACTCACTCTGTCTGTGCTTCACGCGTGTGTCCGTCTTCCGTCTCTCGCTTGAAGATTCTGGTGGTGGTGACGCTGCCTGTACCGTCCGGCTCAGGCAATGCGTCGATCACCTCCTGAATCCGGTCGGTCACAGTGAGATACTTGCGCCCCGCCCGCAGATCGGCGTCGTTGCGTAACCTCAGAATGAGAGGGAAGCGTTTCAGCGTGCCGTCGTCGGACAGCCCTGTGGTGTAGATAAGTTGCACGCCCAGCGCTTCGGCGACCTTGCGTTGGAGAGCAAGCAGATAGTCTGCGTTGGCCCGGCCGATCGGGTTGTCGAGGAACAGGACACCAGAGTGCGTGTCCCTCTCCCTGCCTCGGTTACTCGCCCTCAGGGCGGCCATGGTGCAGTACAGGAGGATGGCCGCCGTGAGGTGCTGTCCGCCGGAGAAGACGTCCTTGATCTCGGAGACCCTGATGCGCTCGTTGCGCAGCACGGCGTCGGGCTTGAGCATGTCGATCCGGAACCCCTTGGGGACTGCCGCCCTCACCCCCGCGAGCAGCAGTGACATCCCGTCCCTGCGCACCGTCCGCCCATCCGCGGTATGGCCCTTCGCCGCCTCGTCGATGACCTCGCCGATGCGCAGGTGCGCGGTGTCGTCCTGTGCCGGGGTAAAGCGGAAACGAAGGAACTCCTGAGCGGCCCAGTCGTGCAGGCTCGCCGGCAGCCGTGACATCCGCTGCGCCTGACGTAACGAGGCCAATGCCTTGTCTACCTGGGCTTTGAGGTTCCGCACGATCAGTGTGCGGTGTCGCTCTGTCTGGTCGATCTCCTCGTTCAAGGCGCGCAGCCGCGGCCTGAGGGCGTCGGACCACTCTGTGGAGCGAGCCGCCACCGTTTCCCAACCCGCGATACGAATCTGTGTCTGCACGCGGACGTGCAGGTCTTTGAACTCCTGGGCAGCGGTGTGGTGCGTGATCTTCTCCGTAGCCGCACGCAGGGTCTGCTCGTCAGTGCGGGCATTCGTTTCGCAGGTCGTACGTTCCTTGGTCAGCCGGGTGACGAGGTCCTGGGCCGTGTCCGCGTTCCCTTCATAGGGCGCGATGCCGGCAGCGTCGCTGTCGCCCTCGGGCAGGTCCGTGGTGAATCCGTCGACGATGAACTGGAAGGCCTTCGCCGAGGTTTCGGCACCCTCCAGTTGATGTCCGAGCCGCGTACGCACTTCCTGGTGGTCCGTCACCTTGCGAGCGCTCGACGTCTGCTGGCGGCCTGCTTCATCGACGGCTTCGGTGCAGGACTCGATATCGGCCGGGTACTTGGGAAGCTCTACTCGGGTCGTCACGCGATCCTTCGCAGCTGTCAGTTCGTCCGCACAGCGGGACACGGCCACTGCTGCCTTCCGTGCCCCGGTTTCGGCTTCCTTCGCCGCGTGGACCGCGCTCTCCAGCGCCGTCGCTCGTGCGGCTTCGTCGGAACCCTCGGGGCTCTTCAGCAGTACGGCCGCCCTGTCGCGGAGTTCCTTGGAGAGCCCGAAGTAGGCTCTTTTCGCTTTGCTGGCACGTTCGTTGGCTCGCTCACACTCTTCCAACAGGTCGCTCCCGACCTGGACTCTCAGGTATCGCGCTGCGGCCTGGTCGTACGTGCTCCGCAGCAAGGCTGTGGAGAGTTCCGGAACAGGGTCGGATCGGCGGACGTCCTCGCTTCCGGGTAGCTTGGCCCGTTCGTCGTTGACGATACGCACGGTGCGTCGGTGTTCGTCTGCTCTGCGTTGATGCTCGGTGACGAGCTTCTGCAGCTCAGCGGCCTCCTCCTCTGCTTTCCCGGCGGCTTCCTGGCGCTCCCGCATCCTCTCCTTCGCGACCGAGGCTTGCTCTGTCCATTCCGCCAGGTGGCCGTGACGGTCGGCGAGTTCCCCGAGACGTTCCAACCGTTTGGTGAGCGAGTCCCGAGTCTCACGCAGGGGCGGGAGCTCCTCCTTGACGTTCTGCCGCCGTTCCTGGAGCGTCCGGAGCACTTCCTGGCATTCGACCACCTTCGCTTCGGCGGCTGTGTGCTCCCGCACCACACCCGCGTGTTCTTCGGTCAGTGCGGTGATGCTGCCTTCCGGGTAGCGCGTCCGCCAGTCCGTGAGGGCATAGGTCAGGCTGCCGTCCTGCTCAATGCGGGTAGCCAGCTCCTCGGCCCGGGCGCTGTGTACGGCGTACCGAGCGTCGATCGCCTCGTGCTCGGCGGCCGCCGCGTCCACGTCGTATAGCGCGGGGTGGGGCGGGATCACCGCCTCAACGCCGTCTGTCAGTTCCGCCTCGGGGTCGGTGAAGGTCCTGGTTGTCGAAATCGACACGAACACGGTCGGCTGGGGACGTAGTGCCGTGAGTACTTCCCGGGCCCGGTCGATGTCGCCAGGATCGTGGAGGAGGATACCCGCGGCCAGGTGCGGCAGTCGCTCCACGATGTCTCGTCGTCGGTCGGCGTCGGGGAAGGCCGAGAGGTAGCGCCACCCCGGGACCGCGACCACTTTTGCGTCCTCAAGGGCCTTACAGGCGTCGGAGACCACTTGGGCGGGCGGCAGGAGGTCGCCTGCGGCCAGGGCGAGGCGTGCCTGTTCGTCGACGGACTCGGCGACCTTCAGCTCGATCCGTTCTCGTTCGGCCTCACCGCGTGCGGTGCTCAGCGCGCCCAGGAGCGAGGTGACGTCGCGTTCGAGGTCGATGTGCGGCACGTCGAGGAGCGCGGCGAGCCGGGGGGTCGCCTCCAAGCGCGCTGTTTGTGTGCGGACCTCGTCCAGGCGGGCGGTGAGACCGTCACGACGCCCACGCAGCTCTCCTGCCTCCGCCTCGGCCTTCCGTAACTCCTCCTGCGCGAGGGCCTCTCGATCTGCGAGTTCCGCCCATTCTTGTTCCAGATCCGTGACGCGCTGGGCTGCGTTGTCGCGTCCTTCCCGAACGGTCTCCACGGTACGGGGCAATGCGGCGGCGTCATGCAGCAGACCATCGGCGACGGCTGCCTCGACGTCCTCACGCAGACGTGTGATCCACTGGTCGAACTGGGCAGCCTCGTGTTCGGCCTTCGTGGCGTCCCGGTGCGCCGCGCGAGCACGCCCTTGTGCCGCGCTCTTCTCCTTTTCCCCCGCCGCAGCCCGCTTCAGCTCGTCGGAGGCGGTTTGGGCAGCTTCGTCAGCCGTCGCCCACAGGCTGCGTGCAAGGCAGCGGGCCGCGATGTCGCGCTCTTCCAGCGCCGGGCGCGCCTTCTCTTCCTCTGCGCCGATGAGATCGGTCAGCGCCTTGACCTGGGCGATGCTGTCGTCGTACTCATACACGGTCGAGGTCTCTCGCCACGCGTCGACGAGAGCTTGGGTCTGGGACAGTCCGTTCTCGCTTACCGTCAGCTCCCGCTGGGCTCTCTTGTGGTTCAAGTCGGCTAGATGGCACCTCAGTTCGGCCACGATCGCCTCGGCGTGATCAGCGGCGCGCGTTAGCTCATCAAGTTTCTCTTGCGACTTGACGACCTTTGCTCGCTGCCCGAGAACCACGTCCTGCTCGTTGAGCGCGCGCACCCGAAGCCGTCCGCCCAGTTCCGCGACGTCACGGGCGGCCTGCTCCGCTCGGCGCCGCGATAGCCGGGCCGCTTCGGCCAGTTCTACGATCGGGCCCAGGAGATCGAGCGCGCCGGCGACGAAGTCCCGCTCGGTGAGGAGCAACCCACGGCCCGCGAGCCGCTCCACATGTTCGGAGACCAGCGCCGCCAGGTCGTCCATTTCCTCGGACCTGACGATTGCCCGCAGCAGAAAGTCGACGAACTTCACGTCCGAATCGAGCTTGAGCCAGTTCGCCGCTTCGCCTTCGTCGACGTTCATCTCCCGCTGGTATCGGAAGAGTTCAGGGTCGATGCCGAGCAGCAGCAGGCGACTCGTCCAGTCGCCCTGATGCCGTGTCCAGTATAGGTCCAGGCTCTGGTCTGCCGCGTACGCCTCCTGGAGCTCGTCCCGGTATGTGTCCAGAGTGCACGACTTCGTACCGACCGCCATCGGGAGGTTCCGAAGGTTGATCTCGTCACTGGGCCGCAGGCAGTACCAGCGTTCGCTGAGGTTGTCCGAGATTTCGGAGGCGACCTGGTTGCGCCAGGCCAGCACCTTGCCGGTGATCAGCAGGTCGCCGGTGAGCGGGTTCATCCACTCCAGAACGATGTGGGACACGTCCTTGGGCATAACGAACTTCTCAAGGACGCGCGTGTTGGTCGTGCCCACGGTGTGGCGACGCCCGGGAAGGACGACGGAGAAGACGAGCTTGAGAAGAACGGACTTGCCGCCCCCGTTCTCCAGCAGGACCAGGCTTGCGGGCGAGGGCCGGTAGGTCGTGGCGGTGGCGTCGAAGAGAGCTCCCTGCTCGGCATCCACCGGACGTCCCGCGCCACCGAGGTCCAGGGTGACATCATGGAAGCGGGCACCGGCCGGTCCGACGGTTCTCAGCCGGACGCGGGATAGCTCGTACATGGCGCGGTTCTCCTAGTCGTACAGCGTCTCGGTGCGGGTGATCCGGGGCCTCCCGGTCCCAGCAATGGCCGGCAGCACCCCGAGTTTGGTCAGTTCCTCATAGGCACGTGTGCTGGCCAGCTCGCGCACATGGACCTGATAGCGGTGGGTGGCGACGAAGATCTTCTCCCCGTCCTCGGAGTCGGCCCTGCCTTGGTGGAACATTCCGCGGTCGACAAGGTGCGCGAGAGCCCGGCCTATGAGGCTGCGCGTGGCCGATGTCCCTGATCGCCCACCCTTGGTGGGGGCAACTTCGGGTCGGCGCTCGTAGGCCCGCCAGGCCCTCTCCAATTCCGGAGCTTGAGCCGGTGGATCCTGCGACTCCTCGCTCTCGGCGACGCGTTCCGCCAGCACTCGACACACCGATCGCACGAGCCGGTCGATGGACGACACCCGGACCTTGCCCTGGTAGCCGTCGTCGGCCAAATCCTCGGGCCGGGGGAAGGCCAGGGCCGCGACAGCCAGGTGCGTGATGCCGTACAGGATGCGCTCGGCCTCCCGGCTCTCCCGCATCCGCACGTGCCGGGCGTACTGGTCCATCCGAGTCTCGAAGGCCGACCCCGGCAGCGCGGTGTGCACCATGCCGGCACGCGAGGTGACCGCGATGACCCTCAGCCCCATTCCCGCCGCGTACCGGGTGACGAGCGTCTCGAAGTCCGGATCCTCGGCATAGCGCTTAACGAGCGTCGCGTAGGCACTGTCACGCGCGGGTCGGATCTTGGGCCTGAAGCCGTAGCCGATGAGTCTGCCCGCGGCCTCCGCGTCCTCGGCCATGGTCTCGATGGTCATGATCGTCCGCTGTTCCTCTCCAACCGGTCGGCGTCCAGAGCCGCACGATCGAATGCCGCGGACGTCAGCAACAAGTCGTCACCCTCGAATCCTTGGCTGTTCAAGGGGATCCCTGCCGATACGGCGAGCAGGACGCGGTCGGCTCTCTCGCTCAACGCCGCCCCCAACTGCGGACTGAAGGCCCGCAGTGCTAACAAGGCCAGCAGGCCGGGGAGTTCCGGATCGAACGCGGCGGCCTCCTCCAGCAGCTCTGACAACGGCCGTGCATCGTCGGCCAGATCGAGCAAAGACTCGGCCACGCGCTGCTGCTCGCCGGTGTATCCGCGCACTTCCACGACTGGGACGAGCTCCGGCTCCTCCTCCTCGCCCGTGAACCGGGCTCGTTCGGGTGACGGGGCGAGCAACGCAGGAACCAGCGTGGCCAGACAGAGCTGGTCATTCGCCGTCGGCCCTACGGACTGCTCGTAGAAGGAGCGCACCGGGTGGAAGGCATCTGCCAGCGTGAGCCCGAGCACCGGCTGAAGGAGGTCGCCGTACACGTCCACCGAAGCTCTGAGGGCGGTGCCGGCGAACTGTTGGCGATCCTGTTCGTCAAGGAAGAGCGTGCGAGCACCGCGCAAACGGATCTGCAGCCGAGTGTGCCGGCGAATGCAGTCCTCCACGATGTCGACCAGGTCGGCGGCCTGTCTCCTGCGGACGGGGTCCTCGGACTGGTCACGCTCGATGGAAACGGACCGAGCGATCGCGGACTCTTCCTGGAGCCGATGGTCGACGTGATCAAGAGCGTCGTTGAGGAGGTCCGGTACCTCGTCGGTCCAGTCAACGGTCGTCACATTCCGGCTAGTGGCGTCGAGTTGGGCGCGGATGATCTCCGCGTACTGAATGGTGCGGATACGGGCCTGTTCGGCCACGGCCTTCGCATCGGCCAGCCGCCCCCTACCGATGAGGTTGCGCAACCTCACCTCGGCGGCGATCTGTGCTGATTCCACATCTGTATCCAACGCGCCGACCAGAACGTTCAACGCCTCGTTGGAAGCACGCAGATACAAGTTGCCGTCGCTGTCCGAACGCTCTTCGATCAGCTTGAAGTCCCACTTCCTCAGCGCGTACGCGCCCACGCCGTCCACCTCTCCGTAGAAGCGGCGGAAGCCCCTGTCCGTGTCCCGTACGTTGATCAGGGAGTCGAGCACCCATCCGGCGACGCGTGTGTGCTCGTCGGTCGTGCGGTCAGGCGCCTGCCATCCGACGAAACCCCCGGCCCTGAGCAGGACCTGTTCGCGGTTCGCACCTGTGTCATAGTCCATCGCAATGGCCACGTGATCGATGATCTGCAGAGCCACCTCGGCCATCTGGTACTGAGAGCCGTCCAGCCACGGCAGTTTCACCTTGCGAATGTCGAGGTCGTGCAAGGGCGCTGTACAGGCCAGAGCCTTGAGCCTGCGTGTGAGCCCTTCGTCGGCCCATACGTTCCGTTCGCCCCCCAGATCATTCATGGCGTCACTAGACATGCTTGAAGCTGCGGATGTTGCCGGATCCACAAGGCATGGCGAGAATCGCGGATGCACCCCTTCCCATTCACCCGACAGTAACTTGTGGCGCCATAGGCTCACTTACTGCGGATACCTCGATAAGACCTCTACTGCCGATGCAGCATGCCCCAGAGAAGAGCCCAGCATTTTGGCCGAATCACGCCCTATCGGAAGGGCCGGGTCGATTACCCCTCTCACGCAAACGGCATCAGTTGCCGCGCCCGCCTGCCCCTGTGGCGAGCAGCTTGACGTGGATCAGGTCGAACAGCCCGTCGGACCCAATGCAGTGTTGACAGTCACCCTTCGGGACTTCCGGGGATTGCAGCCAGACATCAAGAACGGCGGCGACGTCAGCACGCTACGGGTCGCCCCTTGCGCCCGGCCGCCCCGGATAGGCCCGCCTGCGGCTGACCGGGCAGGGCGTCGGCAATGCCGAGGTCGTCCTCGGCGACGGGACCCTCGGGATGCCGACCCGTGCCCCGTACGACGCCGTCATCGTCTGCGCGGCCTTCCCGCGAGTGCCTGAGCCGCTCGTGGATCAGCTCCGCACGAGCGGCTCGATGCCGCGCTCGGCGGGCTGTCCGGCCGCCTCGGGCATGGCGATCTGGCCGGCATGTTCGACGCGCCGAGCGCCGTGGCGTTCGACTCGAGCGCCCATGCTGTCCATCGACCTGTCCCGCCTCGGCGGCGCGGGCGACGGCTCCTGCGCGAGGGGCGGCCCGTGCCGAACCAGCGAAGGCCTGCTGGAGCGCCCAGTTGGGCAGTGTGACGCGTCACAGACAACACGGCGCCACTGTGGGAACTTCAAGTGCCCTTCCTGCCAGCGGGGTTACTGAAAAGTCGAGAGTGAGGTCCGGCCAACCGCACGGATCGCGTCGCTCGTCCCGTGTGTGCGTAGGAGGCGGAAACGCGGGCCGGCGAGAGGGGCGGCCCGCATGTGGAGAGGATCGAATGCGCTCTTTGGAAGCCCTGACGCTCGATCAGGTAGTCGACACGGCCCGGTATCCCCTGTCGGAACTCGCGAGCTCCCGGGGACAGGACGTGGTTTCCCGTGCCCGGCGCGACCTGTTGACTCTCGGCTGCACCGTGCTGCCGGACTTCATCCGCCCGTCGCTGCGCGATGTGCTGCGGCAGGAGTGCTCGGCCATCGCCCCCCGGGCGCACCACGACGTCGAGACGGTGAACGTCTACAACATCGCAGTGGACTCGGCACTGCCGGAGGACCATCCGGGCCGGAAAACCTTCGAGCGGGGTAACGCGTTCGTCGCGCGAGACCGCATCCCCGCGGACTCCCTCATCAGCCAACTCTACTCCGACATGGTGTTCCGGCACTTCATCGCCCGCTGCTTCGAACTGCCGGAGCTGCACGAACTGGCGGACCCGCTCTCCGGGTTGGTTCTCAACGTCATCGCGCCGGGCATGGAGCACCCCTGGCACTTCGACACCAACGAGTTCACCGTGAGCATGCTCACCCAGCAGGCGCAGGCCGGCGGCGTCTTCGAGTACTGCCCGAACATTCGGACCGCGCAGGACGAGAATTTCGACGACGTCCGGGACGTAGTGGACGGCCGAGGCGAGCGGTTGACCCAGCGCCTCCCCCTGCAACCGGGTGACCTGCAGTTGTTCAAAGGGCGCTACTCGCTGCACCGAGTGAACCCGGTGCGCGGCGAGGTCGCGCGCCACTCCGCGATATTCGCCTACAGCGAGCGCCCCGGCGTCATCGGGAGCGTGGAACGGACCCGGCAGCTCTTCGGCCGGGTGCTGCCCGAGCACCTGGCGGCCGAGGGCCGGGCAGTCCGCGGCGACCGGCTCCTGGACTAGCGGGCGGCGAAACGCGTAGTAGCCGTAGGCCGTTTCCCCCTGCGCGATCCCACGGAGGAGTAAGCCCTGTGCGTTTCGACGTGACCGGAAAAGTCTCACTCGCCCACATCTACGACCAGCCCGATCCGCGCGCCTATTTCAGGGTGCTGCGCCCGCTCGACTACGGCGTTCCGCAGCAGGCCAAGCCCTACTTCGCCAAGATCATCACGGAGTACCGGGAGTCCCGGCACGTCGCGGTACCGAAGGTGCTGGACATCGGCTGCTCGTACGGAATCAACGCCGCCCTGCTGAAGTACGACGCGACCATGGACGAGCTGTACGCGCGCTACCGCGGCGAGGAGCGTGCGGGTGAGAGCCGCGAGGCTTTGCTGGCCCGCGACCGGGAGCTGGCTCGGTCGCGCCAACCCCCGCAAGCGATCCGCTTCGTGGGCCTCGACACCTCCGGCAGCGCGCTGTCCTACGCTCTTGAGGCCGGGTTCCTCGACAACGTGGTGCACGCCGACCTGGAGGAGCACGAACCCACACCGCGACAGCGCGCCCAGCTCTCGGGTACGGACCTGATGATCTCGACGGGCTGCGTCGGCTACGTCACCGAGCGGACGCTCACGCGAGTCGTCCGGGCGCAGGGCAGCCGCCGTCCCTGGATGGCGCACTTCGTGCTGCGGATGTTCCCGTTCGACTCCGTCGAGCGCACGTTGGCGAGTCTGGGCTACCGGACCGTCCGCGTCGACGAGGTGTTCAGACAGCGACGGTTCGCCTCCGCGCAGGAGCAGGCGCTCGTACTCGACAGTATGTCGGCCGCAGGGGTGGATCCACGGGGCCTGGAGGCAGAAGGCTGGCTGTACGCACAGCTCTACCTTTCCCGGCCGTACGACATCAGGTACCAACGACCCGAATCGAGAACAGAGTTGAAGACCAGTCAGGATGCGTCAGGCAACGCGACCTTCGCCCAGGAGGACAGCCTCCCGCGCGTGCCGCTGCCTACGCTGGAGGCGAGCTGCGAGAGGTTTCTCGCCTGGTGTACGCCGCTGCTGACCGCCGACGAGCGGTCGGCGACCGAGGCGGAGGTTGCCGCCTTTCTCCGACCCGGTGGCCCCGGCCGGGTGCTGCATGCCGCGCTGGAGGAATACGACGCCGCGGACGGCGTGCACAGCTGGCTCGACACCTTCTGGCCGTACCGATACCTGGGCCGCCGGGACCGGATCGCGCTCAACGCCAACTTCTTCTTCCTGTTCCAGGACTCCGACCAGGCGCAGGTGGAGCGGGCGGCCGGACTCGTCGCCGGGGCCCTCAACTACAAGCGGCAGCTCGATCAGGGGCTGATTCCACCGGTGGTGCAGCGCGGAGCGCCCCAGTCGATGGTGCAGAACAAGTTTCTGTTCTCCACCACGCGTATCCCCGGCGCGCAGCAGGACACCGTCCGCGCCCCCTACACCAAGGAGTGGCCGGGCCCGTCCGAGGCCCGGCACATCGTGGTGTTCTTCCGGGGCGGCATGTTCCGGCTGGACGTGCTGGGTCCGGACGGTGTCCCGCACAGCCTGGATGACATCGAGGCGGGGCTGCGCGCCGTGATGCAGGCCGGTGCCGACCCGGCCGACACGGACACCTCGGTGGGCCACCTCACCACCATGGCCCGCGCGGAGTGGGCGGCCGCCCGGGAGTCCCTTCTCGCCTGCCACCCCCGCAACGCCGACGCCCTCGACGGTGTCGAGAACGCATTGTTCTGCGTCGTTCTGGAGGACTTCGCCCCCGCGGACGTCCAGGACGCCTGTGACCAGCTGCTGTACGGCGACCGCGGCAACCGCTGGTTCGACAAGGCCGTGTCATTCGTCGTCTTCGCCGACGGACGGGCGGGCATCAACGTCGAGCACTGCGAGTTGGACGGAACCACGATCCTCACCTTCACCGACGCCCTGCTCAATACCCCGGCCGAAGGACAGTCCCGGCAGTCTGGAGCCCGCTCCCAGGGGCTGCCGGCGCTGGAGCCGATCGTTTTCGAACTGGACGACTCGCTGCGGGCCCAGGTGCGCTCCGCCTCCGACGCGTTCGCGGCGTACGGGGAGAACACGGCGACCAGCACGTTGTCGTTCGCGGACTTCGGCAGCAGCACGGCCAAGGTGTTGGGGGTCTCGCCGGACGCGTTCGTCCAGGCCGCTTACCAGCTCGCCCACCAGCGCGCCAAGGGGCACCTGGGCGCCACGTACGAGTCGATCGCCACCCGGCAGTACCGGCACGGGCGGACCGAGGCGATGCGCGTCGTCACCACCGAGATGGTGGCTTTCGTGTCGGCGATGGAGGACCCGGCAGCGGACGCGGACGCCCGGCGCGCCGCGTTCCGGGCAGCCACCGAGGCCCATGTGGCGCGCGCGAAGGCGTGCCAGGCCGGGCAGGTTCCGGAGCAGCACCTGTGGGAGCTGGAGCTGATCCAGCGCAGGCGCGGAGCCGAGCTCGGGGTGACCGAGCAGCCCGCGCTGTACCGGACGCCGGGCTGGCTGACCATGCGGGACGACTACCTGAGCACGAGCTCCGCGCCGTCCGTCAATATCCAGTACTTCGGCTTCGGGTCGACCAGCAGCCAGTGCATCGGTGTCGCCTATGTGCTGCTTCCCGAGCGGTTCAACCTCTACCTGAGCACGCCGATGGCGGTCGCTGCGCAGATGCGGACGTTCGCCGACCGGCTCCGGGAGGCGATGGACGAACTCCGGGAGCTGCTGGCGTCCGAGCGGCCTGAGGACTGAACGGAGCCCGCCGCCGGACCGGAACTCCCGGTCGGGGACCACGGTCCGGCGGCCCGGACGGCCTCAGTGGCTGAGCCGGCCATGGCCGAGGCCGGAGAACGCCGCTCCCGGTTGCGCACTGAGATTTGGCGGCCACCCCCAGGACGATCTTGCTCAGCCCAGGAAGCTCAGTCGAACCTGACGGTTGACATTGTCTTTATTGGTATCCACGAGGCACACCGACTGCCAGGTGCCGAGGGCGAGTTCGCCCCCGATCACCGGGAGCGTGGCGTGTGGCGGCACGAGCGCAGGAAGAACGTGGTCACGACCGTGACCGGGACTCCCGTGCTTGTGTCGCCAACGGTCATCCGCCGGAAGCAGATCGTGGAGGGCGGACAACAGGTCTTCGTCACTGCCCGCTCCGGTCTCCAGGAGCGCCACACCCATAGTGGCGTGCGGCGTGAAGACGTTCAGCAGTCCGTCCCGGCCCTGGGCGACGTCCCGCAGGAAGGACTCGCACTCTCGTGTCAGGTCGTAGACCGTCTCATGTGACCCGGTCCTGACGTCGATCTCCCGTGTCGCGAAGCTTTCAGCCATGGGTCGATCTTCCCAGAGCGGACCGACAAAACCTGATACGCACGCGGCCCCGCAGGGCCCCGCAGGTGCGCCGACACCACGGGGCCTGACACCAGGAGCTGACGTCACCCAGTACGAATTCGTCGCACCTGCCCTGCAGACAACTTCACCGTCAATCCGCGCGACAGTCGATGGCGCCGGCCCGGTCGTCACGCCGGGCCCCTTGGCGCCGCTCTGGGGGGCCACGTAGAACCGCTCCCGGACCGGCCCGTCGGGTTCAGTGATGCCACGGGTCTCTCCACTCGCTCACCGGCCGCCAAGGGCCGCGCTCAGTTGCTTCCAGTGGCATCGACTGGGGCCTGCGACAAACACCCGCCAAGGGCGAACAAGCGGCCCTTTGGCCAAGCCCCTCGACCAGAAGCCGCCCGCCGGGCTCTCTCATGCCCGTGAGCGGCCGCCTGACCCCCGCCAGGGGGCCGCATCGCCAACGGGAGCGCAGCTGAGGGTGTGTGCGATTCACGCGAACGGACCAGCTTTTTGACGGCATCATCCGCCAAACGGGTACCTTTGTGTGAATGCGTAGCCCCTAGCGCGCCTTTCTACAGGTGCCGCTGAATTCCGCCAAGGAGGAACAAGCCATGACGCGTCTTCGCCGAATAACGACCATCGCGGCGGCAAGTGCACTCCTCACTCTTGGGCTCATCGCGCCCGCCCAGGCGCAGTCACTCAGGGACGACGGGCACCATCACCATCACCACCACGCCCACGACCACTGCCTCCCCATCATCGGCTGCCCCATCTCTCTCTAGGCGATCGCGGAAAAGTAACCAGTTCGAAGACGTCCCGCGCTGCGGCATATCTTCTGGCGGATTCCATCTGCCAAACAGGAGCGGCACGTCGGCGCCACAGGAGCGCAAACCGCGCCGTAGAGGAAGCTCGACACCAGCCCCCACGGCATCGGGCACCTGGTGAGCCGCCGGGCGTTTTCCTGGCGAACCGCGTTTTGTGGGGCTGAGATGCGCACCAACAACCTGAATGGCCAGGCGCCTTGCATGATGTGCGGTGGGCAGCCGGGGTCCAAGTCCTTCTTTTTCTGAACCGAGTAGGAGAAAGAAGGGCACAGGGCAGCTTGCCTACCCCCTGACCCGCTCAGCGCCCCCAGATGCGGCGAAGGGCCCGGACGAAACACTGTCCGTCCGGGCCCTTGCCCTTCGCTATCGGCCGGTGCCGTCGCCCGCCGAATCCTCCGGCAGCCCAGGATGGGAATCACCAGGAACGTGATTGCGGCTCCGCACACCGCCCCGCAACGCCACCGGCTCGTCATGGATTTCGCGGGCACCGATCACCACAACGCCCGCTTTGTCGCGTACGCGATGCGGGTCATGGACCCCAACGACCCATCACACCAAGGGGAGTCCAACAGGTGCTCCGCCCGCAGCGCCTGACGGTTGCGGCGACTCGGTAGACGCCGTCCCCTCCGCGCTGCCGCTCGTGTTCGTGTTGCCCTCAACGATGGTGATCGTGCTCGCGTCGTAGGCAACGGCGGTGCCGATGTGCACGACGTGGTGGCCGCCCGGTTGAGCTCCGATCCGGCGCTGGAGCGCGTGGCGCAGGAGGCTGCCTGCGGCCTGGCGGAGCCAACCGAGCGCACCCGGAAGCGGCTGGAGCTGGCGTTGGAGGACGCGGCCGAGGGCGACCCCGTATTCGCCGAGAGACTGCAGCAAGCCGTGGATGAGGTCCAGGCACGCTCCAGTGCTGTCGACCCCGGCCTCGGCGGGTACATGGTGAGCGGGAACACCTTCGAGGGGCCGACCGCGTTCGTGATCGGTGACCGCAACCAACAGGACAACCACTTCGGGCCCCGGTGACCACTCCGGTGCCCGGCGGTACGTCGGGCAATTTCTTCAATGCCGCGTCCGCGTGGACGTCCGGCGACCACAACGTCCAGAACAACTACTTCACCGTGCGTTTTCCCGATCCGGTGGAGACGGCTGCGCAGAAGCTGGGGAAAGTGGTGCTGGCGCAGTGGCGGCAGGAGGCCGCTCTGCGCGGTCTGCTGGACCCGGAGCCGATTCCCGTTCGGTGGCACGCGAGGTCCAGCAGGGAGTCCGGGGATCACCTCCGCCTGACGGGGAATCCCATCGAGGGAAGTGCTGCGGATCTGGGCTCCTTCGCCTGCGCGTTCCTGCTGCTGCGGCAGCGGCGGCTGGTCGTGCTGGGCGGAGCGGGCAGCGGCAAGACGACCCTGGCCGTGTTGCTGGTGATCGAGTTGCTGCAGCGAATGCGAGAGGGGGCTCCTGCCCCGGTCCTGCTGTCGCTCGCCTCCTCGCGGCCGAGGGTGGAGCACCTGGCTACCTGGTTGGAGCAGCAGCTGTTGCGCGAGTATCCCTACCTGAGCGCCGAGACGGTCCGCATCCTCGTCCAGGACCAGCGCATCCTGCCGGTACTCGACGGCTTGGACGAACTGCCCACCGCCGACAGGCCGGAAGCGCTGCTGAAGCTCAATTCCGCCCTCGCGGCCGGTGGCTCCCTGGTGCTGACGTGCCGGACCAAGGACTATGCCGAGGCGATCGGCCCTGCTTCCGTGCTGCGCTCGGCCGCCGTGGTCCAGGCCGATCCTCTGACCGCCCAGGAAGCGTCGGGGTACCTGCTCAAGTGCGCCACTCCTCAACATCTGGCCCGTTGGCAGCCGCTCGCGGACGCGCTGACCCGGGGCCCTTTCAGCCCCGTGGCCAGGGCGCTGTCGGTTCCGTTGCTGCTGTGGCTGTGCCGCGTCGTCTATGAACGCCCGGCCCCGGACAGGCTTCCCGTCAGGCTCACCAATCCGTGCAGCTTCCCGACCGCTGAGGCGATCGAGCGCCATCTCCTGCACGCGCTGGTTCCGTCGGTCTATCCAAGTGGTCCGCAGCCGCCCCCTCAGCCCGGTCGAAAGGCTTCACGCCGGTGGTCCAAAGAGGACCGGGACCAGGGTTCCGGACGGGTCTCCCGCTGGTTCGGCTACCTCGCCGGCCACCTCAAGCAGCGGCGCAAACCCGACCTCGCGTGGTGGGAGCTGGGCACCAGCATGCACCCGTTGTCGCGCCTGACCGTGATCGGACTGGTGTCCGGGGCGAGCATCGGACTCATGGCCTGGCTCGTGGACTGGGTCATCTACACACTCGCCTACGTCGTCGGACCCGCACCCTGGCGGATGTCCTGGCCCGCCAGCGGAGTTCAGGTCGGGCGCATGGACGTGCGCGACATCGGGCTCCCGGCCGCGCTGGTCTTCGCACTCGCGCACGGCATCGGGGTCGCGTTCAAGGGCACGGCCCTGGAGCCGTCACGTGTACAGATCGACATCCGCAGCGGGAGGTAGCCGTCGGATGCCAGGTCCGTCCCCGAGATCCTTGGGCGGGCCAGGATCGGGTTCATTGCCGGGCTCGTGGCCGGGGTCGGGATCGGGTTCATGACCAGGCCGGTGAATTCGGTGTACTCCGGGAACGCGGGCTCGCTCGCGCTCGGGCTGTGGGAGGCGGTCGTCTTCGGGCCCACGTTCGCGCTCGGGGGCGGGATCGCGGGAGGGCTCATGGCCTGGTGTGAAGCTCCCATCGGCGTCGAATCCGCCCCCGGCCCCCGCGACCTGCGGAAGACAAGCCGTAAGACCGTACTCATGCAGCTACTCATGTTCGGGTCTTTGTTCGGGTTCTTGTCCGGGCTTGGGGGCTGGGTCACCTTCAAACTTCTGCACGGTTCTCTGTGGGGCGTCACGCTCGTATGGACCCCCGTCATTGCCGTCAGGGGCGGGTTCCTCTGCGCGTTCGGGGCCGGGATCGGAGCCGTGCCCGGTCTGACCGCGTGGGGTCAGTGGGTGGCCCTCGCGCGCATCTGGCTGCCGCTGACCGGACGGCTTCCATGGAGGGTGATGGCGTTTCTGGAAGACGCCCACCAACAAGGTGTACTGCGCCAGGCCGGCGAGGTCTACCAGTTCCGCCACACCCGACTCCAGGATCACCTCGTCCGTTCGCCAGAACTCCGCGATCGGTGACGTGCCGGTTCGGGAGAGACTGTCGGCGGACGATCGAAAACCCCCAGCCGTCGGACGGGGACGCGCAGTTCCGGAACATCACCCCCAGGGCCGGAGCCGCGCCGGGACGGACAGGTGCGGCCGGGCAGCCAGGTCCTCGTCCGAGGTGAGGTCGGCCGAGGACCTGGGCTGGGAGGCGGTGCGGGACTACGAGTTGGGCGCGTACCAGAAGGTCCCGTTCTGGCCGTCCTTGGCCAGGGTGTCGAACACGATGCCGCCTTCCCGCAGGTAACGCGGGTGCTGGGAGAGGAAACCGGGAATCGAGAACAGCGAAGTCGCGTCGCACGCGAGGTCGCTGTGGATGCAGTAGCGCGCGACGGGGATGCCCGCGAAGTCGACGGGCCCGGGGCCGGTCGACGTGAAACCGAACGCGCTCCAACCCCGGGGTACCCGGCTCCAGATCCCGGTGTCCGGCTGCCGCGGATCGGCGTAGAGCTTGCCCTCCACCTGCGACTTCGGGATGTCGGTCCGGTTCTCGGCGATCGCCTGCAGGACCTGGTCGGCTGCCTGCGCCCCCTGCGAGTAGCCGACGATCGTGTAGCGCGCGCCCGGATCGGCCTTATGGACCGACTCGACCTTGGCCAGCAAGTTGTCGTAGCCCTGCCGCTCGCTGTCGTCGTAGCTCGGAGCACCGATGCCCGGGATGGCACCGCCGCCGGCCTGCCATGGTCCGGCGCTGGCTTCGTAGCAGACCGGGACGACCACGTTGTCCCGATTCCCGGCGAGTGCCTGGTTGGCGAAGCCGTAGCTGTGCGTGCACGTCGGGAGCGGCTCCGAGCCGCCGGTGCCGCCGATCTCGATGTAGTAGTGCTTCCCGGAGTCGGCGTGAGCCACGGCGGGCGGCAGCCCGCCCGTCAGCGCCAGTAATGCCGCGCAGGCCGCAGCCCGCGCTGTGGACCTCCGAAGACGCGCGGAAAACATCATTTCTCTTCCTCTCCTGCTGATACTCCGTCGCCCGGCACTGCGAGGGCCCCACGCGGTGGGGTCGTCGGTGCCGGACACGCTGTGGTGTTCCGTTGGTGTGGGACCCCTACGACTTCGGCCACCGGGTACTCCGGGCCTGGGGATTGACCGGCAGACCCGTCAGTGCAGGGCTCCCAGGCCGTCTGCTCGACGGGGCGCTGCTCCCCCAGCCCTGGCCGCGGCCTGGGGGTTGGTGGCTGCTCCGCGAGGGTCGTCGAGCGGCGCGCGGTGGTGGCGAGCGGAAAGAAGCCCCCCTGATCGCGGTGCAGACGCAAGCGCACCTGATCGCCCAACGGGCCTGCGGCACGTCGTGTTGAGTATCGGCCAGGAACCGGGCGAGGCCGGGGAGGCGGCGAACAGGTGGGCGTTGACAGGACCGCCCGGGCGCGGGGGCGGAAGACCGGCACCCGACGGGTCGCGCAGAAGTTTCATCAATTTCCTTGCGAGCAGGGTGCGTTCGGCCACATCGCCCCATTCTCGGGCGACGAGCTCATCCCCTGGCACGGTTCTGTCGCGACGCGGCAGGAGCCCGGCCAGAACGTCCAACTCCAGCACGGCCCTCGGACCCACCCGCTGCCTACGGTGGATAAATAACCCGACCTACCCCAGGAAGGTGTAACCCCGCTCGCGACCTTCTCGTGCGACCGCTCTCATCCACATGCCCCCCATGCCATGAAGAATCACCGCGAACAACCAGTATCTCCGCGCGGCCCATCGGCATCCACACATCCATGTGCAGTTCGTGCCAAGAACGTGTACCCAAACCACGCACCCCGTCGGATCCAGCCACCGGTCCCCGACGCGGCGTCAGGTCGCGGCCGACATGGCGCAGGACGCGGCGGACAGCGGCCGCGTCGGCCTTGAGCCCGAGTCGGCGGAAGTCGGCCGACACCTGGGCCTCCGGCCGAAGGCTGGGGGAGGGTCCCGTGCGCTCCCCCAGCAGGGGTTCTCGGCTCCGCGCCGGATGATCAGGCTGCGGCGCGTCCGGACAAAGGTGGGCGTCCTGGCGAAGGGGCGCAGATCTCCTGGCGCCCGGATTCGTCGGGCGGTGCCCGGGGATCGTCGGGGCGTTGCCTGCCTGCGCGTTCACCAAGGCCGGCTCCGCGGGCTCGTTGCGCCGCCTGCGCTGATCAGCGTCCATCGGGGCAGACCCCGGCACAGGCCACCTCCAACCGCGCGAGATGACGGAACTTCGCGTGCTGGCCCGGACGAGTGGTCTCTCAGCACTCCGGGAAGGCCCAGTCGTTCCAGGTGACATGACCATTCGTAACTCAATGACTGTGCTTGTGGTCAGCGCGGTCACCGTCGGTGCCGGAGTTGTCGCAGCCGGCCCCGCCGAGGCAGGCAGCATCATCGGTGCCCTCTCCCCTGCGTTCCACCACGCATGCGCCAACGAACACACGGTCCCGCGTGCCACGGGCCGCACAGCCCATGGCACCGGAACGCTCGGCGGCAGCCGCGCCGCTACGCACGTCGTCAACGCTCGTAAACGGTGCGGTGGAGCGGATATTCCCCTGACGGAAAAGCGCCGTTTGGTCGCAAGGGGCAAGCACGTCAATCCATGCCTCCTCGTGACTGCCGTGCAATGTACGACCCGTGAGATGGGATCCCTCTCGGGCGATCTGTTCCTGACGTCCTGACAGCCTGACGGCCCGAGCAAGGTTGGTCACTTGCCCGGGCCTCGTGCGTCTCGAAGACGGCGGCAGCGCCCGCCCCGGCCTCCGCCTGGACAGCCGCCTCCGCCGAGCCGCCGCGCCCGCCGCGCTGGACTTCCGCGCGTGATGCCATCGGCACAGCGTCTGAAGGATCGCCGGTGCGGGGTCGTCGCCCGGGACGAGATGGTCCGGGTCGGTGGCCCGCGCCGTGCATCGGGCGCCCGTGTCCCGGAGAACGGCTGTGCGCTGGAAGCCGTCCCGCTGGTGGCAGTTGCACGTCACAGGCCGTCGCGGGGGGAGGGAGAGTGGGGTGGGGGCGGGAGGGGTGTTCGTGACTCTGGTCAATGCTGTGGCAACAAAGGTCCAGCAGCCGAGATGAGGTTTGACCCCGTTCGGGGGCGGCGTTACGTTCGGGGACATGTCTTCGTCGGTTCTGCTCACTACGCGCGGTCATGTCGACCTGCTGCCGGTGGCCTCCGCCGCGTGTTGTCGCGGCTGTTGCTGACGCCTCTGATGTTTCTGATGGTCTGACGCGGTTTCGGCCCGTGAAGGGTGGGCGGGCAGGCTGTTCGGCGCCGTGCCCCTGGCTCTGCGTTTCGGGGTTGAGCCCTTTGTCTGCCTGATTGTTGGTTTCGGGATCTGACCGGGGTTCTTTCGGGGGCTGCCGGCGATGGGGCCTTGGTTTCTCTTGTACGGGTTTCTCTCTTCAGTTGTTCGTGGGGCCTGGTTGTGGCGGTCGGGCTGCGGACATGGGTGGGGTTTTCATGGGCGTCGAGCAGGCTGCTGTGTCCGGCGGCGTTTCGCGTGAAGGTGCCGAGGTCGCGCGGGTGGTGCCGGTTTCGGGGCGGCGCGGGAGTGTTCCGCGGTGGCTGCGGCGGGCGGCCGGGCCCATGGGGCTGGTTGGGGTGTGGCAGGTGCTGAGTGCCGGCGGGGCGTTGCCGGACGAGGTGGTGGCCTCGCCGGGCGCCGTTGCCCGTACGGCCGGGGGCATGGTTTCCGACGGGACGCTGCCGTCGGCGATGGGGGTGTCGCTGTCCGGTTCTCCGGACGGCTGTGCCTCTGCCGGTTCGGGTGATTTCGCGGTGTGGGTCACCGGCCTGGTAGGGGAATTCGGCGGGCGGGCCGTTGTCGGCGGGCTGCAACTGGGCGTTCGGCCCGGCGAGTTCGTGGCGCTGCCAGGGCGCAGCGGGTGTGGTGAGTCGACGCTGTTGCGGGTGCCGGCCGGGCTCGACCGGGAGATCCGGGGCGAGGTGCCGGTTCCGCGGCGCAAGACGGTGGCGGTTCAGGCGCCGCGCCTGATGCCGTTCGCGGCGTTGAAGCCGATTCCGCGCGCCTACGACTTCGGGGAGTTCGTCGACCCCCGCTTCAACGGTGGCCTGCCGCCTTCGAGCACGGCACCGCGTACCTACCGAAAGGCCCGGTGACATGTCCGTACACCTGCATTGGTTTCTGCCGACCGGCGGCGACGGGCGGACGCTCGTCGACCGGCACGCGTACACCGACGGGGGCATCCGGCGGGATCGCATCACCCCGGTGCGCGGGGTACGGGCCCCGGACGTCGAGTACTTGGCCCAAATAGCCAAGGCCGCTGAGCAGTTGGGGTTCGAGGCGGTGCTCACGCCGACCGGGACGTGGTGCGAGGACGCCTGGCTGACGACGATGGCGCTGACCCAGGTCACCGAGCGGCTGAAGTTCCTGGTCGCGTTCCGGCCCGGGGTCGTCTCGCCGGTGCTGGCGGCGCAGATGGCCGCCACGTACCAGCGGATCTCGCGGGGGCGGCTGCTGCTGAATGTGGTGACCGGTGGTGACGCCACCGAGCAGAAGCGGTTCGGGGATCATCTGGACCATGATCGGCGGTATGCCCGTACGGAGGAGTTTCTGCAGGTCGTACGGGGGGTGTGGGGTGGCACGCCGTTCGACTTCCAGGGTGAGCACTACCAGGTCGAGGGCGGGCTGACGGCGCTGCCGCCGGATCCGCTGCCGGAGATCTTCTTCGGGGGGGTCGTCCGCCGCGGCCGGTCCGGTGGCGGCCCGGAACGTGGATGTGTATCTGACCTGGGGGGAGCCGCCCGAGCAGGTCCGGCGGAAGATCGACTGGATTCGCGGGCTGGCGGAGCGGGAGGGGCGGACGGTCCGGTTCGGGATCCGGCTGCACACCATCTCCCGGGACGCGTCGAAGGAGGCATGGGCGACGGCCGACCGGCTGCTGGACGATCTGGATCCGGACACCGTGGCCGCCGCCCAACAGGCGCTGCGCAGGAGCGAGTCGGTGGGACAGCAGCGGATGCTGGCGCTGCACGGCGGCTCGCGTGACCGGCTGGAGATCTCGCCCAACCTGTGGGCGGGGGTCGGGCTGGTACGCGGCGGGGCGGGCACCGCGCTGGTCGGCAGCCATGCCGAGGTGGCCGACCGGATCGAGGAGTACCACGCGTTGGGGATCGAGCACTTCGTGCTGTCCGGGTACCCGCACCTGGAGGAGGCGTACTGGTTCGGGGAGGGGGTACGGCCGGAGCTCGCCGCCCGTGGGCTGGTGGACGCCGGGCCGTCTCCGCTGGCGGGCGTCCCGGCCGCGAACGGGCGGCCGGCGTCCGCGCCCGGTGGTGCGCCGCTGCTGGTGGCCGGCGGGCGGTGACCGGCGCGCGGGGCGGTGACCACCGGCGCGGAGCTGACCGGCGCCGGGCTCCGGAGCGCGGCGATTCCTGGGCGGTTCGGACGAACCGGACGGCCCGGACTGCTCCGGATCCCGGTCGGCGCCGGTCAGGCCGCCGCGGTGCCGGCGGCGTCCGCTACGGGGACCCGGCTCAGTTCCCAGGCGCGGAGCTGGGCGTATCCGGGGCGGACGACCTCGTTGAGGAGGGCGGCCCGCTCGTCGAAGGGCAGGAAGGCGGACTTCACCGCGTTGACGGTGAACTCCTCCAGCTCCGCCGCGCCGTAGCCGAAGGTGTCGCGCAGGTGCTGGAACTCCTGGGTCATCGTGGTGCCGCTGACCAGGCGGTTGTCGGTGTTGAGGCAGACGCGGAAGCCGAGCCGGCGGAGCAGGTCGACGGGGTGCTCCGGGTAGCTGGTGGCGGCTCCGGTCTGGAGGTTGGAGGTCGGGCAGACCTCCAGGGCGATCCGCATGTCGCGCACGTAGGAGGCCAGGCGCCCCAGAGTGACCTGGCCGTCGGCGCCGATCGCGATGTCGTCGGTGATGCGGACGCCGTGGCCGATGCGGTGGGCGCCGCAGCGCAGCACCGCCTCGTGGATGGACTCCATACCGACCGCCTCACCGGCGTGCACGGTCACCCGGGCGCCCTGGCTGCGCAGGTAGTCGAAGGCCGCGGCGTGCCGGCTCGCGGGGTTGCCGATCTCGCCGCCCGCGATGTCGAAGCCGGCCACCCCGCGGTCGCGGTGGGCCACTGCCAGCTCGGCTATCTCCAGGGCGTGGTCGGCGTGCCGCATGGCGCACAGCAGGGTGCCGACGCGGATGCGGTGGCCGGCCGCCGCGGCCCGGCGTTCGCCCTCGCGGAAGCCCGCGTTGACCGCGTCGACGACGTCGTCGAGGGTGAGGCCGCCCGCCAGGTGCTGCTCGGGGGCGTAGCGCACCTCGGCGTAGACGACGCCGTCGGCGGCCAGGTCCTCGGCGCACTCGGCGGCGATACGGAACAGCGCCTCGCCGGTCTGCATCACCGCGCAGGTGTGCGCGAAGGTCTCCAGGTAGCGCTCCAGAGAGCCGGAGTCCGCGGCGTCACGGAACCAGGCGGCGAGCGCGGCGGGGTCGGTGGTCGGCAGGTCGCGGTAGCCGATGGCCTCGGCCAGCTCGATGATCGTCTCCGGGCGGAGACCGCCGTCGAGGTGGTCGTGGAGCAGCACCTTGGGGGCGCGGCGGATCCGCTCGCCGTCCAGGGGGTGGGCGGACTGCCGGGGGAGCTTGTCAGACAACGTCATGGGGCGCGAGTATGACACGTCCCCGCCGTCGCGTCACCGAAGGGGTCATCGGGCCGCCGGCCCCGTTCACCGCGCCTGCCACACCGGGAGGGCGGGCGCCCCTGGGGGCAGCATGTGCTTGGCGGCCAGGAGGGGCGTGCGATCCAGCCGTACGACCTGGGTGACGAGGACTCCGGGGGTGTCGGCAGCGCGCCCCAGCTGCCGGCCGCGCTGCCGGCCGAGCGTGGTGGCCACGATGGTGCTGCTGCCGGTCAGCGGCAGCCCGCGCCCGGCTGCCAGCAGCAGCCGCAGCATGGACGACGTGCGCCCCTGGGGCCCGTCGAACGCCGCGACGGCGTCCGGCAGCAGCTCCCCCACCGTCTCGTCCGCGGCCCACTCCTGGGTCAGGCAGGCGGGCATCCCGGCGACCTCGATCAGACTCTCCCAGAAGCGCACCTCGCCGTTCGACGGCAGCACCAGATGCTGCGTGGAGAAGTCCGTCGGCTCCTCGGCGGTACGGGCCAGCGGCACGGTCACGGCCTGCCGCCCCTCCCCCAGCAGCTCCTCGACGGGCTTGAGGAACTCGAAGCCGCGCGGCGGGAGATGGTGGCTGACCGTGCGCCCCACCCCGCGCCGTACGTTGATCACGCCGTCCTCCTGGAGCAGGATCAGCGCCTCGCGCAGGGCGGGGCGGCTCACGCCCAGTTCGGCGGCGAGCCGGGGCTCGGTCGGGAGGGTGGAGCCCGGCGGGTAGGTGCCCGCGCGGACCGCCTCGACCATCCGCTCGTAGAGCGCGACGACCGGGCGCCGCCCCTGAGCTTGTCTGCCGGCCATATCCGTCTCCCCGGGTCTGTGGTCAGACCGGCCCGCGGGCGTCCGCGAGCCGCTTGCCGCCGTGCCGCACGGGTCGCATCCCATGCGCAGGGCAGTTTCCCATCGACGATGCGGTGTGGGCCAGCGCGAACGGACTCCTCGGCCGACTCCTTGTGCGGCCCCTTGTCCGACGATCTTGTCTGACAGGCTTGCGACCGCGGGTTACTTCTCCAGTTCCCGGTGCGCGGTCTCCGGCAGCGTCAGGTAGACGCCGAAGGAGATCAGGCAGAGCACGGCGACGTACCAGGGGAAGAGGTCCGGGTGGCCGGCCTGCTTGAACCAGGTGCCGACGTACGGGGCGGTGCCGCCGAAGAGGGCGACGGTGAGGGAGTACGGGAAGCCGATGCCGGCGGCGCGTACCCGGGCGGGGAAGACCTCGGCGTTCACCGCGGCGGCGACCGCGGTGTAGCCGGTGAGCAGGACCATGCCCGCGCACTGCACCAGCAGGAGGGAGAGGAAGGCGCCGTTGACCAGGTGCAGCAGGGGCACGGCCAGCACGGCGAAGCCGAGGGCGAAGGCGAACAGCAGCGGTTTGCGGCCGATGCGGTCCGAGAGCAGGCCGCCGAGCGGCTGAAGCAGGGCGAAGAAGACCAGCGAGAGGGTACTGACGGTGAGCGAATCGGCCTTGTCGAAGCCCGCGTTGACCTGGGCGTAGGTCGGGAGGTAGGTGGTCCAGGTGTAGTACGCGAGGGTGCCGCCGGCGGTGATGCCGCAGATGAGGAGCGACTGGCGGGGGTGGCGGCGCAGGCCCTCGAAGAGGCCGGGGCGGGCGGCCTGCCGCTCGGCGGCCGAGGTCTGCACCGCGCTCGGGGTTCCGCCCGAGCGGGCGGAACCCCGAGCGGGAACGGAGTCGAGCGCCGGGGACCGGGTCTCCTGGGCGCCGCTGCGGATCCAGAGTCCGAGCAGGCTCAGCAGGGCGCCGCCGAGGAAGGCGGCCCGCCAGCCCCACTGCCCCATCTGGCGCTCGGTGAGCAGTGCGGCGAGCAGCGCCCCGGTCCCGGAGGCGAGCAGCTGGCCGAGGGTCGTGGAGACGTACTGGAAGCTGGAGAACAGTCCGCGCCGGCCCGGACCCGCGGATTCCACGAGGAAGGTGGTGGAGGCGGCGAACTCCCCGCCTACGGAGAGCCCTTGGACGAGGCGGGCGATGACGAGTACGACCGGGGCGAGCACGCCGGTGGCCGCGTAGGTGGGGGTGAGGGCGACCAGCAGGCTGGCGCCGCCCATCAGCAGGATCGTCAGGGTCAGCGCGGCGCGCCGGCCGCGCCGGTCGGCGACCGCACCCATCAGCAGTCCGCCGACCGGGCGCATGAAGAAGCCGACGGCGAAGACCGCGAAGGTCGACAGCAGCGGCACCAGGGAGTTGCCGGCTTCCTTGGGGAAGACCTGGTCGGCGAAGTAGGCGGCCAGGAAGGAGTACGCGTACCAGTCGTACCACTCGACGGCGTTGCCGATGGAGGCGGCGGCCAGCTGCCGTATCGGCGACGGCGGGCGATCGCCGCGGGGCGCCCGGTCCTCGGTGAGGGGCTGTGCACTCGACATGGTCCTCCGCTCCCGGTTCTTCTCCTCGGCCCGCCGCTGGGGCAGGATGATCCGACACGTGATCATGTACCGGCGAGGCGGGCCACCGCCAGGGGATTCGGCGGAGGCATTGCGGCCGAAACACCGCCGCAAGAAAACGGCACGATGACGGCAAGGAGATCGCAACGTGCGGGTAGCACTGTTCGTCACCTGCATCAACGACACGCTCTATCCGCGGACGGGGCAGGCGGTGGTGACGCTGCTGGAGCGGCTGGGCGTCGAGGTGGACTTCCCCGGCGCCCAGAGCTGCTGCGGGCAGCCCCAGTTCAACACCGGTTACCGGCATGCCGCCGAGCCGCTGGTGCGCCGCTTCGACCGGGCGTTCCGGGACTACGCGTACGTGGTCACCCCGTCCGGTTCCTGTGCCGCGATGGTGCGCGACAACTATCCGCGGATCGGGGCGAAGGCGGCCGCCGAGGGGCGAGGCCGGGAGCTGGCCGACGCGGCGGCGCGGGCCGTGCCCAAGACGTACGAGCTCACCGAATTCCTGGTGGACGTGCTGAAGGTGACGGATGTGGGCGCGTACTACCCGCACAACGTCACCTATCACCCGACCTGTCACGGCCTGCGCGTGCTGGGGCTGGGCGACCGGCCGCGGCGGCTGCTGGAGCACGTCAGGGGGCTGGAGCTGCGGGAGCTGCCGGGTGCCGAGGAGTGCTGCGGGTTCGGCGGCACGTTCGCGGTGAAGAATCCGGCGGTGTCGGCCGCGATGGGGGCCGACAAGGTCCGGGCGGTGGCCCGGACCGGCGCCTCCGCGGTCTGCACGGTCGACAACTCCTGCCTGATGCACATCGGGGGCACGCTGGCGCGGCAGGGCTCGCGGGTGCGTCCGGTGCACATCGCGGAGATCCTGGCCGCTACGGAGGACGGTGCGCGGGGCGACGCCGTCGCGGGTACGGCCGGCGGCGCGGAAGGGAGCGTGCGATGAGCGGCACCTATCTCGGGATGCCGGCCTTCCCCCGAGCCGCCGCGGTCTCCACCCGCGACAGCCGGCTGCGCGCCAACCTCACCCACGCCACCCACACCATCCGCGACAAGCGGACCAGGGCCGTCGCCGAACTGGACGACTGGGCGCAACTGCGGGCCGCGGGCGCGGCGGTGAAGGACCGGACGCTACGTCATCTCGACCACTACCTGGAGCAGTTGGAGGACGCGGTGGTCGCCGCGGGCGGCCGGGTGCACTGGGCGGCGGACGCCGAGGAGGCCAACCGGATCGTCACCCGGCTGGTGCGGGAGACCGGTGAGCGCGAGGTCGTCAAGGTCAAGTCGATGGCCACGCAGGAGATCGGGCTGAACGAGGCGCTGGCCGAGGCCGGTATCCGGGCGTACGAGACGGATCTGGCCGAGCTGATCGTGCAGCTCGGGGACGATCTGCCGTCACACATCCTGGTGCCGGCGATCCATCGCAACCGCACCGAGATCCGGGACATCTTCCTTCGGGAGATGGGGAGTTGGGGACGCCCGGCGCCCGAGGGGCTGTCCGACTCCCCCGCCGAGCTCGCCGAGGCGGCCCGGCTGCACCTGCGGGAGAAGTTCCTGACCGCGAAGGTGGGGATCTCCGGGGCCAACTTCATGGTCGCCGAGTCCGGCACGCTGGTGGTCGTCGAGTCCGAGGGCAACGGCCGGATGTGCCTGACGCTGCCGGAGACGCTGATCTCCGTCGTCGGTATCGAGAAGACCGTGCCGACCTGGCAGGATCTGGAGATCTTCCTCCAGTTGCTGCCCCGTTCCTCGACGGCCGAGCGGATGAACCCGTACACCACCACCTGGACGGGGACCACGGACGGCGACGGGCCCCGGACCTTCCATCTCGTACTGCTCGACAACGGGCGCACCGACACCCTCGCCGACACCGTCGGGCGGCAGGCGCTGCGCTGCATCCGCTGCTCGGCCTGCCTGAACGTCTGCCCGGTGTACGAGCGGGCCGGGGGGCATGCGTACGGTTCACCGTATCCGGGTCCGATCGGGGCCATCCTCACGCCTCAACTGCGCGGCGTCGAGGGCTTGTTGGAGGCGTCGCTGCCGTACGCCTCGTCGCTGTGCGGGGCGTGTTACGAGGTGTGCCCGGTCGCCATCGACATCCCCGAGGTCCTGGTGCATCTGCGGGAGCGGGTCGTCGAGGGCGGCCCGGTCACCCGGCGCGGCACCCGCACCGTCCTGAAGCCGGCCAGGGGCCATGCCGCGGAGCGGGCGGCGATGCGGGCCGCGACGTGGGCGTTCGACCATCCCGGCGCACTGCGCGGCGGGATGCGGCTGGCGTCCCGCACCCGGCGGCTGCATCCGCGGCGCTTGCCGGGGCCGGGGCGGGCCTGGTCCGACAGCCGTGAGCTGCCGGCGGTAGCGGCCGAGTCGTTCCGCGACTGGTGGCGGCGCACCCGTGGCGAGCAGCGCCCTGACGGGGCGTGGGGAGATGGGCGAGGAGGCGTCAGATGAGCGGCAGGGACGTGGTGTTGGCGCGGATCCGGCGGGCGCTGGGCGATGTGCCGCGCGGTGAGGGGCCGAGCGATCCGCCGGTCGCCCGCGACTACCTGCGGGTGCACGGCTCGCGTACGGCCGGGCAGACCGTCGAGCTGCTCGCCGAGAACCTCGCGGACTACCGTGCGATCGTGCACCGCAGCGGCCCCGACGGGCTGCCGGCGCTGATCGGCCGGCTGCTGGCGGAGCGCGGGGCGCGGTCGGTGGTGGTGCCGCCGGGGCTGGATCCGGGGTGGCTGGCCGCGGCCGAGGTGACCCGGGTGCCCGACCTGGCATCGAGCACGGCGCGCGAACTGGACGCCGTGGACAGCGTAGTGACGGGGTGTGCGCTGGCGATCGCGGAGACCGGCACCCTCGTGCTGGACGCGGGGCCCGACCAGGGGCGGCGCCGGATCACCCTCGTCCCCGACCACCACGTCTGCGTCGTCCGCGTCCCCGGCCAGGTCGTCGGCTCGGTCCCCGAGGCGCTGCCGCGACTGGCCCCCGACCGCCCGCTGACCTGGATCTCCGGGCCGTCCGCGACCAGCGACATCGAACTGGACCGGGTGGAGGGGGTGCACGGTCCGCGGACGCTGGAGGTGGTGCTGCTGGCGGACGACTGACGGCCGCGGCGCGGAGGGTGACCCCGGCGTTGGTAGGCATGGGGTGCGTACCAAACGGGGGTGTCTGGGTCGCCGCCGCGCGGGCCGCCAGACTCGTGGCCGTCGCCACCGGGCGACCGACCGAGAGGCAGGCACCACATCATGAGCAGCGTCAACTTCCTTGTCTGGCAGGCTGGTTGGGCGGCATCCATGCAGCGCCCCAGTGCGGGGTTCGACAAGAACTGGGCCGAGGAGGGGTTCGCGGACCAGACCGTGCGGCAGGTCGTACGGGTCACCGGGACGGGGACCGCGGCCCGGGTCAAGCTCTCCAACCGCTACGGGACCGCACCGCTGGAGGTGTCCGGCGCCCGGCTCGCGCGCACGGACCGGGGGCCGGCGGTGCACGGCGGTACCGGTCGCCGGCTCACCTTCGGCGGGGCGGATTCCGTACGGATCCCGGCGGGCGGCGAGGTGCACAGCGATGCGGTGGAGGTGCGCGTGGCGGCCTTCGACACGCTGACCGTGTCCTTGTACTTCGCCCGGCCGACCGGGCCGGCGACCTTCCACGCGCAGGCGTTCGCCACCTCCTACCGGGCGGCGGGCGAGCAGTTGGGGGAGGTGGATCCGGCGGTCTTCGGTGAGACGACGGTGTCGTGGTACCACCTCGCCGCCGTGGAACTGGCCGGCGGTGGGGCGGCGCGGCGGGACACCGTCGTGGCGTTCGGCGACTCGATCACCGACGGCTTCGGGTCGACGGTCGACGGCCACGCACGCTACCCGGACGCGCTGGCCGAGCGGCTGGCCGCCGCGGGCAGCCCGCGTCGGGTGCTCAACCACGGCATCGGCGGGAACCTGCTGCTGCACGACTCGGCGTGGTACGGCGAATCGGCCGGGGAGCGGTTCGGGCGGGATGTGCTGGAGCAGCCTGGCGTGCGGTCCGTCGTCGTGCTGGTGGGCCTCAACGACATCGGGTTCAGCGAGGTCGACCTGCCGACGTACAAGCCGGATCCTGATCTGTCGGCCGGTCAACTCATCGCGGGATATGAGGGGTTGATCGACCGGGCGCGGGCGGCGGGGGTGCGGGTCACCGGGGCGACGATCACGCCGTTCAAGGGCTCGGAGTACCACACCCCGGCCGCCGAGGCGAAGCGCCGGGAGGTCAATGCGTGGATCCGCACGTCGGGCGCGTTCGACGCGGTGGCGGACTTCGCGGCGGTGCTGGCCGATCCGCGGGACGCGGACGCGCTGGCGCCCGGTTTCGACTGCGGGGACCGCAAGCACCCGAACGACGCGGGGTACCGGGCGATGGCGGCGGCGGTCGATCTCGCGGCGCTCTGACCGCCGGGGTGCGGCGGCGTCTGGTCGAAGCGGCGGCGCCGGGCCTGAGCGGCGCCGGGGCGGGGCGGGCGCCGCCGGCGCGGCACCGCGCCGGTCACACCAGCACGCCCGAGGCGTGCCCGTCGTCCGCCGCGCCGTCGCCGTCCGCCGGCACCTGGTGCGCATCGCGCCGCACCAGCGCCGCATAGCGACCGCCTGCGGCCAACAGCTCGTCGTGGGTGCCGCGTTCGGCGATCCGGCCGGCGTCCAGGACGACGATCTGGTCGGCGTCGCGGATGGTGGAGAGGCGGTGCGCGATGGTGACCGTGGTGCGGCCCGCGGAGAGGGCGTCGACGGCCTGCTGGACGGCGTGTTCGGTGCGGGTGTCCAGGGCGCTGGTCGCTTCGTCCAGGACGAGGACCGGCGGGTCGCGCAGGATGGTGCGGGCGAGGGCGAGGCGCTGCTTCTCGCCGCCGGAGAAGCGGTAGCCGCGCTCACCGACGAGGGTGTCGTAGCCGTCGGGGAGGGCCGCGATGTGGTCGTGTATCTGGGCGGCGCGGGCGGCGCGTTCGATCTCCTCGTCGGTCGCGTCGGGCTTGGCGAACCGGAGGTTGTCGGCGACCGAGGCGTGGAAGAGGTAGGTCTCCTGGGAGACCACGCCGACCGAGCGGGCGAGGGTGTCGAAGCCGAGGTCGCGGACGTCGGTGCCGTCGAGGGTGACCCGGCCCTCGGTCACGTCGTAGAGGCGGGGGACGAGGTAGCTCAGGGTGCTCTTGCCGCTGCCGGTGGGGCCGACGACGGCGAGGCTGCCGCCCGCCGGGATCGTCAGGTCGATGCCGTCCAGGGTGGGCGCCGCTTCGGGGTCGTAGCCGAACCGCACGTTCTCGAAGCGGATTTCACCGCGCGGGGCGGGCAGTTCCACGGGGTCGGCGGGCTCGGTGATGGTGACCGGCAGGTCCAGGTACTCGAAGATGCGCTGGAAGAGGGCCAGCGAGGTCTGCATGTCGACGCCGGTGGACAGCAGCGAGACGGTGGGGCGCAGCAGGCCCTGCTGGAGCGAGACGAAGGCGACCAGGGTGCCGATGGAGAAGACCGGGCCGCCGAACTGGAGGACGATCCCGGCCGCCCAGTAGATGAGCGCGGGCATGGCGGCCATGACGATGCCGATGGTGGCCATCCGCCAGCGGCCGGCCATGTTGGCGCGGACCTCCAGGCCGACCAGGCGCTCGGATTCCTCGGCGAAGTTCTTGGTGAGCGAGTCCGCGCGGCCCATGGTGCGGCCGAGCAGGATGCCGCTGACGGAGAGGGATTCGGTGACCATCGCGGACATCGACGCCAGCTGCTTCTGCCGCTGGGTGGTGATCTTCTTGCGCTCGTTGCCGACCCGGCGGCTGATCCAGACGAAGACCGGGAGCAGGAGGAGCGAGACGACGGTCAGCCGCCAGTCGAGGGCCACCATGGCGACTACGGTGGCGACGACGGAGGTGAGGTTGGAGACCAGGGACGTCGCGGTGGAGGTGACGGTGGCCTGCATGCCGCCGATGTCGTTGGCGATCCGGGACTGGACCTCGCCGGTGCGGGTGCGGGTGAAGAAGGCCAGCGGCATCCGCTGGAGCTTGGCGTAGACGGCGGTGCGCAGGTCGTGCATCACGCGCTGGCCGACGGTGGTGGATATCAGGGTCTGGAGCACGCCGAAGACGCTGGTGGTCACGGCGGTGGCGATCATGCCGAGGGCCAGCAGGGACAGCAGTCCGGTGCGCCGTCCCGGGATGGCGACGTCCAGGATCTCCCGGAGGAGGAACGGGGACGCCACCGAGACCAGGGACGAGGCGGCGACCAGCAGGCCGACGAGGGCGAGCCGGGCTCGGTAGGGGCGGAAGAGGGCGAGGATCCGCCGCAGGGGGACCGGGGCATCCGGGTCCTTCGGCGGTGCGGTCCATTGGGGTTCGTCGCGGCGCATGGGCTCCTTCGGGATGCGTACCGGAAACTGGGGCATCGTGGAGCTTAGCTCATTGTTACCTATACTCACAATGAACAAGGTCCTGCTATCCTCGGGGGCATGCCCTCGCCTTCCCCCGACCCGTCCGCCGGCAGCGGCAACCTCGCCGAACAGCTGGTCCGGCTGACCCGCCGGATGCACCGCGCCCAGAAGCGCCATCTGGAGCATCTGGACATCGCCTTCACCCCGGCCCAGTCCCGGCTGCTGCGGATCGTGGACCACTACCGCGACACCCCGCCGCGGATGGCCGACCTCGCCGAGCGGCTGGAGGTCGTTCCGCGGGCGGTGACGACGCTGGTGGACGCGCTGGAGGCGAACGGTTCGGTACGCCGGGTCCCGGATCCGGCCAACCGGCGGGTGGTGCGGATCGAGCTCACCGACACCGGGCGCAGCACGCTCCGCGCGTTGCGCAGCGCCCGGCGGGCCGCGGCGGAGGAGATCCTGGCCCCACTGACCGCCGAACAGCGCGAGGTGTTCGGCGACCTGCTGTCGGCTCTGGTCGACGGGCCGGGTAGGCATCACTGACCTGAGCACCACGGCAGCACCGCCTCACCGGAGGAGTGACCGTGCCCCTGCTGGAGCCCCGCCCGCACGCCCTGCGACCCGCGGCCACCACCGGGCCCGCGCCCGACCGGGTGCCCGACCGGCTGGCCACGGGCACCCCGGAGCCGCTACGGGGCGACCTCGTCGCGCTGCTCGGCGCGGACAAGGTGCTGCACGAGGTCTCCGACCTGGTCCGCTACGCCTCCGATGCGAGCCCGTACCGCTTCGTCCCGCAGGTAGTGGTGCTCGCCGAGGATGTCGACGACATCTCCGCGGTGTTCTCCTACGCCCACGGCAAGGGCCGCAGCATCGTCTTCCGGGCCGCCGGGACCTCCCTCAACGGCCAGGCGCAGGGCGAGGACATCCTCGTCGACGTACGCCGCCACTGGGCCGGGATCGAGGTGCTCGACGACGGCGCTCGCGCCCGTATCCGGCCGGGCACGACGGTGCTGCGGGCCAACGCCGCGCTCGCCCGCCACGGCCGGCTGCTCGGCCCCGACCCGGCCAGCGCGATCGCCTGCACCCTCGGCGGGGTGGTCGCCAACAACGCCTCCGGAATGACCGCCGGCACCACCCGCAACTCCTACCGGACGCTCGCCTCGCTCACCCTCGTCCTGCCGTCCGGCACCGTCGTCGACACCGCCGACCCGGACGCGGACTCCGAGCTGGCGCACGCCGAACCGGCGCTCTGCGCGGGGCTGCTGGCGCTCAAGGCGGAGATCGAGGCGGACCCCGGGCTGGTGGGGGGGGGGGGGGGGAAGGAAAGA
>NZ_JBNHIN010000020.1:37447-142167 GCF_050054615.1 Streptomyces sp. YGL11-2
TCCGCGCCAAGTACCGGATCAAGAACACCAACGGCTACCGGCTGGACGCCTTCCTCGACGGCGGCACGCCCGTGCAGATCCTGCGCGGGCTGATGGTCGGCTCCGAGGGCACGCTCGGCTTCATCGCCGAGACGGTCTTCGACACCCTGCCGCTGGACCGGCACACCACCAGCGCGCTCCTCTTCTTCCCGGCCCTCGCCTCCGCTGCCGCCGCCGTACCGCGCTTCAACGCGGCGGGCGCGCGGGCCGTGGAGCTGATGGACGGCAACACGCTGCGCGCCTCGGTGAGCGTGGCCGGGGTGCCCGCCGACTGGGCGGAGCTGCCGAAGGAGACCGCCGCGCTGCTGGTCGAGTTCCGGGCGCCGGACGAGGCCGCGCGGCAGGCGTACGAGCGGACCGCGGCACGGCTGCTGGACGGGCTGGAGCTGGTCGCGCCGGTCGCCTCGGTCAGCAACGCCTTCACCCGGGACCCGGCGGTCATCGGCGGCTACTGGAAGGCCCGGCGGGCCTTCGTCACCGCGGTCGGCGGATCCCGGCCGCCCGGTACGACGCTGATCACGGAGGACTTCGCGGTGCCGCCGGACCGGCTCGCCGACGCCTGTACGGCGCTCCTGGATCTCCAGGCCCGGCACGGTTTCGATGCGGCCGTCGCCGGCCATGCCGCCCACGGCAACCTGCACTTCCTGCTGGCGTTCGACGCGGCCGACCCGGACGACGTGGCCCGCTACGCCGCCTTCATGGACGACTTCTGCCGGCTGACCGTCGGGCGCTTCGACGGCTCGCTCAAGGCCGAGCACGCCACCGGCCGCAACATCGCGCCCTTCCTGGAGCTCGAATGGGGGCCGCGGGCAACGGAGTTGATGTGGCGGACCAAGCAGACCGTGGACCCGCACGGCATTCTTGCCCCGCGCATCCTCCTGGACCGCGATCCCCGGGCGCATCTGCGCGGGCTGAAGACCATCCCGCAGGTCGAGGCCGTCGCCGACCCGTGCATCGAGTGCGGCTTCTGCGAACCGACCTGCCCCAGCAAGGACCTGACCACCACGCCCCGCCAGCGCATCGTGCTGCGCCGCGAGATGCTGCGCCAGCCGCCCGGCTCCGCCGTCGGCGAGGCGCTGCTCGACGCGTACGGCTATGCCGCGGTGGACACCTGCGCCGGCGACTCCACCTGCGAACTGGCCTGCCCGGTGGGTATCGACACCGGGGCGCTGATGAGGGACTTCCGGCATCTGCGGCACTCGCCGCGCGAGGAGTGGGCGGCCGAGCAGACCGCGCGGCGGTTCGCGGCGGTGGAGCGGGCGGCGCGGCTGGCGGTGGCCGCCGCGGACCGGATCGGAGACCGACTGCTGACGTCGGTGACCGGCGCCGCCCGCAGGGCCGTTCGCCCCGATCTGGTGCCCGAGTGGCTGCCACAGATCCCGGGGGCCGCGGCCCGGAAGCCGCCCAGGACGCAGCGGGCGGGCGCGGCGGCCGTGTACTACCCGGCATGTGTGAACCGGATCTTCGGCGAGCCGGCCGGCCACCGGGGGCCCTCACTGCCCGAGGCGGTGGTCGCGGTGTCCCTGCGGGCCGGCCGCCCGGTCTGGATCCCCCCGGACGTCACCGGCACCTGCTGCGCCACGATCTGGCACTCCAAGGGCTACGAGGGCGGCAACCGCGTCATGGCCCAGCGGATCGTCGAGGCGGCCTGGGGCTGGACGGCCGGCGGCGAACTGCCGCTGATCGTCGACGCCTCCTCCTGCACCCTGGGCATCGCCCGCGAGGTCGTGCCGTATCTGACGCCGTTTCACCGCGCCCTGCACGCCGAGCTGACGGTCGTCGACTCCCTGGTCTGGGCCGCCGACGAACTCCTCCCCCGCCTCGACATCCACCGCACCCTCGGCTCCGCCGTCCTCCATCCCACCTGCTCCATGCGGCACTTGGGCGACGAGGACCGGCTCCGGCAGGTCGCCGAGGCGTGCGCCCGCGAGGTGGTGGTGCCGGACGACGCCGGCTGCTGCGCGTTCGCCGGCGACCGCGGCATGCTGCACAGGGAACTGACCGAGTCGGCGACGGCGAGGGAGGCCGCCGAGGTCACCGCCCGCCACTTCGACGCGCACCTCTCGGCGAACCGGATGTGCGAGATCGGCATGGACCACGCGACGGAGGGCCGAGGCTACTGCTCGGCCCTCCTGGCGCTGGAGTACGCGACGCGTCCCGGCCCGGCCTGAGCGCACTCCCCCGGCCGGCGCGGGTCAGCGCGTGATGTGCAGCGCCACGGCGCTCCTGGCGGGGACGGTGATCTGTGCCTTCCCGTCCGCGCCCACGGTGACCGTGTGCCCGTCGCACGAGGCGGGCGCCGCGGCGACGACGTTGCAGTACGTGCCGCCCGGCAGCGGCGTGGCGAAGGTCTGGTGCAGTTCCCCGTCACCGTTGTTGACGACGACGAAGCCCGCCTTTCCCCGGCCGAAGGCGATCGCGCTGCCCCCGTTGTCCCACCAGTCCGTCAGCTCCGCCGATCCCACCGCGTTGCGGAATCCGACCATGCCGGTGATCTCCTGCTTGGCGTGCTCATTGGTCCAGCCGCCGCTGCCGGAGGCCGGCGGGCCCGCGTCCTTGTCGGTCCACGTGTACCCGGAATAGACGTTGGGCGAGCCGTAGGGCGACGCGAGCATGAAGACGTTGGCGAGGGTGTAGACCGCGCCGTCCTTGTAGGTCAGCGTGGAGCCGTTGCGCTCGGTGTCCCAGTTGTCGACGAAGGTACGAGCCTTGTCACCACTGAGCTTGCCGTCCGCGACGGACTTGAGCTGGGCGATGTTGCCGCCCTGGAAGGCGCTCTTGAGGTGGGTGCCGTAGCGGAATTCGTCGACATCGCCGATTCCGGTGTACTCGTCGGGCTGGACGGCCTCGCCGGCGCCGTAGACGACCTCCTGCACCCAGTACCCGGGGTCCTTCATCTTGCCCTTGATGGCGGCGAGATCGGTGGCGGAGATGTGCTTGGCGGCGTCCACCCGGAACCCGTCCACGCCCAGCGACCGCAGGTCGTCGAGGTATTTCGCGATGGTGGTGCGGACGTATTCGCTGCCGGTGTCGAGATCGGCGAGGCCGACCAGTTCGCAGTTCTGGACGTCATTGCGGTCGGCGTAGTTGGAGATGGGTTTGCGGCAGCTGTGGAAGTCCTGGTCCTCGTAGTAGCCGGGGTAGTTGTACTTGGTGTACTGGGTGCCTCCGGTGCCCGTGCCGGACCCCGCCGACATGTGGTTGACGACGGCGTCGGCGAGGACCTTGACGCCGGCGCCGTGGCAGGCGCCGACCATGGCAGCGAAGGCGTTGCGGTCGCCCAGCCGGCCGGCGATCTTGTAGCTGACGGGCTGGTACGACGTCCACCACTGGTCGCCCTGGATGTGCTCGGAGGCGGGTGAGACCTCCACGTAGCCGTAGCCGGCCGGCCCCAACTGATCGGTGCAGGCCCGTGCGACGTCCGCGTACTTCCACTCGAAGAGGGTGGCCGTGACGGTCTTGTCGCCGGGTGGGGTGGCCTGCGAGGACCAGGGGGCGAAGGTGGCGAGGCCGACCGCGGCCAGCACGCCGGCCAGCGTCCCGCCCAGCACACGGGAACGTTGCTGCATCTTGCGGCTCCTTCGTCATGGGGCACGGCGCACCGCGCCCACGAGAGCAGCCACGCGCCAGGCCGCCATGGGGGGTTCGCTTCGGAGCCTGCCGTTCCACGCGTGGACACGTCAAGGTTTCAAGCAAGGGTTTTCAGCGCCTTGCGAAAGACGGTGGCGGGGGCCGGCCGGACGGTGCAGCGGAGCGTTCCCGGCCGGTCGCGGAGCGCACATACCGGCAGCGAAACATCCAACTCTGCACACCAGTAGTCCAATTGGCCTTCTTGCGCCCCAGCCGAAGCAACCACCAGAGTCCTCGCGGAGGTTCACGACTGTCCCGCGTACCATCCGCACTCCCCGGAGGACCGATGACTTCATCCCTCTCCTGGAAGGAGGCGGATTCCTACGGCTCGAGCCGTGGGGTTTCCTGCTTCGTCGCCGACTGCCCGCCCGGAGTTCTCCGTTGAGGTCTTACACCAGCTCCACAGGCTGTCACCGCCAGTCCGGCGGCCAGCACGTTACGTGCGGCGTTCACGTCCCGGTCATGCTTAGCGCCGCAGCCGCACCTCCAGGTGCGGACGTGCAGCGGCATCTTGCCCTGCAAGGCGCCGCAGTGGGAGCACAGCCTGGAGGAGGGGAAGAAGCGGTCCACCGCGATCACTTCCCGCCCGTACCAGGCGGCCTTGTACTCCAGCATGCTCCGGAAGTCCGACCACGCCGCGTCACTGATGGCGCGGGCCAGGCTCCGGTTCTTGACCATGGTGCGCACGGTCAGGTCCTCGATCACGATCGTTTGGTTCTCACGAACGAGACGAGTGGTCAGCTTGTGCAGCGCATCACGGCGCCGGTCGGCGATCCTGGCGTGGATCCTGGCTCCAGCTGAAGCCGGGGCCTGTGGAAGAAGGCCCGACCGGGAATGGACTCCCAAAAGCCGTCCGAATAACGGGAGTTGCCGTCCCTGGTCCGACCTCCGCCGGCTGGTCGCCGGTCCGGGCCCGGCGGTGGGCGGCGGCCGTCCGCCCCCGGGCCCGGGGTGTCACCTCTCGCCGGGGGCGCCGGAGACACCGTCCGCCTCCGGCGCTTTCTCCTCTTCGGGCCGCGACGACGCCGAGCGCGCGGGCACGAAGCGCATCGTTGAAGACCACCCCCGCGCACCCGAACGGGGCCTTTCAGGACGAAAGACGGTCCCTGTCGCCCATCACCACGACGGGGTGCCGGGCCGGGTCGAGAGCCCGCAGCAACGCCGTCATCGCGGACTTCGCCACGGTCACACAGGCCGAGGTACCGGTCCCGTGATCCAGGTGCAGCCACACCCCGCCGCCCTTGGACTGCCCGAGGGGGCGGATCGGGTCCAGCGGGGACGTCCCCGGCACCCGGTTGTAGTTGATCGCCACCACGTAGTCGAAGTCATGGCGGGTGTTCTCGGACCAGTACGACGGCGGGGTGAACGCCGCCGATCGCGTATAGGGCAGCCTGGCGCCCGGATCGGCGAGCACTCCCCCGGCATCGGTCAGCGAGAACACCCCGAAGGGGCTGCGCTGGTCGCCCTCGTGATGGTCCGCCGTCCAACCGCGTCGCCCGTTGTGCGCGGGCCAACTCCCCTTGCGGTCCCACCCCTTGGCGCCCTTGTCGTACAGCACGACGGTGGCGTCCGGGGAGTCGGCCCCCTTGCCGTAGACCGCCACGACCTGACGGGCGCCGGCCGGGATCCGCGACCGCAGCGCGGGGCCGACGTCCGGGATGTCCGCGAGGTGAGTGGCCGCCGGTGGCCCGCCGGGCCGCTCGCCCGCCCGCGCGCCGTCGCCCCCCTTGGCGCCCTCCGCGTTCCCGGCGCCGCTGCCGTGCGCACCGCCGCCGCGTGCACCGGCGCCGCCTCCGCAGCCCGCCACAAGGACCAGTCCCGCGGCGGCCACCGCCACCGCCCGTGTCGCACCCGCCGCTGTCCGCATGGCTCCATGGTGCCACCGCCGCACTGACGGTCCTTCAGCAACGGCGTTGTGCACATCACCGCCGATTCATCGGCTTTACCGCCCCGCTGTGGAAAAACCGTTTGAAAACGGCCCACGCGACGGGCGAACCTTCCCTTACCTCCGTCCACGTCGAGATGGCCGAGACGTGCGAGAGGGGCATTTCGCCCTGCCCGGGACGGCCCCCGCCGCCCCCTTGCCCACGACCGCCGCCCCTCCGCCCCGGCCCGCCGAGCATGCTCGGCCCGCCCCCCGCCTGCCGCTTCAACTCCTTTGGACATCATGCGTATTCGCGATCTTCCGCATCCCGACCCCGGCGTCCCGGACGTCCGTACGGGTGGCAGATTCCTGCTGTGGCTGTGCAGACGGCAGCTCGGCGGGCAGGTCAAAGGGCTCTTCTGGGGTCTTGTGCACATGAGCGCGGTGGCCGCGTTCCCGCTCCCGGTGGGGCTCGCCGTACAGGCCGCGGTGGACCGTGACGGTTCCCGACTCGCCCTGGCGGGCGGCCTGCTGGCGCTGCTGGGCGTACTGGTCGCGCTCGGCGACGTCATGCTGCACCGGGCGGCGGTGACCAACTGGATCGTCACGGTCGCCCGGATGCAGCAGTTGCTCGCCCGCAAGACCACGGAACTGGGCGGGGCGATGACCCGGCGGGTGGCGGCCGGTGAGGTCGCCGCCGTCAGCACCGGCGACCTGGAGCGGATCGGCTGGTTCGTCGAGGTCCTCTCCCGGTTCTGCGCGGCGGCCGTGACCACGGTCGGCGTCTGCCTCGCCCTGGTCGTCTACCAACCGGAGCTGGGCCTCGTGGTGGCCCTGGGCGTGCCCGCCCTGGCGCTGGCCGCGCTGCCGCTGCTGCCGGCCGCCACCCGGCGCGCCGACGACCAGCGGGAGAAGGCCGGCCGGGCCACCGAGCTCGCCTCCGACACGGTCGCCGGACTGCGCGTCCTGCGCGGCATCGGCGGCGAGGAGCTGTTCCTCGGCCGCTACCGCAGCGCCTCCCAGGAGGTGCGCGGCGCGGCCGTCCGCAGCGCCCGGATGTGGTCGCTGATCTCGGCCGTCCAGGTCCTGCTCCCCGGGCTGCTGCTGATCGCGGTGGTCTGGTACGGCGTCGGCCTCGCCCGGCACGGCCGGATCGCCGTCGGCGAACTGGTCACGATCTACAGCGCGGTGGCCTTCCTGCTCTACCCCCTCCGCCACTTCGAAGAGATCTCCATGTCCTACTCCTTCTCCCGCCCGGCGGCGGCGCGTACGGCGCGCGTACTGGCCCTGAGCCGGCCGGTCGACGGCCGGCTCACCGCACCGGAACCACCGTCCGGCGATCTGCACGACCCGGTCAGCGGACTGACCGCCGCGGCCGGCCGGCTGACCGCCGTGGTCTGCGGCGACCCCGACGCGGCGGGCCGGCTCGCCGAGCGCCTGGGCGGCCACCCCCCGCACCGTGGCGAGGGCGAGGGCGGCGACGACGGCGACGAGGCCCGGAGGAAATCCACCGGCCGCCCGCTCTCCGTCGTCCTCGGCGGCACCCCGCTGGACGACATCCCGCGCGACACCGCCCGCACCGCCGTACTCGTCCAGGACAAGGACCCGGTGCTGCTCTCCGGCACGCTCGGCGACCTCCTCGACGTCCCGGCATCCGGCCGGGTGACCACGGCCGAGGCGCTGGCCGCGGCCGAATGCCGCGATGTGCTGGCCTCCCTGGCCCAGGCATCCGCCGACGACTCCGGCGACCCGATGCGCACCCACATCACCGAACGCGGCCGGTCCCTCTCCGGCGGCCAGCGGCAGCGCCTGGCCCTGGCCCGCTCGCTGGTCACCGACCCGGAAGTACTGGTGCTCGACGAGCCGACCAGCGCCGTCGACTCGCACACCGAAGCGCGCATCGCCGACGGACTGCGGAAGATCAGGGCGGGCCGTACGACCCTCGTCCTCACCTCCAGCCCGCTCCTGCTGGACCGCGCCGATCAGGTGGTGTTCCTCCAGGACGGCAAGGCCACCGGCGCGGCCACCCACCGCGAACTGCTGCGCACCCACCCCGACTACCGCGCGGTCGTCACCCGCGAACCGGACCGGCCCCACCACCACGAGGAGACCGCATGATCGGCCTGGCACCGCCGGTGCACGATCCCGACACCCCGCAGACCGCCACCACCCTGCCCGTCGGCTCACCGGCGACCGTACGCTCCTACGTCGCCACCCTGGTCCGGCGCCACCGCGGCGCCTTCACGATGCTCGTCACCGTCAACGCGGCGGCGGTCATCGCCTCGATGGTCGGCCCCTACCTCCTCGGCGGACTGGTCGAGGACCTGTCCGCCGGCCGCGGCGGAGACATCCAACTGGGCCGCACCCTCGCCCTGTTCGCCCTCGCCCTGATCGCCCAGACCGTCTTCGTCCGCATGGTGCGGCTGCGCGGGGCGATGCTCGGCGAGCAGATGCTGGCCGATCTGCGCGAGGACTTCCTCGTCCGGTCGGTGGCGCTGCCGCCGGGCGTCCTGGAGCGGGCCGGCACCGGCGACCTGCTCTCCCGGATCACCACGGACATCGACCGGCTCGCCGAGGCGATGCGCGAGGCCGTACCGGAACTGTCCATCGCCGTCGTCTGGGCGGGCCTGCTGCTCGGCGGGGTCTTCGTCCTCCATGGATGGATCACCCCCGGCCAGCTGACGACCAGCGCGCTCCTCGCACAGATGCTGCGGGAGCCGGTTAACCTGATCCTGCGCTGGTACGACGAGCTCCAGGTGGCCCAGGTGTCCATCGCCCGCCTCGTCGGCGTCCGCGAGATCGAGCCGGAGACGGCCGACGCGACGGTCTTCCCCGACGGCCGGGGCGTGCGCGCCGACGACGTCAGCTTCGGCTACCGCGCGGGCGTCGACGTACTGCACCAGGTCTCGCTGAACGTCCGCCCGGGAAGCACGGTGGCACTGGTCGGCCCGTCCGGCGCCGGCAAGTCCACCCTGGGGCGGCTGCTGGCCGGCATCTACGGCCCGCGCACCGGCACGGTGTCCCTGGGCGGCGCCGAACTCTCCGCGATGCCCGCCGAACGCGTCCGCGAACACGTCGCGCTGGTCAATCAGGAGCACCACGTCTTCGTCGGAACGCTGCGCGACAACCTCCTGCTGGCCCGCACCGGCGCGGCCGACGCCGAACTCTGGGCGGCGCTGGGCGCGCTCGACGCGGACGGCTGGGCCGGCGCCCTCCCCAACGGCCTGGACACCGAGGTCGGTTCCGGCGGCCAGAACCTGACTCCGGCCCAGGCCCAGCACATCGCGCTGGCCCGCCTGGTCCTGGCCGACCCGCACACCCTGGTCCTGGACGAGGCGACCTCGCTGCTGGACCCGCGGGCGGCCCGCCACCTGGAACGCTCACTGGGCAAGGTCCTGCGCGGTCGCACGGTCGTGGCCATCGCCCACCGCCTGCACACCGCCCATGACGCCGATGTCATCGCCGTCGTCGAGGACGGCCGCATCAGCGAACTGGGCAGCCACCAGGAACTGGTCACCGCCGACGGGGCGTACGCCGCACTCTGGAAGTCGTGGCACGGCTGAGGCCCACCGGCCGGCCCGTCGCACCAGAGCGCACCGGGCCGGCCGACGAACCGGTGGGTGGTGCCCGGGGGCAGAGGCGCACGGGGGGCGCACGCCCGCGGCATACGGGCCCGCGGCATACGGCATACGGGGCGCGAGGAGTACGGAGTTGGGGGCGCCCCACCCCTGTCCGCCGGGAGCCCCCTCGGTCAGATGTACCCGAGCGCGCCCAGCGCCCCGATGCCGCCCAGCAGCATGAAGCCCGGCATCAGCACCTTCAGCTCCACCCAGCTCCCGGCCCGGAAGCGCATCGGCCTGGGCGTACCCAGTGGATACCAGCGCTTACGGCCCACCGGGATGGGCCACAGGATCGGGCAGCCCGAAACGGTCAGCGCATCGCCGATGTCGTGCACCAGCGCACCGAGCATGATTGGCAGTCCGAGCCACAGGTATTCCTGCCCCGGCTCCGCGAACAGCCAGTTCGCGCCGTTGCCCGGCTCGTCGAGGATCCCGGCCAGTATCCACGCCGTCGCGGCGCCCAGCAGCCAGACCAGTACGTCACTGGAGACCCGCGCCGCCCGCCACAGCAGCCCTTCGATGGCGAGCACCATATGGACGAAGAGGATCCCGAGCACCGCCCAGCGCCCGCCCTCCGTCGCCAGCAGTGACATACCGCCACCGACCAGCACGGCCCAGAGCCAGGTGTGGGTGAGCGTCCGGTGCCCGCCCGAACGGTGCGCGTCCCCACGCATCTTCGTCGCCTTGTACACCGCGTGCGACAGGGTGTCGACCACTTCGCACAGCCCCCGCGACAGCGGCCCGAAGGCGCGCGAGATGGTGGCGGCCTTGTGGTCGAGATCCGGCGCGAGCGCCGCCCCGGCACAGATCAGGGCGCCGCTGACCAGCACCGGCCAGGGCATCGGAGAGCCGGCCCCAAAGGCCGCCGCTCCCACCCCCAGCCAGGCCGCCGCCCCCGACAGCGAGTGCGCCGGTCCCATCATGGTCGTTCCCCACCCCTTGCTCTGCGCTTCTGACGTCGGCGCATGACGCGTTGCCTTCGCGTTGCGTTTCCACTGCATATCTGACGCCCGGTCGGACACTCAGCGTAGCGTCAAATGATCTCTCCACGAGGAGCGGGGGTTCGGGAGAGCCGGCCCGCCCGACGTGCCACCGGGCACCGCGACGGCGACCGCATTCCGCACACTGCCGTGTACAGAATGTGAAGACCTTGCGCGAAAGTCTCCGTGGACCCGCGCACCGGCCCAGCAGCGCCCGCAGCGCCGCGCGGCCCCCGAGGGGAGCCCGCCGCATGCCGTCCCCGCAGGTCAGGACCGCCAGGCCGACACCACGGTCCGGCGTCGGGTCCGGCACAGCGCGGCGCGGACACCCGCGGATCGGGTATCTCCACCGGCCGTCGATCTCCAGTTGGTCTCCATCCGGAGCACCGGTTCCCGGATCCGGGTCGAAGGCAGGCAGTATGGGGGCGTGACCCTCATCGATCATCTGCCGAACGACGCCGACCCCGATGCCCTCTTCGAAGCCTTTTCGGGCTGGGCCGAGCAGCAGGGCATCGCGCTCTACCCTGCCCAGGAGGAGGCGCTGATCGAAGTGGTCTCGGGGGCGAACGTCATCCTGTCCACCCCCACCGGCTCCGGAAAGAGCCTGGTGGCGGCCGGCGCGCACTTCACCGCTCTCGCCAACGACCAGGTCACGTTCTACACCGCGCCCATCAAGGCGCTGGTCTCGGAGAAGTTCTTCGACCTCTGCAAGCTCTTCGGCACCGAGAACGTCGGCATGCTCACCGGTGACGCGTCGGTCAACGCGGACGCGCCGGTCATCTGCTGCACCGCCGAGGTGCTCGCCTCGATAGCGCTGCGTGACGGCAAGCACGCCGACATCGGCCAGGTCGTGATGGACGAGTTCCATTTCTACGCCGAGCCGGACCGCGGCTGGGCCTGGCAGATTCCGCTGCTGGAACTGCCGCAGGTGCAGTTCATCCTGATGTCGGCGACGCTCGGCGACATGTCGCGGTTCGAGGAGGATCTGACCCGGCGCACCGGCAAGCCGACCTCGGTGGTGCGCTCCGCGACCCGGCCCGTACCGCTGTCGTACGAGTACCGCACGACGGCGCTGACGGAGACGCTGACCGAACTGCTGGAGACCCGCCAGTCGCCGGTCTACATCGTGCACTTCACCCAGGCCGCCGCCGTGGAGCGGGCGCAGGCGTTGATGAGCATCAACATGTGCACCCGCGCCGAGAAGGACGAGATCGCCAAGCTCATCGGGAACTTCCGCTTCACCACCAAGTTCGGGCGCAACCTGTCGCGGTACGTCCGGCACGGCATCGGCGTGCACCACGCCGGCATGCTGCCGAAGTACCGCCGGCTCGTCGAGAAGCTGGCCCAGGCAGGGCTGCTGAAGGTCATCTGCGGCACCGACACGCTCGGCGTCGGGGTCAACGTCCCCATCCGTACGGTGCTGTTCACCGCGCTGACCAAATACGACGGGACGCGGGTGCGGACGCTGCGGGCACGCGAGTTCCACCAGATCGCGGGCCGCGCCGGCCGGGCGGGTTTCGACACGGCGGGCTTTGTGGTGGCACAGGCTCCCGAGCATGTCGTGGAGAACGAGAAGGCGCTGGCGAAGGCGGGCGACGATCCGAAGAAGCGCCGCAAGGTCGTCCGCAAGAAGGCGCCGGAGGGCTTCGTCAACTGGGGCGAGAACACCTTCGAGAAGCTCATCGCGTCCGATCCCGAGCCGCTGACCTCGCGCTTCCGTGTGACACACGCGATGCTGCTGTCGGTGATCGCCCGGCCGGGCAACGCCTTCGAGGCGATGCGCCGGCTCCTGGAGGACAACCACGAGCCGCGGCGGAACCAGCTGCGGCACATCCGCCGCGCGATCGCGATCTACCGCTCCCTCGTGGACGGCGGGATCGTGGAGCGGCTCCCGGAGCCGGACGCGGAGGGCCGGATCGTCCGGCTCACCGTCGACCTTCAGCAGGACTTCGCGCTCAACCAGCCGCTGTCGACCTTCGCACTGGCCGCGTTCGACCTGCTCGACCCCGAGTCGCCGTCGTACGCGCTGGACATGGTCTCGGTCGTGGAGTCCACGCTCGACGACCCCCGGCAGATCCTGGCCGCCCAGCAGAACAAGGCGCGGGGCGAGGCGGTCGCCCAGATGAAGGCCGACGGCGTCGAGTACGAGGAGCGCATGGAGCGCCTCATGGACGTCGAGTACCCCAAGCCGCTCGACGAGCTGCTGTCGCACGCCTACGGCCTCTACCGCAAGAGCCACCCGTGGGTCGGCGACCACCCGCTGTCGCCGAAGTCGGTCATCCGCGACATGTACGAACGCGCCATGACCTTCACGGAGTTCACCTCCTTCTACGAGCTGGCGCGCACCGAGGGCATCGTCCTGCGCTACCTGGCGAGCGCCTTCAAGGCCCTGGACCACACCGTGCCGGACGATCTGAAGTCGGAGGACTTCCAGGACATCGTCGCCTGGCTGGGCGAGATGGTCCGGCAGGTCGACTCCAGTCTGCTGGACGAATGGGAGCAGCTCGCCAATCCGGAGGAGGAGACGGCGGACGAGGCGGCCGAGCGCGCCGACCAGGTCCGGCCGGTCACCGCCAATGCGCGGGCGTTCCGCGTCCTCGTGCGCAACGCGATGTTCCGGCGGGTGGAGCTGGCGGCACTGGACAAGGTCGAGGAACTCGGCGAGATGGACGCGGAGTCCGGGTGGGACGCGGACGCCTGGGGCGAGGCCATGGACGCCTACTGGGACGAATACGACGAGCTGGGCACCGGCCCGGACGCGCGCGGCCCCAAGCTCCTGCAGATCGAGGAGGATGCCCAACACGGGCTGTGGCAGGTGCGGCAGACTTTCGCCGACCCGAACGGCGATCACGACTGGGGCGTCTCCGCGGAGGTGGACCTGGCCGCTTCCGACGAGGAGGGACGCGCGGTGGTGCGGGTCACGAATGTGGGGCAGTTGTGAGGCGACGGCTTCGCCCGAGGCCGCCGGAGGAGATGACGGAGGGCCACCGGTGACGACGAATCCGGCCGAGAAGCTGGTCGATCTGCTGGACCTCGAACAGATCGAGGTGAACATCTTCCGGGGCCGCAGTCCCCAGGAGAGCCTCCAGCGGGTCTTCGGCGGGCAGGTCGCCGGCCAGGCGCTGGTAGCTGCCGGGCGGACCACCGCAGGGGACCGCCCGGTCCACTCGCTGCACGCGTACTTCCTGCGCCCCGGCCGGCCCGGGGTGCCGATCGTGTACCAGGTCGAGCGGGTCCGCGACGGGCGGTCCTTCACCACCCGCCGGGTCGTCGCCGTCCAGCAGGGACGCACGATCTTCAATCTGACCGCCTCCTTCCACAAGCCGGAACCCGGCTTCGAACACCAACTGCCGATGCGCCGGGCGGTACCCGACCCGGACGATCTGCCGAACGTCGCGGAAGAGGTCCGTGAGCACCTGGGCGGTCTGCCCGAGGCGCTGGAGCGGATGGCGCGCCGGCAGCCGTTCGACATCCGGTACGTCGACCGGCTGCGCTGGACGCCGGACGAGATCAAGGGCGCGGAGCCGCGCAGCGCCGTCTGGATGCGCGCGGTCGGACCGCTGGGTGACGATCCACTGGTGCACACCTGCGCGCTGACCTACGCCAGCGACATGACCCTGCTGGACGCGGTCCGGATCCCGATCGAGCCCCTCTGGGGCCCGCGCGGCTTCGACATGGCCTCCCTCGACCACGCCATGTGGTTCCACCGCCCCTTCCGCGCGGACGAGTGGTTCCTCTACGACCAGGAGTCCCCGATCGCCACCGGCGGCCGGGGCCTGGCCCGCGGACGGATCTACGACCGCGAGGGCAGGCTGCTTGTCTCCGTCGTCCAGGAGGGGCTCTTTCGTCCCCATGATCCAGCGCACCCGGCTACCGCATAACACCTTTGCAGGAGGGGCTGTTCCGCAAGCTGGGCGGCTGAAGTGGCGGGCGAGCGGCGGTAGTTGGAGCGGTCGGCGTCCTTGGTCGTCCGGGGTCTTCCCGACGGGCCTCTTCCAGGGACCGGGAGAGGCTGACCCTGTACCACATCACCTCGTCGAACTCCTCGGCTGTCAGGACCCGTTCGAAGGCTTCGCGGGCCGCGGAGGTCGCCGTGATCATGGAGGCGAGGGCCGGGCGCAGCCTGCGCAGCAGCGTGCGCTCCAGCGGGTCCTGGGCGACCGAGGCCAGTTCTTCCGGAGGGAGTACGGCGGCGATCACCGCGGCCGAGGCCCAGGGGTCGTCGGCCTGGCCCATGAGCTGGGCGACCCGGCGGCTGCGCCATTCCCGGGCCCGCCAGTCCTGCCCGTTGTCGAGCATCACCCGCATCGCGGCCGGGGTGCTGCCCTGCATCAGCTCCGGCTGGCGCTCCGCGAACTCCGCGATCTCCGTGGCGAGATAGAGCCAGACCACGGCGCCGAAGCGGTTCACATAGAACCGCACGGGACTCACGCAGCCGGCGCGGGTCAGCCGCAGGGCCCGGCCGGGGCCGATGCCCATCAGCGTGGCGGCCTCGTTCGTGGTGAGGGTGTGGAGGCGTTCGCGCAGCGCCTCCGGGAAGCCCGGCTCGGCCTGCAGCCGGGCGATCTCCTCCGCCGGCACCCGGCGCCGGACCGGCGGCCCGGCACGCCCCGGCCGGTCCTCTGGCCCGGCCGGGACCGTCCGTACCTGTCCGAGCTGGGTGGCGAGCTCGAACTCGCCGCTCCGCAGCTCCAGTTCCCGGGCCGCCCGTCCCATCGCGAGCGTCTGCCGCCCGTCGCACATCACTGTCATGTTGCTTCCCCCGCAACTCGTTCCATCACTGACAGTGACGACTGTGCCGCGGGAGGCGACCGCGAGTCAACGCCCGCCTCAAGCCTGTGGATAACTCTCCGACCGGCGGGCCGCGACGCCGAGGTGTTCCCCCACGCGATTGACCAACAGCGTCATTTCGTACGCGATCTGGCCCATGTCGGCGTCGGCTCCGGCCAGCACGCACAGGCAGCTGCCGTCCCCCGCCGCCGTCACGAACAGCACCCCGTCGTCGAACTCGATCATGGTCTGGCGTACCCGTCCGATACGGAAGTGGAGTGCCGACCCTTTCGCCAGACTGTGCAGCCCCGAAGCCACCGCGGCGAGATGCTCGGCGTCCTCCCGCTCCAGCCCCTGGCTCACGCCGGTCACCAGCCCGTCGTTGGAGAGCACCAACGCGTGCCGCACCTTCTCCACCCGTTTGGTCAGGTCGTCCAGCAGCCAGTCGAGTCCGCTGCTCAATGCCATGCCGGTTCCTCCCCGTATCCCCGTCCGCACGCGCGGCCGGACGGCAGTTCGCGGTCCGTCCGCAGACTGCCGTGCCAGCCTGTCCCAGGTCTGCCGTCTCGGCAAGCGGCACTACGCCCGGCGCGCCAAGTACCGCGGGACCGTGCCGGCGGCCAGGATGTCGGCATGGCGCGGACGATGACCGAGGACGAGTGGCGGGCGTTCCTTTCCGAGGGCACCCGTACGGGAAAGCTGTCGACCGTACGGGCCGACGGGAGCCCGCACGTCGCCCCGGTGTCGTTCCTCATGGACGGTGACGAGCTGGTGTTCAACACCGGCAAGAAGTCGGTCAAGGGCCGCAACCTCGTCCGCGACGGCAGGGTGGCGCTGTGCGTCGACGACGAACGGCCGCCGTTCGCGTTCGTCGTCGTGCACGGGACGGCGGAACTCAGCGAGGAGCTGGCGGACGTACGGCACTGGGCGACCCGCATCGCGGCCCGCTACGTGGGCGAGGAGCGCGCGCAGGAGTACGGCGCCCGCAACGGCGTGCCGGGCGAACTGGTGGTCCGGGTCCGGATCGACAAGGTGGTCGCGGTCGCCGATCTCGCGAGTTGACGGGCGGGGGCGCCGCGGGTCAGCCGCTGCCCGCGCCGCCCCGCCGCGGGTCAGCCCACCGAATCCAGCTGGCGGGCGGAGCGCAGCCGCCCGGCGTGCTCGACGAGACGGACCAGCACCTCCTTGCCGGAGTCGCGGTCCCTGGCGTCGCAGAGGACGACGGGGATGCCGCGGTCCAGGTCCAGCGCGTGGGAGACCTCGTCGGCACCGTAGGAACGGGCCTCCGCAAAGCAGTTGACGGCCACGAGGAACGGTATCGCGCGGCGCTCGAAGTAGTCGACGGCCGGGAAGCAGTCCTGCAGCCGGCGGGTGTCGGCCAGCACCACGGCCCCCAGGGCGCCCTCCGACAGGTCGTCCCACAGGAACCAGAAACGGTCCTGCCCAGGAGTGCCGAAGAGGTACAGGGCGAGGCCGTCCCTGATGGTGATGCGGCCGAAGTCCATCGCCACGGTGGTACTCGTCTTGCTGTCCACTCCCCCGGTGTCGTCCACGGATTGGCCCGCCTCACTGAGGCGTTCCTCGGTACGCAGCGGCCGGATCTCACTGACCGAGCCGACCAGGGTGGTCTTGCCCGCCCCGAATCCGCCCGCGACTAAGATTTTCAGCGACAATTCGGGGTCAGGGTCCAGGGCTGCGCCTTCCGGGGCCCCTTGTGCGGCGTTCATCGGCCGTCTCCTTCAGGGTGCGGGTCCCGCGCATCGCGGGGCGTGCGGATCCATGGCTCGGCAGGGGGAGCCGACGGCGGCACGGAGCGCCGTCCGAAATCCATGGCGAGGACCGTACCGCCCGCTGATCGGGATGTCCTCGAATTCACGAAAGCTGCCAAAGGCTCTGGTCAAGATGGTCTCCGGCCAAGCCGATTACCGCACACCCGTTCCCCTGCGGCCCGTGCTCATGGGAGAACATGAGCCCATGACGCAGCAGCAGTCGGAGCGGCGGCCCGGCCCGCCCGCGGGCGCGCACACCACGGCGGGCACCGTGGAGCGCAACGGCATCGACCCGGTTCCGGAAGCCGAGCGGCATGGCGCGCCCCGGTCCCTGTTCTGGCCGTGGGCCGCGTCCGGGCTGTCCCTGCTGTCCATCGCCTACGGGAGCTATCTCATGGGCCTCGGGCTCAACCCCTGGCAGGCGGTGGCCACCGGTGTCATCGGCTATGTGCTGTCGTTCCTCCTCGTCGGCGTGGTCTCGATCGCCGGTGCGCGTACGGGGGCACCCACGATGGCCATCGGGCGGGCCTCCTTCGGACGGCAGGGCAACAAGCTGCCCACCTTGTTCAGTTATGTCTCGAACGTCGGCTGGGAGACCGTACTGGTCGCGCTCTCCTCGCTGGGCGGAGCCGCCATCCTGGCGCGCGTCTCGCCCGAGGTCTTCGCCCGGCCCGACGGGCGGACCCCGACCACCGGGGCCCAGGCCCTGTGCTTCGCCGTGACCGCCGTCTCCGTGGTCGTCGTCGGGATCTACGGGCATGCGCTGATCATGAAGGTGCAGACCTATGTGACCGCCTCGATCACCGTCACGACGGTGGTCTACATGGTGCTGATGGCCGGCCGTGTCCACCCGTCCGCCCTCGTACACGGCCCACCGGCCGATCTCGGCACCGTCATCGGGGGCGTGGTCTTCGCGATGACGCTCCTGGGCTTGGGATGGGTCAACTGCGGTGCCGACTACAGCCGTTACCTGCCCCGAAGGAGCAGCGGCCGGGCGATCGCCGGCTGGACGACGCTGGGCGGGGTACTGGCCCCTGTGGTGCTGCTGGTCTTCGGGGTGCTGCTGAACGCCGGTGACCCCGGGCTCGCGCGGGCGGCGGCCGCCGACCCCGTGGGCGCGCTGGCCGCCGAGCTGCCGACCTGGTTCCTGGTGCCGTATCTGCTGACCGCCATCGGGGGCTTCGCCTCCGGGGCGATCATGGACATCTACAGCTCGGGCATGTCGATGCTGGCCCTCGGCATCCCCGTCCGCCGGCATCTCGCGGTGCTGGTGGACGGTGTGCTGATGGCGGCGGGTGGCTGGTACGTGCTGTTCGTCTCGCCCGGTTTCTTCGCCACGTTCCAGGCGTTCCTGTCCATCATCGGGGTGGCGATGGCCGCCTGGACGGCGGTCTTCCTGGTCGAGCAGTGGCGCCGCCGCCGGACCGGCTTCGCTCTGGACGCCGTGCCCGCCGTGGGATGGCCGGCGGTGCTCTCCCTGGCCGTCGCCACCGCCGTCGGACTCGGCCTGATCACCTCCGCGGATCCCCACATCGCCCGGGTGGTGGGCTATCTGCTGACCGACAGCGCCGCACACGGCACCCTGGGCGCCATGAACCTCGGCGTCGTGGTCGCCCTGCTCGTCGCGGGCGCCCTGTACGCCGCCACCGCCCCGTTGGCCGACCCCCGTCCCGCAGCCCCCGAAGGAACCCGATGACCGACCACCACGCCGACCGGCCGCACGAGGTCCGCGCGTTCTTCGCGCCGCGCGCCGCGAGTTGGGACGCCAAGTTCCCCGATGACGGCCCCGCCTACGCGGCGGGCGTCGCCGAACTGTCGCTCCGGAGAGGCGATCACGTCCTGGACGCCGGCTGCGGCACGGGACGCGCCCTGCCGGCCCTCAGAGAGGCCGTGGGAGCGCGCGGAACGGTGCTGGGCGCGGACCTCACCCCGGAGATGCTGCACGCCGCCGTACGAGCCGGACGCGGCGCCCACGGAGCCCTGCTGCTCGGCGATGTGACCCGGCTCCCGCTCCGCGGCGCCACCCTGGACGCCGTGTTCGCCGCCGGGCTGATCTCCCATCTGCCCGACTGCGCGGGCGGCCTGTCCGAACTGGCCAGGGTCGTCCGCCCCGGTGGCCGGCTGGCCCTCTTCCACCCCGTCGGCCGGGCGGCCCTCGCGGCGCGCAAGGGCCGCCCGCTCACGCCCGGCGACCTCCGGGCGGAGCCGAACCTGCGGCCCCTCCTGGCCGGCAGCGGCTGGGACCTGGTCCGGTACGTGGACGAGGACTCCCGCTACCTGGCGCTGGCGGTCCGCCGGGGGTGAGCCCCCGGCGGACGCCGTGCCTCACGATGCCGCCGGGTCCTCCTCATGAGGAACGGGGCAGCCGCCCATCCGGCGCGCGGCGGGGAACGTCCCCAGCTCGGCCACCCGGAAGCCGTTCGGATAGCCCTTGATCTCCGGGTTCTGGCGGGCGTAGTGCGGGGTGCGGCGGGGCGGCAGCAGCCGCACGGCCCGGGCGCGCAGCTTGAGGGCGCCGCGTACCGCCTTCCGGACCGCGGGCCTGGGCCGGTCGTAGCGGAAGGCGTCCAGCAGCGTGTCGTCCAGGAGGGCCATGCTCGCACCGCGCACCACCGGTGCGAGCGGTCCGTACCAGCCCGCCATCAGGTCCAGGGTGGCGTCCGACACCCGGCGGGCGCCGGGGTCCCAGCCGAAGTGCGCCGTCTCGTAGGCGTCGAGGCAGCGAGCGAAGTCCTGGTGGGTCTGCGGGATTTCGGTGATGCCCATGTGGCGCCCGAGGGTGCGGTAGTAGGCCGCTATGGCGCACTTCTCGTGTTCGCTCAGCCGCCGCCAGCCGTACCGGTCGATCCAGCGGATCGGCACCACCACGAAGGTGCACAGCACATAGCGCATGTCGTCGTTGCTGATGTCGTGGCTGCGGTGCATCTGGTTGATGCGGCGGAGCGCGGTGCGGCCCTCGTCGGCGTCGAAACCGTGCTCCAGGACGGCGTCCAGGAGGAGGGCGGTGTCGTCGTAGCGCTTCTGCGTACGGTCCGTCAGTTCCGCGGTCTCGGCGAGCAGTCGGCCGATGCTCGGTACCGCGTAGGTGCGGTAGAGGGCCAGTTCCAGGGCCCTGGTGACGTCCCAGGGGAACTCGTAGGTGGCGGTGATCCGGTAGATCCGCAGGAAGTCCCGCTCCGGATCGAGCCGCCGGATCTCTTTGAGCCAGTCGTAACGCCGCACCTGCTGTCCGTCCTTTCGTCAGCCGACGTTCCAACATTAGGCGCTGCGGGCACACTTCAACGACGGTACGGGCGCCGGATCGGGAGTCGGGATGACCGGATTCATACGCGAGATCGTCGGGGTGTTCCACAGCGGCAGACGGCCGGGAGCGGAGCGCGGGCACCCTCTCGCGGGCCGCCCGCACAATCTCTTCGAGGCCGCGGCCTGCTACGTGGCGGCAGCCGCCGAGGAGGACGAGGAGTGCGCCGCGCAGGCGGCGGCGTGGGTGTCGCCGGAGGCTCTCGCCTTCGGCGTCAACGAGCTGGCCTGCCGGGCGGTGATCGCACTGGCGCGGGAGCGTGCGCAGTCCCCCCGGGAGGTCGCCTACGAACTGCTCGGACTGCCGGTGTCCTGACGGGATGCGCCGGCACCCCCTCGGGCGCGCGCGGTGGCACCGTGGCGGTCGATCAGCGTGGGGTCCGCGACGGCCAGCGCCGCCGCGACCGGCATTCCGGTGCGGGCCGCGAGCGCCAGCCGGTCCCGGACCTCACGCGGGGTGCGCGGACGGTAGCCGGGGCCCGTACCGCAGCAGCCGCCGTGGAAGGTCAGCCCGGCGCGCAGCACCGCCTCCAGCGCCCGCCAGCCCGCGGTGTCCCGCCGCTTGGGGACGACCAGATCGGCGCCCGCGTCGATCAGCTCCCCGTGGCACTGCGGGCAACGGTCGGCTCCCCGCGAGCCCGCCGTCTTCTTGTACGCGGCGCGGCACTCCAGGCACACGAAGTGCACCCGGCTGCGGTAGAAACACATCGGTGCAGCGTACGGCTGGTGACAAGGCCGGACCAAGCCAATTAGGGTGCGCCGACGTAGTGCGGATCGGAATGGATGGGGAGGCCCGCGTGCCGACGACCGAGAGCGCCGACAGCGACCCGTCGGGCGACGAGTTGTTCGTGCTGACGGCGGTGCTGCTGACGCCCGCGCAGTTCCCGAGCGTGCTCGGCGACGACTACCCGGAAGTGTGCGCGGGCCTCGGTCTCGAACCGTACGCGGAAGGCTACGGGCTGGTCCTCGGCCAGGACGGCGCCGGCGCGCGCTGGACGGTGGCCACGGAGGACGTGACGCTGGTGGCCTGCGCGATCGCGGCCTGGGACTGCGGCATGGAGTACGACCTGTCGCCCACGGACGACAGCCTCGTCGCGGCGCTGCCCGGCTGGCCGCTCCCCCTCGCCGTGTCCGCACCCGGGGTGCCGCAGCCGCACGACCCGGAACCGCAGGAGGGCGGCCCGGCGACGCTCACGCCGCCGGACGCCGCGGAGTGGGGCCCGGCGCAGCGGCGGCTGGGCGCGGACGAGATCGCACTCCAGTGGGCGGCGTGGCGCGCGCAGGTGGACGACGAGGACGTCACCTTCGCCGAGCCGGGCGAGCAGTCGCACAAGGGCGTGCGGCGGGTACTGGAAGAGGCCCGCGGCTACCTCTCCGAGCCGCCGCCGCCCGGCCGGGTGCGGTCGTCGTTCGCGGTGGGCGAGGCCCGTACGCTGCGGGTCGACGGGCCGGGCTGGAGCCTGGTCGCCCGCACCGACGACATCGCGTTCGTGCTGCTGGACGACGAGCCCGGCGAGGTGCATCCGGTGGGCCGAGGGCCCGAACTGCCCGGTCTGCTCGCGTCGTTGGACGCGCTGGCGGCACGCCCCGTCTGACGCTCGCCGCGGGGCGGCATCAAAACCGCCTCGCAGGGCCGCGGTCGGTGGCCTGCGGTGCAGTCGTTCCGACCCCCGACTGCCGCGGCGGCGCGGGACGTCCGCGGCCCCGCACCCCCGGCGTACGACGGGGGTCCGTGAGGTCAGCGGTCGATCTGCTTGCGGCCGGCGTGACGCAGCCGGCGCCGCTGGGAGGGGTCGAGCGTCAGATACGCGATGGCCGGGATACCGACCATGACCAATACGGCCGCCCAGAAGGGCAGCAGCGACAGCAGGATCACTCCCACCACGACGCCGCCGATCGCGACCTTCGCCTGTGTGGACATCCTTCACGCCCCTTCCGCGGCGCATGCCGCGCTCTGTGTATTCCATTGAACGCCCTTTTCATGCCGCGGGTTCCATGCCGCGGCCGTTCCTCCTGTACCCTCGGGCGGCTCAAGGGCAAGTAGTCAAACTTGAGGAGTTCTCGGTTCCAGTGGCTTCCCTCACCGCGGTCACCCCTGATCTGCTCTCCGACCTCTCCCGCTGTGCGGCGGTCTTCCTGCCGTCCGATCCACCCCGGCTCGGCCGGATCGCCTTCTGGCGCCCCGACGGCGACCCCGTCATGGGCACTTCGGGCGCCTTGGGCGCCTCACCCCGGGACACGTACCACGGCGGCACGCGGGGCGACGAGGTCCCCGGCGAGAGCGGGCCGGCGACGGAGGAGATACCGGTCGCGCTGCCGGTGGCCTCGGCGGACGGTTCCGACGGCGCCGGGGCGGGCCGCACCCGGAACGGCGGCACGGACGCCGGGATCGCCGTATGCGCCGTACCGGCCCTGGTGCTGCCGGTCGCCGCCGCGCTGCCGGTCCTCACCCGTGCCCGTGCCGCGAGCGGCACCCAACCGGCCGCCGCCTTCTGGGGAGCGGCCTCCGTACTGGCCCTCCAGATCGCCGCCCGCGGCCGGCTGCTGCCCGGTCTGAGCCCCGCCGGCCACGACGCCTGGCGGCTGGGCCCGCTCGACCCTGACGACATCCGGCGGCTGCGCGACCTCGCCGCCGCGATGCCGCCGTACGCGCACGCCACCCCGCTCCCCGGCACCGACCCGGTGGCGCTGCCGGAGCCCGAGCGCCATCTCCGGGCCTTCCTGGACGCGGTCGCCGACGGTCTGCCCCGTACTCCCGCGGCCGTACTGGCGGCTGGTGGAACGGCCTTCGCCGCAGCCGCCCCGCAGCACATCCCGGAGCAGCGCGCCTGGGCCGCGGATGTCGCCGCCGGACACGACGCGGGCGTGCGGATCTCCCTGCGAGTCGAGGTGCGGGGCGCACGGGACGGGCTGTCCGGCCGCGACGGGCTGCGCGGGCCGCACGAGCCCGCCGCGCCCTGCGGGCCGGGCGAGTTGGGCCGGGCGGCCGCACCCGACGTCACCTTCAGCGCCGTCCTTCAGCTCCACAGCGCGACCGACCCCGCGCTGTGCGCGGATGCCGCCGAGGTCTGGGCCGGCACGACGCCGACGGGGCAGGCGTTCGGGCCGCGGGCCCGGATGGACACCCTGCTCACACTGCGCCGTGCGGCTCACGTGTGGGCTCCGCTGACACCGCTGCTGTCCGCGGCCGTCCCCGACGCGCTGGAACTCGCCGACGAGGAGATCGCGGAACTGCTGGGCCCGGCGTCCGGCGCGCTGGCCGCCGCCGGGGTGCCGGTCCACTGGCCGAAGGAGCTGGCGCGCACGCTGACCACGCAGGCCGTGGTGGGACCGCCCGGGGCCATGGGCGCGACCGGGACGGGGGCGACCACCGCCGCGTACCGCACCGCCCGTGGCGACGGGCACCGGACGGCGGCGGACGACAGCCCCCGCCCCGGGATCCGGGGAGGAGACGAGGCAGCGGAAAGGAACGGGGACGGGGACGGGAGCGGTCGCGATTCCGGCGGAGCCGGATCCGGTATGCCGTCCCTGCTGTCCGCCGGGGCGCTGCTCTCGTTCAGCTGGCGGTTCGCGATCGGCGGCCAGGAGATCGACCGGGCCGAGCTGGACCGGATCGCCGAGGCCGGCCGGCCGTTGGTGCGGCTGCGCGACCGGTGGGTGCTGATCGATCCGGCGGCGGTGCGTGCCGCCCGGGACCGGCGGGACCGCGAGGTCACCCCGCTCGACGCGCTCGGTGCCGCGCTCACCGGCAGCGTCGCGGACGGCGACGGCCACCGGGTGGAGGTGCGCGCGTCCGGCATGCTGGCCCAACTGCGCGACCGGCTCGCCGATCCGGAGCGTGCGGACGCCGCCCCCGTGGAGCAGCCGGCCGCCCTCGCCGCCACCCTGCGCGACTACCAGCTGCGCGGGCTCGGCTGGCTGCACCGGATGACCTCGCTCGGCCTCGGCTGCTGTCTGGCCGACGACATGGGCCTGGGGAAGACCGTCACCCTGATCGCCCTCCATCTGCACCGGCAGACCGACCCGGCATCCGCCGGCCCCACCCTGGTCGTCTGCCCCACCTCCCTGATGGGCAACTGGCAGCGGGAGATCGAGAGGTTCGCCCCCGGTACTCCGGTGCGCCGGTTCCATGGCGGGCGGCGCAGTCTGGGGGAGCCCGCGGACGGCGAGTTCGTCCTCACCACGTACGGCACGATGCGGCTGGATGCCGGGAAGCTGGCCGCGGCGGGCTGGGGGCTGGTCGTCGCCGACGAGGCGCAGCACATCAAGAACTCCTTCTCCGCGACCGCCCGGGCACTGCGCACCATCCCCGCCGGGGCCAGGGTGGCGCTCACCGGCACGCCCGTGGAGAACGACCTGTCCGAGCTGTGGGCCGTACTGGACTGGACGACGCCCGGACTGCTGGGGCCGCTGGGACGGTTCCGCAGGCGCTACGCACGGGTCATCGAGGGCGGCGCGGCGTCCCCCGAGGCGGGTGCGGCGGCGGAGCGACTGGCCCGGCTGGTACGGCCGTTCCTGCTGCGCCGCCGCAAGTCCGATCCGGGGATCGCGCCGGAGCTGCCGCCCAAGACGGAGACCGACCGGGTGGTGGCCCTGACGAAGGAGCAGGCCGCGCTGTACGAGGCGGTGGTGCGCGAGGGGCTGAGCGAGATCTCCGGGACGGATGGGTTCGCCCGCCGGGGCCTGGTGGTCAGGCTGCTGACCTCGCTCAAGCAGATCTGCAACCACCCCGCGCAGTACGTGAAGGAACCGTACGAGGGCGAGCCGTACGAGAGGGAGCCGTACGTGACGGAGCGGTGCGGCTCGTCGGAGGCCGGCGCGGCGCGGTTCGCCGGGCGGTCGGGGAAGGTGGAGCTGCTGGACGAACTCCTCGACACCATCCTCGCCGAGGGGGCGAGCGTGCTGGTCTTCACCCAGTACGTGCAGATGGCGCGGCTGCTGGCGGCGCATCTGGCGGCGCGCGGCGTCACCGCCCAACTGCTGCACGGCGGAACGCCGGTGGCCCGGCGGGAGGAGATGGTGCGGCGCTTCCAGGACGGCTCGGTCCCAGTGTTCCTGCTGTCGTTGAAGGCGGCCGGTACGGGCCTGAACCTGACCCGGGCGGCGCATGTGGTGCACTTCGACCGCTGGTGGAACCCGGCCGTCGAGGCGCAGGCCACCGACCGCGCGTACCGGATCGGGCAGACCCAGCCGGTGCAGGTCCACCGGATCGTCACGGAGGGCACGATCGAGGACCGGATCGCCGACATGCTCTCCCGCAAGCAGCGGTTGGCGGACGCCGTACTGGGCTCCGGCGAGGCCGCACTGACCGAACTCAGCGACGCGGAACTGGCGGACCTGGTCGCACTGAGGGGGAGCAGCGAACGATGACCACACGGAACACGCGGGAAGTGCAGGACATGGGGGATACGGCAGATATGCGGGACGGCCTGGAGACGGACGGGCAAGGTCCCGAGCGGACCTTCGCCGCGCTGCCGGCGGCGCGCGGGCGGGCGTTCGCGCGCAGCTGGTGGGGGCAGGCGTGGCTGAAGGCACTGGAGGACACCGCGCTGGACGGGCAGCAGCTGAAACTCGGCCGCCGGCACGCGCGGGCCGGGGCGGTCGGCGCGGTATCGGTACGCCCCGGCCGGGTCACCGCCGTCGTACAGGACCGCGACCACACCCGGCACCGCTCCGACGTCCTGCTGCAGCAGCTGGGGGCGGCCGACTGGGACCGCTTCCTGGACCTGGTCGCGGACCGGGCCGGGCATATCGCTGCGCTGCTGGACCGGGACATGCCGCCGGCCCTCGTCGAGGACGCCGCCGTCGCCGGGATCGAACTCCTCCCGGGCATCGGCGACTTGGAGCCGGAGTGCGACTGCGGGGCATGGGACCACTGCGCGCACTCCGCCGCGCTGTGCTATCAGGTGGCGCGGTTGCTGGACGAGGATCCGTTCGTCCTGCTGCTGTTGCGCGGCCGGGGCGAACAGGCGCTGCTGGACGAGCTCCAGGAGCGGAGCGCGGCCCGCGCCGCGGTGACCACGGGCGAAGTGGCGACCGCGGACGCACCCGCGGGCCGTTCCGGGGAGGCGCCGGACGCCACGGCAGCAACCGGCCAGGGAAGCGGAAACGGGAACGGGAACGGGAACGGAAATAGAAACGGGAACGCGCCAGGGGTAGCGGCCGCCGAGGTGTACGCCGCGCGGGACATCCTGCCGCCGCTGCCCGCGCCGCCGCCGGTGGTCACGCAGCCGGGCGGCGCTCCGGTGCTAGGCGGCGGCACCCCGCCCGCGCCCGGTGTCGACGTGGCCGCGCTGGAGTTCCTCGTCGACGACGCGGCGGCGCGCGCCCGGCGGCTGCTCTCCGACGCGCTCTCCCCCTGGCACCCCGACACCCCGCCGCCGCCCGGACTGACGCCGGAACAGGACGCCGTGCGGCTGGCGGCAGACGGACCCGGCACGGTCATGGCGGCGCGCCTGGCCGCCGGTTCGGGACGCGACATACGGGGCCTGGCACGGGCGGTACGGGCCTGGGAGCTGGGCGGCCCGGCCGGCCTGGCGGTCCTGGAGGAGGACTGGACTCCGGAACCCGCGGTGCTGGCCCGCGCCGGCGAACGGCTCGCGGCGGCCTGGGAGGACGGCGGGACACGGCCCCGGCTGCGCGCCGCCGGCAACCGCTGGACGGTGCTCGGCGGCGACGCCCAGCTCCGCTACGGCCGCGACGGGCGCTGGTGGCCGTACCGCAAGGAGGCCGGCCAGTGGACGCCCGCCGGCCCGGCCACGGACGACCCGGCGGCGGCCCTGGCCGGGATGACGACGCCCTCGGACGGCGACTGACCACCATCGCGCCGCCCTCCGCCCGCTGAAGCCCCTTCGCGCACTGAAGTCCCCTCGCGCACTGAAGAAGCCCCTGCAGCCAACGTCACCTTTCTCCCGCTCTTGACACCCGATGACCACTCCGATGCACGGCAATGACAGGATGGAGACGCATCTGCACCTTTTCCACAATTCTTTCCGTGATTCGACCGAGAGGCCCCGTCCTGTCATGCCGCTCGCCATCCTCCAGCGCCTGCGCGACCGTTCGCCGCACAGCCCGCAGTCACCGCTCCCCCACGGGGCGGGCGCGCTGGACCTGTCCGTGCACGATCCGGTCGGCCTGCCGATGGCCGGAGTCGAGATATCGGTCCGGGACACCGACGGTCAGGAAGTGACGCACGGCCGGACGGACCCGAACGGCCGGCTGACCGTGACGCTGCCGCCCGCCACGTACCGCCTCGTGGTGACCTCCGACGGCTTCCGGCCGGTGCGCATCGAGGCGGTGGTCGTGGCGGGCGAGCGGACGGTGCCGCGGCCGGTCGCCCTGCAACTGGCGCCGGCGCTGCCGCTGCCCGCCCCGGGGCAGTGGCGGATCGACCCCGACCACAGCGCCATCCGCTTCACCGCCCGGCACATCGGACTGGCGGAGATCCACGGCCGGTTCAACCACTTCGAGGGCGGGCTGTGGATCGGTGAGCGGATGCGGGACTCCCGGGTGGAGGTGACCATCGACGCGGCGAGCATCGACACCGGTGTGCGGATGCGCGACGACCATCTGCGGTCGGCGGAGTTCCTGGACGTGGCGCGGTACCCGTGTCTCCAGTTCGCCGGAGAGCGGTTCGTCCACAAGGGCGGCAGTCGCTGGGCCGTACAGGGCGTGCTGCATCTGCACGGCGTCAGCCGCAACGTCCAGCTGGACGCCCGCTACCTGGGCATCGGCACGGGCATCGCGGGCGAGACCCGTACGGCGTGCACGGCCGTCACCGAACTGCACCGCGAGGACTTCACCCTGGACTGGCGCACGATGCTGGCCAGGGGCATCGCCGCGATCGGCGCTACGATCCGGATCGAGCTGGACATCCAGGCGGTCGAGCACGTCTGATCCCCAGGAGGTGTGGACCATGAGCGGGCCTTCGACACCGTCGTCCTCCCCCGCGGCGACGCCGTCGTTCGCCGAGGCGCTCGCCGCGGGACCGGTCGTCCTCGACGGCGGGCTGTCGAACCAACTGGAGTCCGCGGGCTACGACCTGAGCGACGCACTGTGGTCGGCCCGGCTGCTGGCCGAGGAGCCGGAGGCCGTCGTCCTGGCCCATCTCGCGTACTACGAGGCGGGCGCGCAGGTGGCGATCACCTCCAGCTACCAGGCGACGTTCGAGGGGTTCGCGCGGCGCGGCATCTCCGCGGAGGACGCCGCGGCGCTGATGGGCCGGAGCGTGGAGCTGGCGCGGGCGGCAGCCGCGCGGGCGCAGGCGGGCGGCGTCGCCGGACCGCTGTACGTCGCCGCGTCGGCCGGTCCGTACGGGGCGATGCTGGCGGACGGGTCCGAGTACCGCGGTCGCTACGGCCTGTCGGTGGACGAGTTGGAGCGCTTCCACCGACCGCGCCTGGAGGTACTGGCGGCCGCCCGGCCGGACGTGCTGGCACTGGAGACGGTGCCGGACGCGGACGAGGCGGTGGCGCTGCTGCGGGCGGTACGCGGCCTGGGTGTTCCGGCCTATCTGTCGTACAGCGTGGCCGGGGACCGTACGCGGGCCGGGCAGCCGCTGGCGGAGGCGTTCGCGCCGGCGGCGGATGCGCAGGAGGTGATCGCGGTCGGGGTGAACTGCTGCGCGCCGGACGACGCGGACCGCGCGGTGGAGATCGCGGCGCGGGTCACCGGCAAGCCGGTGGTGGTCTACCCCAACAGCGGGGAGATCTGGGATGCGGCGGCGCGGGCGTGGTGCGGCAGCCCGGCGTTCAGCGGGGACCGCGTCGCCGCATGGGTGGCCGCGGGGGCCCGGCTGATCGGCGGCTGCTGCCGGGTGGGCCCGGAGACGATCAGGGAACTGGCGGCGGCACTGGGGCGTTGAGGTGGCAGGGTACGGCTCGCCCCACACCTACGGCTCGCCCCACACCTACGGCCGCGCGATACGAGCGCCTGCGCTCCTGTTACGCACGCCGGCGCCCCTCCGCCTGCCCCGCCCCCCCCCCGCCCCCAACCTCCCCACTACACCCGCCCACCCCCCGAAGGGGGGTGGGCGGCGGGGAAAAAACAAGGGGTGGTCACACCAGCGGCAAGGCGTGGTCAGACCAGCGGCCTGGTGAGCTTCTTGGTGCCGCTCTTGTTGGCCGTCAGGCTGCAGATCACCGACTTGATGCCCAGCTTGTACCCCTTGAGGCTGGGGAACTGGACGTAGGTGCCCTCGGCGGTTCCGGCCGGCTGCTTGGACGCCTTGCTCTCCAGTTCGGAGGCGCAGAGCGAGGATGCCTTGTCCTTGATCTCGTTCTCGGACGACAGGCCGAACGGCAGGGTGTAGACGAAGACGACCTCGGCGTCGTGGGCGCCGTTGCAGGCGGCGGCGTTGCTGTTGCCGCCGTCGTCGCCCGGCGGGATGTCGTAGCAGTCGCCCCGCCTCAGCTCGTAGAAGGGAATCGTGCGGCTGCTGGGCGAGGCCGCGCCGGCTCCCGGGCCGGTGGGTGCCGTGGACGGCGAGGGGGTGCCGGACGGGGTCGCGGAGGCGGAGTCGGACGGGCTCGCGCTGGACGGGTAACTGGGGCCGGAGCCCGAGGGCTTGGCCTGGTGCGTGCCGTCGCTGCCGCTGTTGACCCAGACCAGGGTGCCGATGACGGCTGCCAGCACGAGCACACCGGCGCCGACGATCAGCGCGATCGCCTTGCCGTTGCCGCCGCCCCGCTGCGGAGGGCCGGGCGGCTGCTGCCAGCCACCCGGACCACCCGGACCACCCGGACCACCGGGGCCGCCCGAGCCGGGGGGTCCGAAGTCGCCACCCCCGGAGGCGCCGTACGGCCCGGAGGCCGCCGGGCCGCCACCGGTCGACGGATCCGCGGGTCCCGTCGGGCCGGCCGGTCCGGACGGCCCGTAGCCGCCCGCCCCGTAGCCACCCGGTCCGTACGGGCCCTGCCCAGGGCCCTGCGCGCCGGGTCCGTAGCCGCCGCCCGGCGGGCCGAAACCACCGGGGGTGCCGGGGGCCTGCTGATGCGGCGGCTGGTTCGACGGCGGAGGCGGCGGATAGCTCATGGCGGAATTGATCGCTTCTTTACGGTGTTTTGAGGGACGTGGTGGCCAGCCCCGGACATCCCTGGTCTGAAATGTCCATCCGCTGGGCACCGTTGGCGACGAGCGGCCAAGGACCGGCCCTGGTCCGCGATCGCCCGGAGAGACCCTAACGTGTACGCCCGACGGCCCGGAGGTGCTCCATGTTCACCGACCTGCCCCTGGACGAACTGCGCCGCTACCGCCCACCGCTGCCCGAGCCCGCCGGGTTCGACGCGTTCTGGCGGCGGACGCTCGACGAGGCCCGCGGCCATGCACTCGACGCGCGGTTCACCGAGGTCGATGCCGGGCTGGCGCTGCTGCACACCGCCGATGTGGAGTTCTCCGGCTTCGGCGGGCACCGCATCCGCGGCTGGTTCCTGCGCCCGCGGGCGGCCGCCGGCCCGCTGCCCTGCGTCGTGCAGTACCTCGGTTACGGCGGCGGCCGGCTGCTGCCGCACGACTGGCTGCTGTGGCCGTCCGCCGGGTACGCGACGCTCGTCATGGACACCCGGGGGCAGAGCGGACCCAACCGGCCCGGTGACACACCCGATCCGGTCGGCGCCCCGCACCCCGGCGTACCGGGCAAGATGACACAGGGCCTGCTCGATCCCGACGACTACTACTACCGGCGGCTGTTCACCGACGCGGTCCGGGCCGTGGAGGCGGCCCGCGGGCACGCGGCGGTGGACGCGGAGCGGATCGTGGTCGCGGGCGGCAGCCAGGGCGGTGCCCTCGCGCTCGCCATGACGGGGCTGGTCCCGGGGCTCGCGGGCGCGCTGGTCGATGTGCCGTTCCTGACGCACATCCGGCGCGCCCTCGACATCACCGACGAGGGACCCTACGGCGAACTGGTCGGCTACTTCGCGGGCGAACGCACCCGCATCGACACCGCGCTGCACACCCTCGACCACTTCGACGGGCTGAACTTCGCGGCCCGCGCGAGCGCCCCGGCGCTCTTCGGTACGGCGCTGCGCGACGCCGTCGTGCCGCCGTCCACCGGGTTCGCCGCGTACCACCACTACGCGGGCGAGAAGGAGCTCCAGGTGTGGCGGTTCAACGCACATGAGGGCGGCGGCGGGGAGCAGCGGGCGGCGGAGCTGCGGTTCGTCCGCGAGCTGTTCGGCTGAGGGGACCCGCCCCGGCCCCTCGGCCGGTCGCCTCAGGGGAGATCGTCCGCCCCTGAGCCGAGCCCTCTCGCCTCCCTTGTCCCCCTCGTCCCCCTCCAGGGTCGCCGCTCCGTCCGTCAGCCGACCGCCCCCATCAAGTGGTCCACCGCCAACTGGTCCAGCCGCTCGAACGCCATACCCCGGGCACCCGCCCCCTCGGCGTCGAACGCCTCGTACGCGCCGCGGTCGGCCAGCAGTCCCGCCAGGCCGTCCTCGGCGGTCGGCCGCGCCAGTTCGCCGACCCGCGCCGCCCGTAGCGCATCCTGGACCGCCGGGTCGGCGCGGAAGGCCGCCGCGCGTTCCCGCAGCAGCAGGTAGGTGCGCATACAGCCCGCCGCCGAGGCCCAGACGCCGTCCAGGTCCTCGGTGCGCGGCGGCTTGAAGTCGAAGTGCCGGGGACCGTCGTAGCCGGCGGTCTCCAGCAGGTCGACCAGCCAGAACGCGGACCGCAGATCGCCGGCGCCGAAGCGGAGGTCCTGGTCGTACTTGACGCCGCTCTGGCCGTTGAGGTCGATATGGAGAAGCTTGCCCGCCCAGAGCGCCTGGGCGACGCCGTGCGGGACGTTCAGACCGGCCATCTGCTCGTGGCCGACCTCCGGGTTGACGCCGTAGAGCTCGGGGCGCGCCAGCCGTTCGATGAAGGCCAGGGCGTGGCCGACCGTGGGCAGCAGGAGGTCGCCGCGCGGCTCGTTGGGCTTGGGCTCGATGGCGAACCTCAGGTCGTGGCCCTGCTCGGTGACGTACTGCCCGAGGAGGTCGAACGCCTCCTTCAGCCGGTCCAGCGCGCAGCGGACGTCCTTGGCGGCGCCAGATTCCGCGCCCTCCCTGCCGCCCCAGGCCACGTAGGTGCGGGCGCCCAGTTCGGCGGCGAGGTCGATGTTGCGGAGCGTCTTGCGGAGGGCGTGGCGGCGGATGTCGCGATCGTTGGCGGTGAAGGCGCCGTCCTTGAAGACGGGGTGGGTGAAGAGGTTGGTGGTGGCCATCGGGACGGCCAGGCCGGTGGCGTCCAGCGCCGTGCGGAAGCGCTTGACGGCGGTCTCGCGGGCGCGGTCGCCGGAGCCGGGCGGAATCAGGTCGTCGTCGTGGAAGGTGACGCCGTACGCGCCCAGCTCCGCCAGCCGGTGCACCGCTTCGACCGGGTCCAGGGCGGGGCGGGTGGCGTCCCCGAAGGGGTCCCGGCCCTGCCAGCCGACGGTCCACAGGCCGAAGCTGAACTTGTCCGCGGGCACGGGGTGATGGCTCATGGCGGCTCCCTCGGTCGGGTCGTCCGGGGCGTGCGGTGCGGGCCGGCACACCCGGTCGTGGCGTCCGGCGCCGCGCCCCACCCATTTAGTCAACGAGCTTTACAAATTGCGTCGCGGACAAATTAATATGCGGCAGCACACCGGGGAACCCCCTGGGAGAAACCCGGACCGCCGGGCAACCCCGGGGAGTTCGCACCCCGGGCCACCAGCCGCCAAGGGAGAGTGCACGATGGGCGCACAGTCGGCCGGACCGCTCGTCGTCGGGGTGGACAGTTCGACGCAGTCCACCAAGACGCTGGTCGTGGACGCGGAGACCGGCGAGGTGCTGGCCCGGGGCCAGGCCCCGCACACCGTCAGCGGCGGCACGGGAGCGGACGGGGGCGAACCCGGCGGCAAGGAGAGCGATCCGGAGCAGTGGTGGCGGGCGCTCGGTGAGGCGCTGGACCGGTGCGGGGCGGCGGCCCGGCAGGCGTCCGCGGTGTCCGTCGCCGGGCAGCAGCACGGGCTGGTCGCCCTGGACGCGTCCGGCGCGCCGGTCCGCCCGGCGCTGCTGTGGAACGACGTACGGGCGGCGCCGCAGAGCGAGCGGCTGATCCGGGAGCTGGGCGGCGCCGAGGTCTGGGCGCGGCGGACCGGAAGCGTGCCGAGGTCCGCGTTCACCGTCGCCAAGTGGGCCTGGCTGTGCGACAACGAGCCGGAGGCCGCCGCGGCCACCGCCGCGGTCCGGCTGCCGCACGACTACCTGACGCAGCGGCTGACCGGCCAGGGCGTCACCGACCGCGGGGACGCGTCGGGGACCGGCTGGTGGGCGTCGGCCACCGAGGCGTACGACACGGAGATCCTGGAGCACGTCGGGCTGGCCCCGGAGAAGCTGCCGCGGGTGGCGCTCCCGGGCGAGGCGGCGGGCACCGTACGGAGCACGGAACTGCCGCTTCCCCAGGGGGCGTTGGTGGCCGCCGGGACGGGCGACAACATGGCGGCGGCGCTGGGCCTGGGTCTGCGCCCCGGGCAGCCGGTGCTGAGCCTGGGCACCTCCGGCACGGTCTACGCGATCGCCACCCGCCGGCCGACCGATCCGACCGGGATCGTCGCGGGCTTCGCCGATGCCCGCAGCGACTGGCTGCCGCTGGCCTGCACCCTGAACTGCACGCTCGCCGTGGACCGGGTGGCGGCGCTGCTCGGCCGCGACCGGGAGGCAGTCGAGGCGGGCGGCAGCGCCGTACTCCTGCCCTTCCTGGACGGCGAGCGGACCCCGAATCTGCCGCACGCCTCGGGGCTGCTGCATGGCCTGCGGCACGACACCACGGCCGGCCAGCTCCTCCAAGCGGCCTACGACGGTGCGGTGTTCGCGCTGCTCCAGGCCCTGGAGCAGGTACTCGACGCGGATGCCGCAGCGGACGCGCCGCTGCTGCTGATCGGCGGCGGGGCCCGGGGCCGCGCCTGGCGGGAGACCGTACGGCGGCTCTCCGGGCGCCCGGTGGTGGTGCCCGAGGCGCAGGAGCTGGTGGCGCTCGGCGCCGCGGCGCAGGCGGCCGGGCTGCTGCTGGGCGAGGATCCGGCGGCGGTGGCGCGCCGCTGGGGGACGGCCCGCGGCGCGGCGTTCGAGGCGGTGGAGCGGGACACCGCCGCCTGCGACCGGCTGGCGGCCACGCTCGCCGACGGGTCGGCCCTGCTCAGCCGCCGCTGACCGCCCGCTACCACAGGTCCTGCTTCGCCGCGTTGCGGATCACCCCAACTCGCCTTGCTCACAACCCCCTTACGACCCTCCCGGGAGACCGCCATGCCCGCCCCCGCCGACGACACCCCGCAGGGCATCCGCCGCCGCAATCTGGCCCGGGTGGTGCGGGTGGTGGCGGCCGAAGGGCCGCTGTCCCGGCCGGGTGTCGCGGCGCGGATCGGGCTGACCCGGGCGGGCGTGGCACCGCTGGTCGACGCGCTGCTGCGGGCCGGGCTGCTGGTGGAGACCGGGCCGGCGGCGACCGGCGGGCGCGGGCGGCCGGGCAGCGAACTGGCGATCGGCGACCGGGGACCGGCCGGGATCGGGGCGGAGATAGGCGTCGACCACCTGGCGGTGTGCGCGGTCGATCTGCGCGGCCGGGTCCGCGCCCGGGTGGCGGCGGACGCGGCGAACCGGCACAGCGAACCGGGGCCGGTGCTCCGACGGTTGTCCGCGCTGGTGGCGGAGGTGCGCACGGGGATCGCCGCCGAGGGGCTGCGGCCGGCCGGGCTGGCGGTCGCCGTCCCGGGGCTGGTGGCCCGGGGCTCGACGACGGTGGTGCACGCCCCCAACCTCGGCTGGCGGGACGCCGACCTGGCACCCGCCCTGGCCCCGGAGTACGGCGCCGGGGCCATACCGCTGACCGTGGAGAACGAGGCGAACCTCGGCGCGCTCGCCGAACTGCGGCTGGGCGGCGGCACCGGCGGGCCCACACCGCCGGACTTCCTGCACGTCTCGGCCGAGATCGGCATCGGCGCCGCGGTCGTGGTGGGCGGTCAACTGCTGCGGGGCGCACGGGGGTTCGCCGGTGAGCTGGGGCACGTCCCGGTCCACCCGGAGGGCCGCCCGTGTGACTGCGGCGGGCGGGGCTGCCTGGAGCAGTACGCGGGCGAGCGGGCCGTGCTGCGCGCCGGCGGGCTCTCACCGGAGCGGGCGGCGGCCGGCCGCCCGGGGCCGGGGGCCGCGGTCGCGCTGCTGGCGCGGCGGGCCGCCGACGGGGACGCGGCGACGGTCCGCGCCCTGCACGAGGCGGGCACCGCACTGGGGATCGCGCTCGCCGGAGCGGTGAACCTGCTCGATCCGCGGACGGTGGTCCTCGGCGGTTCGCTGGCCGGGCTGGCGCCGTGGGTCCTGCCGTCCCTGGAGCGGGAGTTGACGCTGCGGACGGCCGTCGCGGCCCAACCGGCCGATGCCCGGGGGCCGTTGGTGACCGTATCCCAACTGGGTGCCGACGGGCCGCTGTTCGGCGCCGCGCACGCCGCGCTCCGGACCGTTCTGGACGATCCGCTGACCTTTTCCCCGGCACACCGTTCCCGGTACTGAAAACCGCTAAACCCTTTCCAGAGAAGCCGAATTCCATGCCACCCCATCCAGCGATTGTGCCGCGAAAAGTCAGGCAACTATCTTCGGTGCGGCGAGCTGCCGGGGAGCTGCGCCGTGCGCTCTCCGGGCGGTCCGCGCCGCACCCTCCACGAGATAGGTGACATGGTGACGATTGCCGGCGAAACACCGCCCGGAAGCACCGAAGAGACCCCGCATTCCAGTCTGAGTACCGCAGCCGCACGGAACTTGGCGACGACCACCAAGACCGCGCCGCAGATGCAGGGGATCACCTCCCGCTGGCTGCTGCGGCTGCTGCCCTGGGTGCAGGTCTCGGGTGGTACGTATCGCGTCAACCGCCGGCTTGCGTACACCGTCGGCGACGGGCGGATCGACTTCGACATCATCGGCACCCAGGTCTCGATCATCCCGGACGAGCTGCGCGAACTGCCCTCGCTGTGGGAGTTCACGGACACCGAGGTGCTCGCGGCACTCGGCGAAAGGTTTACTCAGCACGAGTACGCGCCCGGTGAGCTGATCGCCGAGGCCGGTACGCCCCACGACCGGGTGGTGCTCATCACCCACGGCCGGGTCGACCGGATCGGCACCGGCAAGTACGGCGACGCGACCGTCCTCGAAGCGCTGGCCGGCGGCGACCACCTCGGCGACGAACCGCTCACCAGCCCGGACGGCGACTGGGAGTTCAGCTACCGCGCGGTGACCCGGGTGACGGCCATGGCACTGCGCCGGCAGGACGCCCATGAGGTCATCGGCCGCTCCGACGCGCTGCGCGAGCATCTCGCCTCGGCCACCGACGGCGCCGGGCCGCCGACCAACGCGAGCGGCGAGTCCGCGGTCGCGGTCGCCTCCGGCCACCACGGCGAGCCGTCGCTGCCCAGCACCTTCGTCGACTACGAGCCGGCCCCGCGGGAGTACGAACTCAGCGTCGCGCAGACCGTACTGCGCGCCCACACCAGGGTCGGCGACCTCTACAACGACCCGATGAACCAGGTCGAGGAGCAGCTGAAGCTCACGGTCCAGGCGCTGCGCGAGCGCCAGGAGCACGAGATGATCAACAACCCCGAGTTCGGGCTGCTGCACAACGCCGACCTCAAGCAGCGCATCCACACCCGCACCGGCCCGCCCACCCCCGACGACCTCGACGAACTCCTCGCGACGGTCTGGAAGGACCCGGGTTTCCTGCTGGCGCACCCCAGGACCATCTCGGCGATCGGCCGGGAGTGCAGTGCCCGCGGGCTGTACCCGGACCCGGTCTCCTTCATGGGCCACTCGGTGCCGTCCTGGCGCGGGGTGCCGATCTTCCCGTGCAACAAGATCCCGGTGACGAAGGAGCGGACGAGTTCGGTGCTGCTGCTGCGCACCGGCGAGGACAAGCAGGGCGTGGTCGGTCTGCACCGCAGTGGAATTCCGGATGAATACGAGCCGAGCCTTTCGGTGCGTTTCATGGGAATCGACGACACGGCCATCATGAACTATCTCGTCAGCGCCTATTATTCGGCGGCAATTCTCGTTCCCGATGCGCTCGGCGTCCTGGAGGACGTGGAAATCGGCCACTGAGGGGAAACCACCTCGCCGTCCGGTCGGACCGCGCACCCGGCGTTCCGGCCCCCTCCCGCACGTCTTCTTCCTTGTCTTCTCCACCGCTCGTGCAGAGCGTTACGTACCGAACGGAACAGGTGAACCCTCGCCATGACCACATCGGTGGATCCCACCTCCGGCCCGCAGGCGTCCGGCATCGAGCAGCTGCGCTCCAGCCTGGACACCGCCGCCGCCCGCAAGCTGGCGACCACGACGAAGACGCCGCCGCAGATGCAGGGCATCTCCTCGCGGTGGCTGCTGCGCATCCTGCCCTGGACGGAGGTCAGCGGCGGCACCTACCGCGTGAACCGGCGGCTGACCCACACGCTCGGCGACGGCCGGGTGGAGTTCGTCACCCAGGGCGCCGAAGTCCGGGTCATTCCCCAGGAGTTGCGGGAGATGGCGCCGCTGCGCAGCTTCGACGACAACCCGACGCTGGAGGCACTGGCCGACCGGTTCGTCCAGCGGGACTTCGCCCCCGGCGACATCCTCGCCGAACGGGGCACGCCGACCGACCAGGTCATCCTGATCGCCCACGGCAAGCTCGAACGGCTCGGCACCGGCAAGTACGGCGACGAGACCGTGGTGGCGGTGCTCGCCGACGGCGACGCGGTCGGCGAGGTGGCGCTGCTGAGGCCGGACGCCGAGTGGGAGCACACCGTACGGGCGGTCACCCGCGGCACCGCGCTGACGCTGTCGCGCGCCGAGTACGAAGAGGTGCTGGGCCGTTCGGAGGCGCTGCGCGAGCACGTCGAGAACTTCCGTACGGCGCTGGTGCCCGCGCAGAACAAGCACGGTGAGGCGGCCATCGAACTGGCCGCCGGCCATGTCGGCGAGCCCGAGCTGCCGGGCACCTTCGTCGACTACGAGCGCGCACCGCGGGAGTACGAACTCAGCGTCGCGCAGACCGTGTTGAAGATCCACTCGCGGGTCGCCGACCTCTACAACGACCCGATGAACCAGCTGGACCAGCAGCTGCGGCTCACGGTGGAGGCGCTGCGCGAGCGCCAGGAGCACGAGATGGTCAACAACCGCGAGTTCGGGCTGCTGCACAACGCCGACCTCAAGCAGCGCATCCACACCCGCAGCGGCCCGCCCGCCCCCGACGACCTGGACGAGCTGATCTCCCGGCGCCGCAAGACCCAGTTCCTGCTGGCGCATCCGCGCACCATCGCGGCCATCGGCCGGGAGTGGAACGCGCGCGGGATCTACCCGGCGAACACCGAGATCGACGGGACGGCGGTGCGCGCCTGGCGGGGCATTCCGCTGCTGCCCTGCAACAAGATCCCGGTCAACCCGGACCAGACCAGCTCGATCATCGCGATGCGGGTCGGCGAGGAGAACCAGGGCGTGGTGGGGCTGCACCAGACCGGTATCCCGGACGAGTACCGGCCGGGTCTGTCGGTGCGCTTCATGGGCATCAATGAGCAGGCCGTCATCAAGTACCTGGTCAGCGCCTACTATTCGGCGGCGGTCATGGTGCCGGACGCGCTGGGCGTGCTGGAGGACGTCGAGATCGGCCACTGACCACGCCCCCGCCCGGGTGCCGGCCGCGCCGCCTTCTGGCGTCCCCTCAGAATCCCTGTCCGGCACCCGGGTGACGTCCGATCAGGGGTGATCGGGCTCTTTCGAACCACCGCGGCCCGTCTTTGGTCAAGCCATGGACACAACGGCCATTCCCTTGGCAGGGCGCGCACTGTTGCGCATGATGAACTCATCGGCATGTGCGTGACATGTATGCGACCACCCCTCGGTCCTTGTCAGGAGTCCACATGGAGCCCGACCCGCATCTCCCGGCCCGACGGCGGCTGCTCACCGGCGCGGCCGCGCTCGCCGCAGCCGCCGCACTCACCCCCCTCACCACGGCCACCGCCGCCGCGGCACCCCGGAAACGGGCCGCACGCGGCGGCGGCGCCTACCCCCCGGTCCACTGGACTCCGGCCAACCCCGGCAACTTCACCGCCGCCCACCGCCCGTCGCGGTACCCGATCGACATGATCGTGATCCATGTGACCCAGGAGACCTTCCCGGACACCCTCCGGCTCTTCCAGGACCCCACGCACAAGGCCGCCGCGCACTACGTCGTACGGTCCGCCGACGGCTACACCGCCCAGTGCGTCCACGAGCGGGACGTCGCCTGGCACGCGGGCAACTGGGACTACAACACCCGCAGCGTCGGCATCGAGCACGAGGGCTGGATCGACGACCCGAAGTGGTTCACCGACGCCCTCTACACCCGGTCCGCGCTGCTGACCGCCGCCGTCTGCGACCGCTACGGAATCCCCAAGGACCGCGAGCACATCATCGGGCACGTCGAGGTACCCGGCACCGACCACAAGGACCCCGGCCAGTACTGGGACTGGGCCCGCTACATGGAACTGGTCAACAGGGCGGCGTTCTGGGAGAACATCCTGGACATGTGACGGGCCGTCACCCAGCCGCGGTGCCGCCCGCGCCGGGCGACACGACGGCCGTTCCGCAGGTGTACGGATTCCCGACACCCGCGGGTCATAGTGAGCGCTTCCAGCACCTGCGACAGTTGACGTGACGTCAGGGGGCTCTCGTGAAGCAGCGATTCGGCCGGACACGGGCGACGGCGACGGTGCTGGTCGCGTGGGGCGTCGTGGTCGGCGGCGGACTGGCGGACGGTGGCCGGGCCGTCGCCGCGGACCACGGCATCGAGCATACGGAAGCGGTCCGGGTGGCACCCGGCGTGACCTACGACGAGTTCCGGATGAGGCTGCCGCGCGGCACCGTGCACGGCCATCTGCTGACCGTCGACCTGACCGATCCGGACGTCTCGGTCGACCTGCTGCACCCGGCGGCGGTCGCCGAGCGCGCCCCGGTATCCGAGCTGGCCGACGACGAGGACGTGGTGGGGGCCGTCAACGGCGATTTCTTCAACATCAGCGAGGCCCAGCACCCGGGCGTCGCGGTGACCGGTGCCCCGGTCGGGCCCGCGGTGTCCTCGGGTCGGGAGCTGAAGGGCGCGGTGCCGAACGGCCAGCGGTTCGGTCCCGTACTGCCGCCCGGCGCGACCACCGAGGACGTCCTCGCCGTCGGCCGCGACCACCGGGCCCGGCTCGATCGGCTGGCGCTGCGCGGCACGGTCCGCAGCGCCGAGGGCTCCTGGCCGCTGCGCGGGCTGAACCAGTACGCGCTGCCGGTGGGCGGGATCGGCGCGTTCACCGCGGCATGGGGTCCGGTGTCCCGCAAGCGCGCGGTCTGCGGCACCGACACCGACCGGGGGGCGGGGTGCACCAAGGACACCGCCGAGGTCACGGTCCGGCACGGGCGGGTGGCCAAGGTGGGCGGCCCGCCGGGTCACGGCGGCATCGCGGCCGGGAGCGTGGTGCTGCTGGGCCGGGAGGAGGGGGCGCGGCGGCTGCGCACACTGCATGTCGGCGAGCGGGTGCGGATCGGCCACGGGCTGGTGGGGCAGCGGCCGGGCCGGCCGCGGTTCGCGGTCGGCGGCTTCCCGATCGTGCGAAACGCCCGTCCGGTGGGCGGGCTGAACGCCGCCGCGGTGACGATGCGGACCTCCGTGGGCATCGCGGACCGGGGCCGGACGCTGTATCTGATGGCGACGGACGGGGAGAAGGGACGGCACCAGACGGGGCTGACGGTGCGGGAGCTGGCGGAGCTGATGGTGCGGCTGGGGGCCCGGGAGGCAATGGATCTGGACGGCGGCGGATCGTCGACGTTCGTCAGCCGCGACCCCGACGACCAGGAGCTTCGGGTGCGCAACCATCCGTCGACGGGCAAGGAGCGGCCGGTGGCGAACGCCATCGGGGTCTTCTCCACCGAGTGATCGCGCCCGCGGCCGGCGGCGAGGAGGCCGTCGAAGCCGATCAGGGCAGGGGGCACGCTCGGCGACCGCGCGGTTACGGTGACCGGGTGCGGGCCGGCGTCAGGGGCGCACGCTGCTGACGACATCGGCCGCGCCGGCCAGCCCGTGGTGGATGTCCGGGGCGAGACTGCTGCCCGCCAGATAGAACCCGAGCAGCCCGCAGACCAGGGCGTGCGAGAACTTGAGCTTGCCGCTGCGCAGGAAGATCACCATCAGGACCACCAGCAGCAGGATCACCGAGACGGACACGGCCACGGCCACCACACCTCCTCGACCGCCGCCCGAACAGGCGGCAAGAGATGGCCAGTTTGGCGCATTTCCAGGTATGTCCGGTTCGAGTCCGGGTGCTCCAAACAGGTGATCACTGCCGGTCACTGGGCGTTGGCGGGGATTTCTTCCGGCGCCGCGGTGCGCACCCGTCCCGCGTCGGCGGAACCTCAACTTCCCGGCACATCACAGCTGTTCACGGACTACCCCACAACGCGGCGAAGTTGTGGCATGGATCACATCACTCCCCGCAACGGAGTGTTGCGAAAGCCCGTCTTAGCGGCCGACATTGCCGCCGTTCCTCCCCCACCGCAGACGGAAAGTCCCTGCCCATGAGCCAGAGCCCCGACCGGCACCGCCGGCCGACACGGTCGTTCTATGCCGCTCTCGCGCTGGTACCACTGATCGGGCTCGGCACGCTCGCGGCGTGCGACGCCACCAAGGCGTCGGCGTCCCAGGGGCAGCCGGTGAAGGTGGGGCTGGGGGCGGCCAGCGGGACGGCGACGGTGCAGGCCGGGGACCGGCTGCGGGTGAGCGCCGACGGCGGCGTGCTGACCGAGGTGACGGTGACCGACCCCCGGGGCCGGCAGCTGGTCGGCGGGCTCTCCGGGGGCGGGACGGTGTGGACGTCGCGGGCCAAGGCGGCACCGGAGACCAAGTACTCCGTACTCGCCCGTACGAAGAACCCGCAGGGCGACACCGGCGAGGCGAAGGAGTCGCTGACCACCGGCAAGGTGGCCAAGCGGAACCGGGCGAGGCTCAGTCCCGCCCCGCACGGCGATGTGGTCGGCGTCACCGAGCCGATCACCCTCACCTTCGCCTTCCCGGTGACCCAGCGGGCGGCGGTGGAGCGGCGGCTGAAGGTGATCACCGACAGCCCCACCGAGGGGTCGTGGAGCTGGGCGCGCACCAGGGACGGCAAGGACCGGATCGCCTGGCGGCCGGAGGACGAGTGGAAGCCAGGGACCAAAGTCACACTGCGCGCCGAACTCAACGGCGTGGACTCCGGCGGCGGCCGTTTCTTCACCAGGGACTACGGTCTGAGCTTCACCATCGGCCGGAGCGGGGCCGTGCGAGCGGACCTCGATGCGGGCGCCTACACCACTCCCGGACTCGGACTTACGCCTGCTTTATGGCAAGGTCCAGGTGGGTGACCCCCATGAACGACCGCCGAACCCTCCGTACGAGGGAGAGACAACAGAGGGACGGAATCGGAGACTGGATGGTCGGCCGGTCCCGTCGGCAGCAGCACAGCAGCAAACCAGTGGCAGAAATACAGGGCCCCTTGTGTCGAGCCGCTAACCCCTTTCAGAGCCTAATGTGACGGAATGAGCACCGTGCAGGACCAGGATCAACTCACGGGGTGGCGGCGCTTCCGGCGCCGCATCCCGAATGGCTTCGCCATCATCTTCAGCGTGCTGGGGCTTTTCTGCGCCCTGACGGCGCTGATCGGGCCCCTTCGGCGCGCGTTCCACTCGGTGATCTACTGGCTGGACGCGCTCACCATCCCGGTGACCCCGAACTTCGCGTACGCGGTCTTCCTCTTCCTGCTGGGTGCGGCGATGGCCGCGCGCAAACGGGTCGCCCTGTGGTTTGTTGTCGCGTACATGATGCTGAACGTCCTGGCGGACGCGCTGTTCCTCGCCGCCGGGTACTGGGAGTACAGCGTCTCCCTGGTGCTGTGTGCCGGGGCGCTGGTGCTGCTGCTCGTCGCGCACCGGGAGTTCTACGCGATCACCCGGCGCGGTGCGTTCCTGCGGGCCTCCCTGGTGCTGGGCGCCGGGCTCGTGGTGGCGGTGCTGCTCGGCTGGGGGCTGGTCTCGCTGGCGCCCGGGTCGCTGGAGCACGGCGGCGGCAACCGTCTGCTGTGGGCCGCCAACCGCGTCTGCGGCGGGCTGGTCGGCGGCCGGATCGTCGAGGGACACCCGCCGCACTGGACCGGTACTGTCCTCGGACTGCTGGGCGCGCTGGCGCTGCTGAACGCCGCCGCCACCCTCTTCCGCTCGCAGCGGATGGAAGCCGCGCTGCACGGCGACGAAGAGGCCCGCATCCGGGCACTGCTGAACAAGTACGGCAGCCAGGACTCGCTGGGCTACTTCGCCACCCGCCGGGACAAGGCCGTGGTCTTCTCCCCCAGCGGCAAGGCCGCCGTGACCTACCGCGTGGAGACCGGTGTCTGCCTGGCCAGTGGTGACCCGGTCGGTGACCGCGAGGCGTGGGCGCCGGCCATCGAGGCGTGGCTGGAGGTCGCCGGACGCTACGGATGGCAGCCCGCCGTCATGGGCGCCAGCGAGGACGGCGCGAAGGCGTTCGCCCGCGCCGGGATGGGCGCGCTGCAGCTCGGTGACGAGGCGATCCTGCACGTCGCCGGGTTCGATCTGGACGGCCGTGAGATGCGGGTCACCCGCCAGGCCGTCAACCGCGTCGAGCGGACCGGCGCGACCTTCCGCGTACGGCGCCACTCCGAGCTGACCGACGCGGAGATGCAGGAGGTCATCCACCGCGCGGACGCCTGGCGCGACACCGAGACCGAGCGCGGCTTCTCGATGGCGCTGGACCGGCTGGGCGACGATCAGGACGGCGACTGCCTGCTGGCCGAGGCGTTCGACGGCGACGGCAAGATGATCGCGCTGCTGTCCTTCGTCCCGTGGGGCAAGGACGGCATCTCGCTGGACCTGATGCGCCGCGACCGCAGCGCGCCCAACGGCGTGATGGAGTTCATGGTCGCCCAGCTGTGCGCCCAGGCCGGCACGCTCGGGGTGCGGCGGGTCTCGCTGAACTTCGCGGTCTTCCGGTCCGCCTTCGAGGAGGGCGCCCGGATCGGTGCCGGTCCGGTGCTGAAGTTCTGGCGCCGGCTGCTGCTGTTCTTCTCCCGCTGGTGGCAGCTGGAGGCGCTCTACCGCTCGAACTCGAAGTACCTCCCGGAGTGGTACCCGCGGTTCCTGTGCTACGCGGACGCCGGTGCGCTGGCCCGGATCGGTATGGCCTCCGGTATCGCCGAGGGCTTCGTGGCCGTGCCGAGCCTGGGCAAGCTGTGGGGCAAGGGACACAAGAAGCGGGTGCTGGCCCCGGCGAGCACCGCGGGTCTGCCGTCGCTGGACGAGCTGGGCCTGGTGCAGGCGCCGCCGGCCGGCGAGAAGGAGCTGCGGGAGCAGGAGCTGGCCGCGCTGCCCGAGCAGGTGCGGGTGCGGCACCGCAAGCTGGAGCGACTGCGGGAGACCGGTACGGACCCGTACCCGGTCGGCGTGCAGCGGACGCACACCCTCGGCCAGGTCTGCGAGGAGCACCGGGAGCTGGCGGCCGGGGAGCGTACCGGTAAGACCGTCACCGTCGCCGGGCGGGTGCTGCTCACCCGCGACCACGGCGGTGTGCTGTTCGCGGTGCTGCGGGACTGGTCGGGCGATCTGCAGATCGCGCTGACCCGGGACGGCAGCGGCGCCGAGCTGCTGGAGCGCTTCGCCACGGACGTGGACCTCGGTGACCATGTCGAGGCCGAAGGCGAGGTCGGCACCAGCGACCGCGGCGAGCTGACCGTGTTCGTGACCGGGTGGCGGCTGACCGCCAAGTGCCTGCGCCCGCTGCCGGACAAGCGGCGCGGTCTGTCCGACCCGGAGGCCAAGGTCCGCCAGCGGTATGTGGACCTGGTCGTCTCGCCGGACGCGCGGGACAACGTGCGGGCGCGCAGCACGGCCGTGCAGGCCCTGCGCCAGGGGCTGATCGAACGCGGCTACCTGGAGGTCGAGACCCCGATGCTCCAGCAGATCCACGGTGGCGCCAACGCCCGCCCGTTCCAGACCCACATCAACGCCTACGACCTGGACCTGTATCTGCGGATCGCGCCGGAGCTGTACCTCAAGCGGCTCTGCGTGGGCGGTATGGAGAAGGTCTTCGAGATGGGGCGGACGTTCCGGAACGAGGGCATCTCGTACAAGCACAACCCCGAGTTCACGATGCTGGAGGCGTACCAGGCGTTCGCCGACTACGACGTGATGCTCAACCTGACCCGGGAGCTGATCCAGGGCGCGGCGGTCGCGGCGTTCGGCAGCGCCACGGCCCGTAAGGCGGACAAGAACGGGCGGTTGGTCGAGCACGACATCTCGGGCCTCTGGCCGGTCAAGACCGTCTACGGCGCGATCTCCGAGGCACTGGGCGAGGAGGTCGACGCGGACACCGATCCCGATGCGCTGCGGCGGCTGTGCAACGCCTCGTCGGTGCCGGTGAAGCCGGAGATGGGCCGGGGCGACATCGTGCTGGAGATGTACGAGCGGCTGGTCGAGGAGAAGACCACGCTGCCGACCTTCTACAAGGACTTCCCCACCGACGTCTCGCCGCTGACGCGTCAGCACCGGGTCGACCCGCGGCTCGCCGAGCGCTGGGACCTGGTCGCGTTCGGCACCGAACTGGGCACCGCCTACTCGGAGTTGACCGACCCGGTCGAGCAGCGGCGGCGGCTCACCGCGCAGTCGCTGCTGGCGGCCGGCGGTGACCCGGAGGCGATGGAGCTGGACGAGGACTTCCTCCAGGCCCTGGAGTACGCGATGCCGCCGACCGGTGGTCTGGGCATCGGCGTGGACCGGCTGGTGATGTTCCTGACCGGTCTGTCGATCCGCGAGACGCTGCCGTTCCCGCTGGTGCGGAGGCGCTGACCGCGCGCAGTGCCGCCGTCCGGACCTTCCCGTCCGGATGCGCGGTGCTCTGCCCCGGACCCCGGTCCTCAAGGCGCCGGACGGGCTGGATTTTCCAGCCCGTCCGGCGCTTTTGGTACGGCTTACTTGTTGGCCTGGTGGCGGAGGGGCTCGCCGCGCAGGTAGCGGCCGACGTCGCCGGCGACGATCTCCGCGGCCTTGTGGGCGACCTGCTGGCTGCCGCCCGCGATGTGCGGGGTGAGGACGGCGCGGGGGGCGGTCAGCAGGCGGGAGCCGGCCGGGATCGGCTCCTCGGGGAAGACGTCGAAGCCGGCGCCGGCCAACTGCCCGGATTCCAGGGCGTCGCAGACCGCGTCGTAGTCCAGCAGCGCGCCCCGGGCGCAGTTGACGAGCACCGCGCCGCGCGGCATGGCGGCGAGTTGGTCGCGGCCGATCATGCCGGTGGTCTCCGGGGTGACCCGGGCGTGCAGCGAGACGATGCGGGAGCGGGTGAGCAGGTCGTCGAGGGAGACCTGCTCGGCGATGCCGGCCAGCGCTTCGGGGCGCACGTAGGGGTCGTGGACGAGGACGTGGGCGCCCATGGCGTGCAGGACCCTGGCGACGCGGCTGCCGATGGCGCCGAAGCCGATCAGGCCGACGGTGGCGCCGTCGATCTCGATGCCGCAGTTGTCGTAGTCGTAGTAGTCGCCGCGCCAGACGCCGCGGCGCAGGTCGGTGTGGGTGTCGCCGACGCCGCGGGCGGCGGCCAGCAGCAGGGTGAGGGTGTGTTCGGCGGTGGCGGTGGCGTTGCGGCCAGGGGCGTGGCAGACGGCGACGCCGTGCCGGGTGGCGGCCGCGAGGTTGGCGTTGACCGGTCCGCCGCGGCTGGTGCAGAAGAGCCGGAGGTCGGGGCAGTGGGCGAGGATGCGCTCGGTCAGCGGGCCGTGTTCGGTGACGCAGATCTCGACGCCCTGGAGGGCCTCGATCATCTCGTCCTCGGTGCCGGAAGCCTCGATGACCTCGGCGACCGGGCCGAACGGCGTGTGCGGCCAGCCGAATTGGAGCTCGCGTATCTCCAGCGGCGTGTCGCCGGCCGCCTTGCGTACGGCGGCGCTGAACAGGCTCGGGCGGATGAAGTGGTTGCCGGCGGCGAGGACGGTGGTGGTCATGCGGAGTGTGTCTCCTCAGAGGCGGTGGGGCGTTGTGGGCCGTGCGGCCGGTCAGCGCAGGGCGGGGGTCTGGGCGAGGGCGGGGGCGTTGAGGCGCAGCAGCGCGGTCTGCCCGTGCGCCACCCGGATCTCGGTGAGGGCGCCGTTGTGCAGCTGGGGGAAGACCCGGCGGTAGTCGGCGAGCGGGATGCCCAGCAGGTGGCACAGCAGGACCCGGACGAGGGTGGAGTGGGCGACCAGGAGGACCCGGCCGTCGGGCTGTTCGCGGGCGATGTCGGCGAGGCACGCGGCGGCGCGTTCGGCGGCCCGGCGCGGGTGCTCGCCGCCGGGGAGGTGGTTCTCGACCGGGTCGGCGAGGAAGGCGGCCAGCCGCTGCGGGAAGCGCCGGCGCATCTCGTCCCGGGTCAGGCCCTCGCCCTGGCCGAAGTCGACCTCGTAGAGCCGTTCGTCGATGTGCGGGGTCAGTCCGCAGGCGTCGGCGGCGGGGGCGGCGGTGAGCCGGGCGCGGGAGAGCGGGGAGCTCCAGACGGCGGTGAGGCCGGCGGTGGCGGCCCACTGGGCGAGGGCGCGCGCCTGTTCGCGGCCGTGGTCGGTGAGCGGGACGTCGGAGCGGCCGGCGTAGCGGTTCTCCGCGTGCCACACGGTCTCGCCGTGGCGTACGAGGATGAAGTCGGTCACTGCGCGGCCCTCCTGCGGGCGTGGTCGGCCACGGCCGGGTCGAGCCAGCCGCGGCGGGTGAGTTCGTCGACGAAGCGGAGGTAGACGGGGAGGTAGCGGGCGGTGCGGGCGGGGTCGGGGCGGAGTTCGGTGCCGGGGCGGACCATCGCGGCGGCCGCGTCCTGGAGGCTCGCGCCGGAGGCGGTGGCGGCGAGGACGGCCATGCCGAGGGCGCCTTCGGCGTGTTCGGGGACGTGGACCGGGCGGCCCAGGACCTCGGCGCGCAGCCGGCACCAGTAGGCGTTGCGGGCGCCGCCGCCGGTGAAGGTGAGCGGGCCGTCGGTGGGCGCGCCGAGGTGGTCGAGGTAGTCGAAGCAGAGCCGTTCGACGCAGGCGACGCCGAGCAGGTAGGCGTGGAACTCGGCGGCGCGGGTGGGGACGTCGCCGAGGATGAAGGGTTCGGCCTCGGGGGCGCGGAACGGGAAGCGCTCGCCGCCCGTGGAGACCAGGGGGTAGGCGACCGCGTCCGGGTCCAGGGCGGCGGCCTGCTCGGTGAGCACGTCGAGGTTCTCGCTGTGGAAGTACTGGGAGATGACGCCCGCGCCGCTGCTGGAGGCGCCGCCGGGCAGCCAGCTCTCGCCGGGTCCGCGGTGGCAGTAGACCACGCCCGCCGGATCGCGGATCAGGTGGTCGCTGCTGCCCTTGAGGACGAGGGTGGTGCCGAGTACCGCGTTCCAGGCGCCGGGCGTGAGCGCGCCGGCGCCGATCTGCGCGGCGCAGCCGTCGGTCATGCCGGCGACGACGGCCGTTCCGGCGGGGATGCCGGTGGCGTCGGCGGCCTCGGCGCAGACGGTGCCGAGTACGGTGCCCGGCCGTACGACGTCGGGCAGCAGGGCCCCGGGGACGCCGAGCCGGTCCAGTACCTCGTGCGGCCAGCGCTCCTCGACGAGGTGGTAGCCGGTCTTGAGCGCGTGGCTGGCGTCGCTCGGGAGCTGACTCCCCGCCAACTTCCAGGTGACGTAATCGACTTGGTGCAGCAGCCGGGTTCCGTTGGCGAGTCCCGGCTCGTGGTCCAGCAGCCAGCGGAGCTTGGGCAAGGCCCAGGACGGCGGCATGCTGCGGTAGCCCAGCTCGCGCCAGACCGCTCCGCCGGCCTCGTTGACCGCCGCGGCCTGGTCGGCGGCGCGCCCGTCGTCGTACATCAGCCCAGGGGTGAGCGGGGTGCCGTGCGCGTCGGCGAGCAGGACGGTGCCGGAGGTGCCGTCGACGGCCAGCCCCCGGACCCGGGTGGCGTCGATGCCCTCCAGCGCCTCCCGGCAGGCCGCGGACAGCGCGCTCCACCACTCCTCGGCGTCCTGCTCATGGCGTCTGCCCACCCGCCGGCTGGTGAGCGGGCGGGCGGCGCCGGCGAGGACCTGCCCGGTGCCGTCGACGGCGAGGCAGCGGGCGCTCTGGGTGCCGAGGTCGAGGCCGAGCCAGATGCCGTCGAGGGGGGCGGTCGTTCCGGGAGGGTGCTGGTCAGACACGGGTGCCTCCAGGGGCGGGGGTCGCGGCGGGGTGGTGGGTGGTGTCGATGCGGCGAACCGTCGACGTGGCAGACGTGGCAGACGTCCCAGACGTCCCAGACGTCCCAGACGTCCCAGACGTCCCAGACGTGGCGGATGTGCCGGACGTGCCGGGGGCCGTTGGCCGGGCGTCCGGGGGCCAGGTCGCGGCGCCCCGCCAGCCCGCCTGCCGGGTGATGGCGCGCCAGTGGAGGAAGTCTTCGTAGAGCGCGGCGTAGAACTCCGTGCGCTCCGGGTCGGGCCGCCAACTCCGCTGCATCCGGACGTACTTGTCCGCGGCGCGGTGCATGCTGCTCTCCGCGCCGGTACGGACCAGGCCGGTGAGGAACGCCCCCTTGGCGCCGAGTTCGGTGTCCGAGGAGCGGGCGGTGGGCACTCCCGTGGCGTCGGCGATCAGCGCGCACCAGGCGTCGCTGTTGGCACCGCCACCGCACAGCCGCAGCTCGGTGACGTCCGTGCGGGCCGCCGCCAGCGAGTCGCGCAGGACCAGCGAGAGCCCGTCGAAGACGGCGCGGGCGAGGTCGGCCGGGGTGTGCTCCAGGGACAGGCCCCAGAAGGAGCCGCGGGCGGCCGGATCGAGGAACGGCGCGCGCTCGCCGGCCGGGGAGAGGTACGGCAGGAACATCAGGCCGCGGGCGCCGGGCCGCGACTCGAAGGCCAGGCGGGCCAGTTCCGGCGGCCCGGGGAGGTGCAGCAGCCGGGCCGCCCAGCCGAGGACCTCGGCGCCGTTGAGGGTGGGGAAGGCGCGCAGCACGCGTTCGCGCCCGCGGTAGGCGATGTTGATGCCGGACGGTTCGCCGGTGGTGTCGATCTCGGTGCGGACGATCTCGGTGCACAGTGTGGTGCCGAGGATGCTGCACGCCTGGCCGGGGTTGACGACGCCGACACCGCGGGCGGTGGCGGCGATGTCGTACGGGGCCATCACGACGGGTAGCCCGGCCGGCAGCCCCAGCTGGTCCGCGGCCTCGCGGGTGATCTCGGCGATCCGCTGGGACTCGCCGAGGACGGTGGGCAGCAGCCGGGCGTACGCGGCCAGGCCGAACAGGTCGAGGATCTCCGGGTCGTAGTCACCGGTGGTGTGGTCGAGGAACGGCGCCGAGGCGTCCGATTCGTCGCTGGCGCACACGCCGGTGAGGCGGAGGAAGAGCCAGCCGGCGGCGGTGAGCGAGGTGGCGGAGCGGGCGAGCCGGTCCGGGTCGTGGGCGGCGAGCCAGCTGAAGAGGGCGTTGGGCATGCCGGTGCAGGTCAGCGAGCCGTTGCGGCGGAAGGCCGCTTCCAGGACTCCGGCGCGCTGCCAGGCGGTGAGCTGGTCCCCGGCGCGGCCGTCGGACCAGAGGATCGCCGGGCCGGTGGGGCGCCCGCGGTCGTCGACGAGCCAGACGCCGTCGCCCTGTGCGGTGAAGGAGACCAGCCAGACCGGGTCGGTCAGCTCGGTGAGGACCTCGCGGACGGTGCGGACGACGGCGTGCCAGACGGCGTCCATGTCCTGTTCGGCCCAGCCGGGGTGCGGGCGGAGCACTTCGGTGGCGACCCGGGAGACGGCGATCTCGGTGCCCTGGTCGTCGAAGACGACGGACTTGATGACGGTGGTGCCGACGTCGATGGTCAGTACGGACATCAGTGGTGTCCTTTCACGCCCGGGCCGAGGCGGTGTGCGGCGCGGTGGCGTCCCGGCCGGCGCCCGCCCCCGCGGCCGACTCGTCCGGCAGCTTCAGGAAGAGGGTGAGTACGGTGCTCACCGCGTACATCCCCGCGAAGATCCAGACCACCCCTTCGACGCCGAGCGGCCCGACGAAGGCCGCGACGACGGCGGGTCCGACGAAGGTGCTGGCGCCGGCGCCCAGGTTGAGCGCGGCCAGCGCCTGTCCCTTGTGCCGCGGCTCCAGAGAAGGCATCAACGCTGATATCGGTACGTATCCCGCCAGCGTAGCCCCGTAGAACGCGGCCACGGCCAAGGCGAGCGGGAAGCTCGGGCCCGCGGTCGTCGGGACGTAGAAGAGGAGCAGGGTGCTCAGGGTGCAGCCGGCGCCGCCGAACCAGGCGATGGTGCGCCGCCAGCCGAGCCGGTCGCCGACCACGCCGAAGAGCAGGTTGGCGAAGATGTTGGTGGCGAACATCGCGCTGAGCAGGTGCAGCCACTGGGTGAGGCCGAAGCCGACGGTCTTGGTGAAGTGGATCGGCAGGATGACGAAGAACCCGAACTGCGACGCGGTGTTGATGACCCGTACGACGGATCCGGCGCCGACCCGGGGGTTGCGCCAGAGGATCGTGACGCTGCCGAGCAGGGTGGCCAGCGGCCCCTCGCCCTCGGGCCGCTGCCGCCTGCCGCCGTGGTCGTCGCGGACGAGCAGCATCGCGATCAGCCCGCCGGCGGCCACCAGGGCCAGCGCCGCCCACAGCGTGGCGTAGGCGCCGATGCGCGGGATCAGCCCGCCGGCGACCAGGGAACCGAGCGTCGGCAGCCCGCCGGTGAACGCGAACCAGAACCAGCCCATCGCCGTGCCCAGCCGTGCGCGGGGCGCGACGCCGGCGATCCAGACCAGGAACCCGTAGGCGAACAGCGGGTAGCCCAGACCGCGGAGTCCGTAGCCGAGCAGCATCAGCGGATAGCTGGAGGACGGGATCGCGGCGGCGAGGAAGAGCAGCTGGAAGGCGGCCCAGATGACGAGTCCGGTCCACATCACCCGGCGCGGGCCCCACAGGTCGGCGAGCACGCTGGAGAGCCAGGCGGCGAGGGCGGCGGCGATGCCGTAGACGGTGAACAGGAGCGCGACCCGGGACTCCGGGATGCCGCGGTCGATGAGGTACGGCGAGAGGTAGCCGGACTCGACTCCGTCTCCGACCATGAAGAGGAGCAGCCCGAGGTAGCCCCAGGCGAGGGTGGGCGGGATGCCGAGACGGGTGATCAGCGTCCGGCGGGTGATCGGCGGACGCGGAGGAGGGTTCGTCATCGAAGCTCCCCTTTCTGCGGCGGGATTCTGCGGCGGGTTTCGGCGGCGGCCGGTGGAGGACGCAGTGATGCAACCGCTGGCGTGAAAGGGGCGTCAAGGGTGGCCGGAATCTTCGCATCGGGGCGGCGACCTGCCGTGTTGCGTCGGAGCGGAATCGGCATCTGCGGTGCGCTCGCCCGCGGGCACCGTGTTAAATCCGTGCGAACATAACGTGGCGAGTTCACGCGGGCGGGCCGTGCCGGGAGCGCGGTGCGCCGCGCGGCGGCGGGAAGGAACGGGGCCATGGACCGGGTCGAGGCGCAGGAGGAACGGCGGCGCCGGATACGGGAGAGCGTGATCGCCCGGGGGTTCGTCCGGACCTCGGACCTCGCCGCCGAGTTCGGGATCAGCCTGATGACGGCCCACCGGGATCTGGACGCGCTCCAGGCACAGGGCTGGCTGCGCAAGGTGCGGGGCGGGGCGACCGGGCTGCCGTCGGCGCAGTTCCACGGCAGCGTGGCGGAGCGGATGGCGACCATGGCGGCGACCAAGCAGCTGCTGGCGCGGGCCGCCGCACGGCTGCTGGTTCCCGGCCAGACGGTGCTGCTGGACGACAGCACCACCTGTCTGCTGCTGGCGCACCAGGCCGTCGAGCACACGCCGCTGACCGTGATCACCAACTCGCTGCCGGCCATCACCACGCTCGCCAAGGAGCCCGGCATCTCGCTGATCACGCTCGGCGGGGCGTACTTCCCGGCCTATGACGCCTTCATGGGGCTGCACACCGCGGACGCCGTACGGGCCTACCGCGCCGATGTGCTGTTCCTGTCCACCACGGCCGTCGCCAACGGCCGCTGCTACCACACCTCACCGGAGACGGTGCAGGTCAAACGGGCCATGATGGAGAGCGCGGCGCGGCGGGTGCTGGTCGCCGACCACACCAAGTTCACCAAGGACGGGCTCTACGCACTGGCGCCGCTGGCCGACTTCGACCTGCTGATCGTCGACGACGGGCTGCCGGCGGAGCAGGTACGGGCGGTGCGCGCGGGCGGCACGGAGGTACTGGTGGTGCCGGCGCGCGGCGGGTCGTGACCCGGGGGAGGCGCGGGGTGCGTCTCCCCCGGCCGCCTCACTTCGCGGTCAGGCCGAGCGGTGTCGGGTCGTCAGCGAGCGTGCGCAGCACCGACCCGGGGTCCTTGAGCAACTTGCGCTCGGTGAGGTCCAGCAGCCCGCAGACAGCGCTGATCTCAGCGGCCACCGTGCCGTCCGTCTTGCGCACGGTCTGCTCGAAGACGAAGGTCCGGCCCTCGCCCCAGACGATCGCGGCGCTCACCTCGACCTCGTCGCCGGCCCGCAGCTCGCGCCGGTAGCGGATGGTGGTCTCGACGGTCACCGGGCCGACGCCGGTGGCCACCATGGCGCTCTGCCCGATGCCGCACGCCTGGAGCAGCGACCAGCGGGCGTGCTCGGCGTACTGGAGGTAGACGCTCTGGTTGAGGTGGCCCTGGGTGTCGGTCTCATAGCCCCGGACGGTGACGGGCACGGTGAACGGCTCGGCCGCCCCTGCCTCCGGAGTCCCGTTCGCGTCCACCACTGCCTTCGCCCCGTCCGCCACGATCTCTCCCGTTTCTCCTGGGTCCCCGCTACGGGTACCCGCTCCCGGCTTCCTGGTCGGCCATCGTAGGCGGCGGTGATCAGCGGGCGGGCGGCATTTCCGGGGAGCCGCCCAACTCGGCCCAGCGGACCGTCCGGTCACACCAGCGCTCCAGGAGGGTGCGGTCATGGCCGACCGCGAGCAGTCCGGCACCGCTCTCCCGGCGGTACGACTCCACGACGGCCACCAGCGCCGCGGTGGTGGAGGCGTCCAGCATCGCGGTCATCTCGTCGCAGATCAGCCAGCGCGGCCGCAGTACCAGGGCGCGGGCCAGGCAGGCGCGTTGCAGCTGGCCGTCGCTGACCTCGTGCGGGCGGCGGGCGAGCAGGTCGGCGCCGAGGCCGACCCGGTCCGCCAACTCCCCCACCCGGGACGGGACCTCGGCTCGGCGGCCGGTGGCGCGCAGCGGCTCGGCGATCAACTCGGCGAGACGCAGGCGGGGATCCGCGGAGAGCCGGGGCTGCTGGAACAGCACGCCGAAGGCGGTGCGCAGTTCCCGGGGCGCGCGGTACCGCCAGCCCCGGGCGGGCTCGCCGTCCACGGTCACGGTGCCGACGTCGGGCCGGTGCAGCAGGGCAGCGACCCGCGCCAGGGTGGACTTGCCGCAGCCGCTGGGACCCAGCAGCCCGACCGCCTCCCCGGGAGCGACGGTGAGCGAGAGGCCACGGACGACCGGGGCGCGGCGGTCGTATCCGGCCGTGATGTCGCGCAGTTCAAGCATGGCGTGCGTCCTTCCCCGCCGTGACCGGGTGGTGGCAGGCGACACCGTCATAAGGGGCGGGGACCTGCGCGCAGCGCGCGGTGACCCGGTCGCAGCGGGCGGCGAAGGCGCAGCCGTCCGGCAGCGCACCGAGCTCCGGCGGCATGCCGGGGATGGGGGTGAAGGCCCGGTCGGGCAGCGCGGCGAGCAGTCCACGGGCGTAGGGGTGCCGGGGTCCGGGGGTGCCGAAGAACCGCTGGGCGTCGGCGAGTTCGACGATCCGGCCGGCGTACATCACGCCGACCCGGTCGGCGATCCGCTCGGCCGCCGCCAGGTCATGAGTGATCATCAGCAGTGCACGGTCGCCGCCGGTGTGCCGCTTGAGCTCGTCGACGGTACGGTCCACCAGCGGGCGGTCCAGGCCGGTGGTCGGCTCGTCGGCGAGCAGCAGCGGTGCGTCGCCGACCAGCGCGAGCGCGGTCGCGGCGCGCTGGGCCAGGCCGCCGGAGAGCTGGTGGGGGTGGCGGTCGAGGTGGTCCGGCGGGAAGGCGGCGCGCCCGGCGGCCCGCTCCGCCGCCGCCCGCAGCTCCACCCGCCCCCTGACCCCGGCCAACTCCCTTACGATCTCCTCCAGTTGGGCGCGTACGGTGCGTACGGGGGTGAGGTGCGCGGCCGGGCTCTGCGGTACGAGACCGATGCGCCGGCCGCGGACCGACCGGGCCAGCTCGGCCTCGGACGCGGTCAGCAGCTCGGTTTCCGCGCGGCCGTCGGACAGCAGCGCCGTACCGGCCGTCTGCGCGTTGCCGGGCAGCAGTCCGAGCAGCGCCGACGCCAGCACGGACTTGCCGCAGCCGCTCTCCCCGACCAGGGCCAGGCACTCCCCCGGCGCCAGCGCGAAGGTGGCGTCGGTGACCGCGGCGACCGACCGTCCGCCGGGCATCCGGAAGCGGACGGACAGCCCGCGGACGGACAGCACGGGCCGGCCACCGGCGCCCGTGGGGTCGGTGGCGGTCACAGCATCAGCTCCGATCGGCGGCGCGGGTTGATCCGCTCCCGCCAGGCGCCGGCCAGGCCCGCGACGGCGAGGGTGGGGACGATGAGGAACAGGCCGGGGAAGAGCGTGGGCCACCAGGCCCCGGCCAGCAGGGAGCCGCGGGCGGCGTTGGCCATGATGCCCAGGCTCGCCTCGTGGGCGGGCAGCCCCAGGCCCAGGAACGACAGCGCGGACTCGTGCCAGATGGCGTGCGGGACCATGAGGACGGCGGCGAGTCCGGCCTGCGGGAGTACGGCGGGCAGGAGGTGACGGACCATCACCCGGCGGCGGGAGGCGCCGCCGGTGAGCGCGGCGTCGAGATACGGCCGGGAACGCAGCGAGAGCACCTCGGCGCGGACGATGCGGGCGGTCGACAGCCAGTGCGTCAGCGCCACCGAGACGATCACCGGCCAGACGCCGGGCCGGAACATCGCCACGACGAAGATGCCCAGCAGCAGGTGCGGCACGGAGGAGAAGAGGTCGACCACGCGCATCACGGCGCGGTCGGCCCAGCCCCCGAGGGCGCCGGCCAGCGCGCCGACGGCGGTGCCGAGGACGCTGGCGGCCAGCGCCGCGACCACTCCGACCAGCAGCGACACCCGCAGCCCGTGGACACAGCGCAGCAGCAGGTCGCGGCCGACCTCGTCGGTGCCGAACGGATGGGCCGGGGAGGGGGGTTGGAGCTTGGCGGCCAGGTCCACCGCCTGCGGGTCCAGCGGGAGGAGCGGCGGGACGACGAGCGCGGCGAGGACGACGAGCGCGAGCAGCCCGGCGCAGACCCGCATCCGCAGGGCACGCCCCGTACGGCCGCCGGCCGCGCGTCCGGCGGCCGGTACGTCGCGCCAACCACCGTGCACCTCAAGGGCCTTGGTGGTGTCAGCCATCGAACCCCACCCTCGGGTCGGCCAGTCCGTACAGCAGGTCGGACAGCAGGTTGCCGGCCAGCACGGCGGCGGTGGCGAGCACCGTCAGCGCGGCCAGCAGCGGGAAGTCCACGCCGGTGGCCGCCTGGACGGTGGCGGCGGCGATGCCCGGCCAGCTGAAGACGGTCTCGACCAGCAGCGCACCGGTGATCAGTTCCGGGACCCGGGAGCCGACGAGGGTCAGCACCGGCAGCAGTCCGCAGCGCAGCGCGTGCCCGAGCAGTACGGTCCGCTCCCGCAGTCCGCGCGCCCTGGCACCGCGTACCGGGTCCTCGTCCAGCGCGTCGCCGACGCCCTGCCGTACGTAGAGCACGAACCACGGGAGCTGGGAGACGGCCAGCACCAGTGCGGGCAGCAGCGCATGGCGGGCGATCTGGCCCGCGGTGGCGACGTCGCTACCGGTGTCGGTGAGTCCGCCGGGCGGCAGCACGCCCAGTTCGATCGCGCCCAGCCAGACGGCGAGCAGTCCGAGCCAGAACGGCGGCGCGGCTTCGAGGGTGTAGGCGGCGGAGGTGATTGCGCGGTCGAGCAGGCCGCCGCGGCGCCGGGCGGCCAGCACCCCGAGCAGGGTGCCGGCGAGCACCGCGAGCGTGAAGGCGAGGGCGCACAGCAGCACGGACCAACCGATGCGTTCGCCGATGACCTGGGAGACCGGGGCGCGCAGCGAGGCCGAGTCGCCGAGGTCGCCGGTGAGGGCGCCGGTCAGCCACTCCCACCAGCGGGCGAGCAGCGGGCGGTCGGCGCCGAGGTTGTGCCGGAGCTGGTCGAGGTTCTGCTGCGAGGCGGTCAGCCCGGCGGTGCCGGCGTACGCCTGCACCGGGTCGAAGGGCGAGGCCGCGGCGATCCCGAACACCCCGAGGGTGACGGCGAGCAGGACCGGCACGGCGAGCAGCGCCCGCCGTGCGGTCATCCGCGCCATCGGCCCCCAGGGCAGCGAGGACAGGGCGGTCACTTCGCGGGCTGCCAGTCCTCTGCGTTCCACCAGGGGCCGGAGGCCAGTCCGTGGTCGTGCGGCTCGACCTGGGTGGTCAGGCCCTGCCAGCGGTCGGCGATGACGTAGAGGTGGTCGACGTGGGTGAGGAAGACATAGGCGGGGTTGTCGGCCAGCCGCCGCTGGATGGTGTCGTAGGCGGCCTTGCGGGCGGCCGGGTCGTCGGTGCGGCGGGCCGCGACCAGCTGCTCGTCGACGGTGGCGTCGGCGTACCGCGACATGTTGTTGAAGCCGTCGCCGGCGAGCGAGGAGTGCAGCAGCAGGTACTGGTCGAAGTCGGGGTCGGCGGGGCTGCCGCCGCCGGCGAGCACCGCGTCCTGCTTCATGTGCGGTGCGATGGCCTCCCAGGTGCCGGACTCGACCCTGGCCTCGATGCCGGCCTTCCTGATGTCCGAGGCGAAGGCCAGCGCGTGCTCCTGGCGGAGCTTGTCGCCGGAGAGGTACCAGAGGGTGAAGGAGGCGCGGCGGCCGTCCTTCTCCCGGATGCCGTCGGGGCCCTTCGTCCAGCCCGCCTCGTCCAGGATGCGCCGCGCCTCGGCGAGGTCGTACGGGCGCTCGGTCCCCTTGGCGAACCACGGGCTGTCGGTGGGCACCGGCCCGTAAGCGGGCTTGCCGGCGCCGCTCAGGATGCCCTTGACCATGGCCCGGCGGTCCACCGCGAGGTCCAGTGCCCGGCGTACGGCGCGGTCGCCGGTGACCGGGTTGGCGCCGGGGAGGGTGACGTTGCGGTAGTCGAAGGTCCTGGCGGCGAGGGTGGTGCGACCCTTGTCGGCCGTGAAGGTGGCGGCGAGGTCGGGCGGCAGGACGGCGCCGTCGAGGTCGCCGGAGCGCAGCCGGGTGGCGCGGATGTCGTCGTCCTTGATGACCGCCAGGGTGAGGCGCTTCACCTTGGGCACCCCGCCCCAGTAGTGGGGGTTGGCGGTGAAGGTGAGCTTCTCGCCCTTGGACCAGTCGGTGAGGACGTACGGCCCGGTGCCGATCGGCCTGGTGGTGAAGGAGCCGGTGTTGACGTCCTGTTCGCCCGCGACGTGCCGGGGGGCGATGGGTAGCACGGTGCGCTCGGCGAACGGCGCGTAGGGGTACTTGAGATGGAAGACGACGGTCCGGTCGTCCTTCTTCTCGACCTTCTCGATGGCGTCCAGTTCGGCCTTGGAGGCGTTGTTGGTCTTCGCGTCGAGGATGGTGCGGTAGGTGAAGACCACGTCGTCGGCGGTGAAGGGCTTTCCGTCGCTGAACGTGACGCCCCGGCGGAGCGGGTAGGTGTAGGTCGTGCCGCCGTCGGTGACCTTGGGGAGGGCGGCGGCGAGGGCCGGCTTGAGCGCCATCCCGGCGTCGTGGGTGAGCAGTCCGTCGAAGATCTTGGAGTTGCCGTCCTTGCCGTAGCCCAGCAGCGGGCTGAGCGTCTCCGGTTCGTGGGCGATCCCGACGACGGCGGAGTCCGCGGCCCTGCCGGCGCCGTGGCCGTCGTCCGGTGCCGCGCAGGCCGTCGCCGCAAGCGCCATGGTGGCCGCGGCGACCGCTCCCCGTATGGACCGGGCCGTCATGCCCACACCCCTTTGAAGATCGACTGTTATTGCGCATTGCTCGCAATTGAGCAGCTGCCATTAAACAGTACGTAAAGGCATGGTCATGAATCGGTCCGGGGCGACTGCCCGGGGATGCCCCGGGCCGGGTTTCACGGGGTGCCGGTCACCAGCCGCAGATCCCACTTCTCCAGCGCTTCCTGGATCGGCTGGAAGATGGTGACGGTGTCCCCGCCGGTCTTGCAGGTCGCGGCACCGCCGCCGGAGTGCACCCCTACGGCCTTCGGGGCGCCGGGCTGGGAGACGTACGATCCGCCCGAATCCCCGGCCGCCGAGCAGGCGTTGGTGAAGGACAGCCCGTTGACGACGGCGGTGCCGTAGTCCACCGTCTGCCCGGTCCGGGTGACCTCGCCGCAGCGCCACCCGCTGGTCTGGCCCGAGTGGCAGACCGACGTCCCGACGATGCCCTCCTGGGAGCCGGTCACGGCGACGGGGCTGCCGCCCTGGCCCGCCACCGCCGAACTCAGCCGCCAGTCCGGCTGGTTGACCGTGACCAGCCCGAAGTCGCCGTCGCGCCCGTTGACGCTGTGCACCCCGCCCTCGTTCGAGATCCCCATCAGGCTGCCGTCCTTGCCGTACGCCGGCAGGTCGGGCTTGAGGGTGCAGTGACCCGCCGTCAGAAAGCCGCGGTAGCTGCCCGGACCGGTCACCGAGAAGCCGATGGAGCAGATGCCCTCGGTGCCCGGCATCCAGCGCTGGCCGCCGACGACCGTGCCGCTCTGCTGGCGCGGCGCCTGGTCGCTGCGCTCGACGGTGACCGGGACCCGCGAACGGACGGCGACCTGCCGTACCGCGCTTTCGAAACCGGCGGTCCGCTTGGTCCGCGCCGCGCGGTCGACCCGGACCACGACCCCGTTGGCGCGCTCGTCCACGCCCCAGCCGGTGACGCCCGGTACGCCGCGGCCGGCCCGTTCCGCGATCTGCCGCACCACCCCGTTGAGCGTGGCCCGGCTGTGCCGGACGACCTTGGGCACCGCGCCCGCGGCCCGGACGCGGCGGACGTCGGCGGCGTTGGTCACCGCGACGACGAGCTTGCCGGTCTGCTTGTCGAACCACATCCCGGCGGGCGGCACGGCCAGCGCCCGGCGCACGGCGAGGGACGTGTGCTGCGCCTCGGCCTCCTGCGCGAGCCGGGTACGCGCCTGAGCCGGCGTCAGCCCCAGGTCTCGGCGCATCGCATCCAGCATGCCGCGCTGCGAGGGCTGGGGACTGGGGTCGGACTGGGGCAGGGCGTGTGCCGGACTGTGCGGTGCGACGGCCGCCAGCATGGCGACCACGGCCGCACTCCACAGAGCGGCCTTGCGAAAGCGGCGTTCCATCGGGGATCTCCTCGCGGTGTCGAGTACACGTCGGATCCGGCCGGGCTCAGGCCCCCAGACTCCTCGACCCCGCGACAGGCGGCACGGGAGAGAGCACCTGCATGATGGGGCGGTGCCCTCCGACGCCCGTCCCCAAGTCCCCTCCGTGCGCGGCCCGGTCGCCTTCGACACGCTGCCCGGGGCGCTGCGCAACGTCGCCTACTCGGGCGTCCGCCATCCGGGAGCGGCGCCACCTGAATGCCCGTCATACGCGGCGGACGGGACCTCCGCCCTCACCGGCGGCGCCAACTGCCAGCGCTACGCCTACGCCGTCCTGCGCCACTTCGGCCTGCTGGTCCCCCCGTTGCGCTCGGCCGAACTCTGGGCGGACCGGGACGCGACCCGGCCGGCCGACCCGCCGTGCCCGCTGGACCTGGTGCTCTTCGACGCCGGCCCGGTACCGGACCGGCCGGCGGGCTACGGCGCGCACGTGGGCGTCCACCTGGGACCCGACCAAGTGCTGCACCTGTGCCGGGAGGTGGGCCGGCCGGCCGTGTGGCACTACGGCGACTTCGCGGCCCGGCCGCGCTATGCGCGCTTCCTGGGAGCAAAGCGGGCGGTGCTGGCCAACTCCGTTACGGAGGAGGGCTGTTAGCGGGGGCCCTGCCGGGGCATACGAGGAGCCCGGCCCCTGGAGAGGAGCCGGGCCCGGGGCGGTACCGGGTCAGAAGTCGCCGCCGAAGCCTCCGTCGCCGCCGCCTCCGAAGCCGCCGTCACCACCGAACCCGCCGCTGAAGTCGTCGGGGTTGAAGTCGGCGCCGGTGACCTCGCCGCCGTCCGCGCCTTGATAGCCGCCGAAGTCGGCGCCGTAGGCGGACGTGGACGCCATCATGTGGCCGAGCACGGTGCCGGCCAGGAGGCCGGGGAGCAGCCCGCCGCCGAAGTAGCCGCCGGCCCAGGGGCCGTAGGCGGGGCCCGCGTCCCAGTAGGGGCGGTCGCCCTGTGGGGTGCGGACCGTGCGGGCCAGCGGCTCGCGGCCCTCGTCCAGGCGGGTCTTGTCCGCGGCGCAGACCGGGACGGTGCGCTCGGCGCCGCCGGACGGGGCCCAGGCCACGTCGACGGCGGACGGGCCGTGCCGCGGGTCGAAGAAGCACGGCGGCCGGCGCTCGGGCAGCGGCCTGCCCTCGCGGCGGGCGGCCAGCGTGGCGAGCGAGAAGCGGCCGTCCTCCAGCGCCTTGGTGACGGCCTGCACGTCACCGGGGTGCTCGGCCGCGGCCATCGCCGACTTGGCGTCCTCGTAGGCGTCCAGGGCGTGGGTGTAGTCGGCGCGCATCGCGTCGTCGGCGCCGGGCTCGCCGGGGTCGAAGTCGAGCCGGTCCAGCTCCTCGCCGAAGGCGGTGATGTCCTCGTCGACCACCACCCGCAGGTCTTCGAGGGCGGCGCGCTCCGCCTCGGCGCGCCGGCGGCGGTTGCGGCGGGCGATGGCGTAGGCACCGCCGCCGCCGATGACGATCAGCACGCCGATGCCGATCGCGGTACCGGTGTCGAAGCCGGTGCCGCCGGTGCCGCCCCATGAGGACGGGGCGTGGCCGCGCGCCTCGCCGACCGCCGTGCCGACGAAGCTGTCGAGGCGCTCGGCGACGGTCGGGTACGCGGAGCGGTTCACCGCGCCGACCAGGTTCTGGACGGCGCTGCGCGGCATGACGCGGGGGTCGGCGCCGGCGTTGAAGGCGTTGCCGAGTTCGACCGCGTAGACGCCGCTGATGCCGACCTTGGTGCGCAGGTCCCGGAGCAGCGTCCGGGGCTGGTAGTCGGAGGTGCGGGGCAGGACGGCGACGAAGACCGGCTTGCCGGAGTCCTTGATCTTCTTGGCGAGGGCGTCCGCCTGGCTGGCCGAAAACTGACCCGAGGCGCGGGGGTCCACGTAGACGGGCCCCTTGCGCAGCGCGGCCGCCGCCTCGTCCAGCCCACCTGCGGCATACGCGCCCGGTGCGGCCACCGCGGCCACCGCCAGCAGAGCGGCCAGCAGCAGGAGAACCGGTCCGATCAGCACACGCCGGGTTGCGGTCTTCATGGCTTCGACGCTACCCGAACCGCACTTTCAAGACACCCTCCGACGGTGACCGGCGGCACACCGGGAAGGGCCCGCCGGCGGCGCAGTATGCACGCTCTTTCCGGCCCTGTCGCGCGGGAGCTGCCCGGCCGGGTGGTCGCTCCGCGTGCCGTTTTTGATGATCAAGGTCACCGGGGATGTTCCGGCTCGTCCCTCCCCCGAGGATAAGGAGGACACGATGGGCAGGGCCGCCGAGATGGCCAACTCCCTCGCCATCACCGTCGCCGCCACCGCTGTCGGCTGCATACTGGTTCTCGATCTCGCCCCCTCGCACCACCCCGGCTTCCAGAAGACCCCGCTCCCGACGCCCGACCCCGCCAACGCCGCCCTCGTCGACGACACCGGCGCCGTCCGGGGCGGCTCGGCCGCCCGTGCCTCGACCACCGCGCTGGGTGCCATCGCCCGCGCCCCCGGGCGGCCCCGGACCGGACCGCAGCCGGCCGGGCGGATCCAGGTCACCACCCCCACCGGCCCGATCAGCCTGCGGGCGCACGGCAGCTTCCCGGTGGCCTGGACGAACACCACCGGTGCCGACGTGGACGTCTGGCTGAACGCGGCGGCGGGCCGCGGTCGCGCCCAGCGGGTGGCGCGGGTCTCCCCACGGGCCGGGTCCGCGGCGGCCGGCGAGGCGATCGTCACCCTGCCGCGGGTGCGGCCCGGCCCCGCGTACTCCGTGGAGGTGGTCGCCGGCGACGGAGCGGTCCATGCCTACAGCAAGCCGTTCTCCGTCACCGACTGAGTGCGCGGCCGGCCGGGCCGGGCCGCCAACCGGCGTGCGCCGCGGGCCCGTTGGATCCACCGCGGCGCCGGCCGGACCGGTGGCGACGCGGCGGATCCCGGAACCCGGACGCCGGCTACGGAGCGGCCAGGTCGACCAGTGCGGCCAGCGCGTCCCGGTGCCGCCCCGGCGTGCCGAGGGCGAGTTCATCGCTCTTGGCACGCTTGAGGAAGAGATGCGCCGGGTGCTCCCAGGTCATGCCGATGCCGCCGTGCAGCTGGATGCACTCCTCGGCGGCGTGCACCGCCACCGGCGCGCAGTACGCCTGGGCCACCGCGACCGCCACCGGGGCGTCGGAACTGCCGCTCGCCAGCGCGCCGGCGGCGTTGCGGGCGGCGGCGCGGGCCGAGCCGACCTCCAGCCACAGCGCGGCCATCCGGTGCTTGAGCGCCTGGAACGAGCCGACCGGGCGGCCGAACTGGGTGCGCTCGGCGGTGTGCCGCACCGTCTCGGTCAGGCACCACTCGGCGATCCCCAGCTGCTCCGAGGCGAGCAGGCCGGCCCCGGTGAGCAGCGCGCGGTCCACCGCGGCCCGGGCCCGGTCGCCGGTGGCCAGCAGGCGTCCGGGGGCCCGGTCGAAGGTGAGGTGCGCGAGGGGGCGGGTGAGGTCGAGCGGGGTGACGGCCTCGGCCCGTACGCCCGGCGCAGCGGCGTCGACCGCGTAGAGGGCCGGGCCGTCGGGCCCCTCGGCCGGCACGAGCAGCAGCCCGGCGCCCGCCGCGTCCGCGACCGAGCCGACCCGGCCGGTGAGCGCGCCGGCGGCGTCGGCCCGTACGGTCGGCGGGGCACTCCCGCCGGGCGCGGCCGGCAGCGGGACGGCCAGCGCGCCGGTGCCGCTGCCCTCGGCCAGCGCGGCCAGCGGCCCGGCGACCGCCTCCTGGGACGGGTCGCAGCCCAACAGCGCGCTGACCGCGACCACCGCACTGGTCAGATACGGCACCGGTGCGACCGCGCGGCCCAGCTCCTCCAGGACGACGGCGGCCTCGCGGGCGCTCGCGCCCTGCCCGCCGAGCTTCTCCGGGACCAGCAGCCCGGCGGTGCCGATGTCCACGGCGAGCGCCCGCCACAGCTCCGCGTCGTACGGCCGGCCGGACTCCACGCCGGCGAGCACGGTGGCCGGATCGCAGCGGTCGGCGAGCAGCGCGCGGACCGCGGCGCGCAGCGCCTCCTCCTCGTCGCTGTAGAGGAGGTCGGGATCCGGCATGTCGGTGGCGGTGGTCATCGGGGGAGGTCCTTCCACGCGACGTCCTTGTCGGTACGCGGCTCGGGCGGCAGGCCCAGCACGCGCTCGGCGACGATGTTGAGCAGCACTTCGGAGGTGCCCCCTTCGATGGAGTTCCCCTTGGCGCGCAGATAGCGGTAACCGGCCTCGCGGCCGGTGAAGTCGACGCCTTCGGGGCGGCGCAGCGTCCAGTCGTCGTAGGCCAGCCCGTCCTCGGCCAGGAACTCCACCTCCCAGCCGCTGATCTGCTGGGCGAGCCGGGCGAAGGCCAGTTTCATCCCGCTGCCCTCGGGGCCCGGCTGCCCCGTGGGGGCACCTCCCGCTCGAACGGAGTTGAGAGTGGGGGAGAGTTGCTGGCGCAGCCGCTCGCCGGTCAGCCGGGCGACCTCGGCCTCCACCCAGAGCGTCAGCAGCCGCCGGTGCAGGTCGTGGGTGCGCAGTTCGGGGCGGGCCCGCCAGTCGGCGGCGGCGACGCCGATCATGCTCCCCCTGCCTTCGGCGGGGGTGCCCCCACCCTCGCGGGGGGTGCGGACGCCGCCGATGGCGACCCGCTCGTTCATCAGCGTGGTCTGGGCGACCCGCCAGCCCTCGCCGACCTCGCCGAGCCGGTGCGCGTCCGGGATGCGCACGCCGGTCAGGAACACCTCGTTGAACTCGGCCTCGCCGGTGATCTGCCGCAGCGGGCGCACCTCGACGCCCGGGTCAGTCATGTCGCAGACGAAGTAGCTGATGCCGCGGTGCTTGGGCACGTCGGGGTCGGTGCGCGCGATCAGGATCGCCCAGCGCGCCAGATGCGCGCTGGAGGTCCACACCTTCTGCCCGTCGACGATCCAGTCCCCGCCGTCGTCGCGTACCGCCCGGGTCGCGAGCGCTGCCAGGTCGGAGCCGGCGCCGGGCTCGCTGAAGAGCTGGCACCACACCTCCTCGCCGGTCCACAGCGGGCGCAGGAACCGCCGCCGCTGCTCGTCGGTGCCGTAGCGCAGGATGGTGGGCGCGGCCATGCCGAGGCCGATGCCGATCCGGCCGGGGTCGTTCCCGGGGGCGCCGACGGCGTCGAGCTCCGCGTCGACGACGGCCTGGAGGGCGCGCGGCGCGTCCAGTCCGCCGAGCCCTTCGGGGAAGTGGACCCAGGCCAGCCCGGCGTCGAAACGGGCCCGCAGGAAGTCCAGCCGGTCCGTGCCCCCCGGAGGGTTGGCGGCCAGCAACTCGGCGGTGCGCCGACGCAGTTCGGCGGCGTCGGTCATCACGTCTCCTCCGTTCCGGGAACCACGACGAGGCGTCCGATGGAGTCGCCGCCGGCGACCCGCTGGACGGCCTCGGCTGCGCCCGACAGCGGCACCCGGCCGCCGATCAGCGGTGTGACCGCCCCCTGGGCGGCGAGCTTGGTGAGTTCGTCGTGGCAGGTGTCGACGGCGGCCGGGTCCTTGGTGTTGTAGAGGCCCCAGTGCAGGCCCAGGACGGAGTAGTTCTTGACCAGGGCGTGGTTGAGGGCGGGGGTGGGGATGGTGCCGCTGGCGAAGCCGACGACGACGATGCGGCCCTCGAAGGCGATGCACTTGACGGACTGCGCGTACGCGTCGCCGCCGACCGGGTCGTAGACCACGTCGGCGCCCCGCCCGCCGGTGGCCTCCTTCACCGCCGCGATGATGTCGTCACGGCGCCGGTCGAGCACCACATCGCAGCCCAACTCCCGGGCGGTACGCGCCTTTTCGGCGCCGCCGACGACGCCGATGACGCGCGCGCCGGCGGCCCTGCCCAGCTGCACGGCGGCGCTGCCGACCCCGCCGGCCGCGGCGTGCACCAGCAGCGTCTCGCCCGCCCGGATCCGGGCCCGGCGGTGCAGTCCGAACCAGCCGGTCTGGTAGCCGATGTGCAGTGCGGCGGCCTCGGCGTCGTCCAGTGCTTCGGGGGCAGGGCGCACCGTAGCCGCCTCGACCACCACGAACTCGGCGAAGCCGCCGTCGGGCAGCGGCGGCTGGGCCAGCACCCGCGCGCCGACCTCGCCGGCCGCCCCCTCGCCCGCGGCCAGCACCTCGCCGCAGATCTCCACGCCCGGGGTGAACGGCAGCGGCGGCCGGACCTGGTAGTGGCCGCGGCACAGCAGCGCGTCCGGGAAGTTCACATTGGCGGCCCGGACCCGTAGCAGCAGCTGCCCCGGTCCCGGTCGCGGATCCGGCACCTCCGAGAGCCGCATCACCTCCCGCGGCTCGCCGTTCGCGTGTACGCGCCATGCCTTCACCTGATGCCTCCACAGACCTCGGTCACTCGGCTGGTGCGGGGCCGCAGCGGACCCTCGCCATGGGCATACTAAGCGGTCGGTATCCCTGACGGAACAGTCCCGGCCGACCCGCCGCGCGGGTTCCGCCGACCGCCCGCCCCGCGAGCCTGGCACTGACAGGGACAGGCTGCCCGCCGGCCGGTGGCGGAGACTGGCCGGTATGGACGCACCCGCCACCGGCCCCACCGAACTGGGGGACTTTCTCCGCACCCGCCGCGCCCGGCTCCAGCCCGAGGACGTCGGCCTGGTCTCCTACGGGGCGCGCCGCCGGGTCCCCGGCCTGCGGCGCGAGGAACTCGCCCAGCTGGCCGGCGTCAGCGTGGCCTACTACACCCGCCTCGAACAGGGCCAGAGCCACCACGCCTCCGAGGGGGTGCTCGACGCGCTGGCCCGCGCGCTCCGGCTGAGCCCCGACGAGCGCGCCCATCTGCACCAGCTGTCCCGCCCGGCGCGGACCCGCCGCCGCCCCGCGGTCCGCCACGACAAGGCCCGGCCCGGTGTCCGGCAGCTGCTCTCCGCCCTCGACGGCGTCCCCGCCGTGGCCCTCGGCCCCCGCTTCGAGGTACTGACCTGGAACCGCCTCGGCCACGCGCTGCTCGCCGGCCACCTCTGCTTCGACAGCCCCACCCGCCCCCTGGACCGCCCCAACACCCAGCGGCTGTTCTTCCTCGACCCGCACACCCGCGAGCTCTACCCGGAACGCGAGCAGGAGGCCCGCCGCGCCGTCGCGTCCCTGCGGGTGGCCGCAGGACGATTCCCCGACGACCCGCAACTGACGGAGCTCATCGGCGAGTTGTCCATGAAGAGCACCGAGTTCAGCGCACTGTGGTCGCGCCATGCCGTCAGCAACTGCACCTTCGGCACCAAGCACTTCCACCATCCGCTGGTCGGCGCACTGACACTGGACTTCGAGATGATGCACACCCCGGACGGCTCCGGCCAGGGCTTGCTGATGTACACCGCCGCGGAGGGTTCCCCGTCCGAGGCCGCGCTACGCCTGCTCGCCGCGGAACGCCGCCCAGACGCCCGGGTCCTCGAACCCGAGCGCCCATAGCCCGATCCCGCGCACCCCGTACTTCGCCAGCAGCGGCAGCTGGTCGCATACGCCCCGCGCGTTCTGGTACCAGACCCGGTGCTCCTCGCCGCCCCGCACGTAGCGGAAGTGCGGGGTGCCCGACACCGCGTCGAAGCAGTACGCGGCTCCCACCCGCCTGCGCAGCGCCTCGGCCTCGTGCCACGTCACATGCCCGGCCCGCCGGCCGCTGCCCGACACCCAGTCCCACCCGTAGCCGGGGAAGGCCAGCTCGATCCGGTACCGGGGCATGGTGGCCGTGGCGCCGCGCAGGACTGCGGCCGGACTCCTCGAAGTCGACCACCCGCACGCGGTGGCCGTCCCACAGGAGCGCCGGGCCGGGGCAAGCCCCCGGCAGCCCGGCCCTCGGGTCAGGTACGGCCGGACCGCTGCTGGGCGTCCCGGAGCGTCGTGGACTGGGGTGCCCAGCGGGCCCGGACGACCCGGAAGCCGGCCTTCTCGCAGGCGTCGCAGACCAGTTCGTCGTCGTCGACGACATGGCGTATCTCGCGGTGGCGGGCGATGCGGTGCAGGATGTCCAGCTTGGTCTGCCGGGCCGGGCGGCGGTCCTGGTCGGGGCGCATCCACAGCGTGCCGTCGGGCAGGCCGTGCCGGGCGAGCCAGCCGAGGGTGTCACGGCGGCAGCGTTCGGGGCGTCCGGTGAGGTAGACGACCTCACAGTCCTCGGCGTTGCGCAGGGCCAGGGCGACGCCTTCGGGGAGGGGCGGGTCCTCGGTGGCGGCGGCGAAGAAGGCGGTCCAGTCGCGCGGCCTGCGGCGCAGCAGGTGCTGCCGGTGGCCGCTGTCGGCGAGGGTGCCGTCGAGGTCGAAGACCGCCAGGGGGCGCGTCGTCATGAAGGGGTTGTCCTCCGGAGGGGGCAGGGGCGAGGGCTCAGGCGAGGGGCACGGGCTCCGGGCAGCCTTCGGGGTGGGTGAGCGTGATGCGGCCGGAGTCGATGGCCTGGGCGAGCGAGAGCCGATCGTACGCGAGGGCGGCGCAGGTCGCGGCGTCCAAGGCGAGGCGGACGTCGGGGAGTTCGGCGGGGCCGTCGGCGTAGGCGGGGGTGGCGGTCCCCCCTTCTCCGTCCGCGTCGCCGGGGCCGAGGGTGATGTGGAAGGCGCCCTCGTCGAGGGCGATGTCGATGACGCGTACCGCGCCGTCCGTGAAGTGCCGGGCCAGCCGCGCCATGAGCGGTACCGCGAACCAGTGGGCGCGGACCGCGTCGGTGGGGCGCTGCTCGCCGAGGGCGGGGGCGCCCCAGTCGGCGAGGGCGGTCAGGGCCGGGAGGAGGGCGCGCCCGCGCGGGGTGAGTTCGTAGACGTAGGCGGCACCGGGCGGCGGGAGGCGGCGGCGGGTGAGCAGGCCGTCGCGCTCCATGTCCTTGAGGCGGGAGGCGAGCATGTCGGTGCTGACGCCGGGCAGGTCGGCGTGCAGGTCCGTGTAGCGCCGGGAGCCGCCCAGGAGCTCCCGGACGATCAGCAGCGTCCAGCGGTCGCCGACGGCGTCCAGGGCTCGGGCGATGGCGCAGTACTGGTCATAGCTTCGGCGCGGCATGACACCAGGATAGACATGTGGTTGGATTTTCCAAGTTGGAAGTTGGGAAAACCAAGTACGGTGTCCACCACTGCCGCACCACGCGGCGGGCGAGAGACCGGGAGGCCGCCGCATGCAGTTCAAGCAGTCCAGCAAGATGGCCGACGTCTGCTACGAGATCCGCGGGCCGGTGATCGAGCACGCCAACGCGCTGGAGGAGGCGGGCCACAGCGTGCTGCGACTGAACACCGGCAACCCGGCGCTGTTCGGCTTCGAATGCCCCGAAGAGATCCTCCAGGACATGATGCGCAACCTCTCCCGCGCACACGGCTACACGGACTCCCGCGGCATCCTCCCGGCTCGGCGGGCGGTCGCCCAGCGCTATCAGGAGGCCGGGCTGCCGGACGTCGGCGTCGACGACGTCTATCTCGGCAACGGCGTCTCGGAGCTGGTCTCGATGGCCGTCCAGGCGCTGCTCGACGACGGCGACGAGGTGCTGATCCCGGCGCCGGACTTCCCCCTCTGGACGGCGGTCACCACCCTGGCCGGCGGCAAGGCGGTGCACTACCTCTGCGACGAGTCCGCCGACTGGCTGCCGGACCTCGACGACCTCGCCTCGAAGATCACCGACCGGACCCGGGCGATGGTCATCATCAACCCCAACAACCCGACGGGCGCCGTCTATCCGCGGGAGCTGCTGAAGGGCATGCTCGACCTGGCCCGCCGCCACCACCTGATGGTCTTCGCGGACGAGATCTACGACCGGATCCTGTACGACGACGAGGTCCACCACCACGCCGCGGTGCTCGCCCCCGACCTGGTGTGCCTGACCTTCAGCGGGCTGTCCAAGTCGTACCGGGTGGCCGGGTTCCGCTCCGGCTGGCTGGTCGTCTCCGGACCCAAGGAGCACGCCGCGGACTACCTGGAGGGGCTGGGCACCCTCGCGTCGATGCGGCTGTGCCCCAACGCCCCGGCGCAGTACGCGATCCAGGCGGCGCTCGGCGGCCGGCAGAGCATCCGGGACCTGGTGCTGCCCGGCGGCCGGCTGCGCGAGCAGCGCGACCGGGCCTGGGAGCGGCTGAACGAGATCCCGGGCGTCTCCTGCGTGAAGCCCAGGGGCGCGCTCTACGCGTTCCCGCGCCTGGACCCCGCCGTGCACAAGATCCACGACGACGAGAAGTTCGTGCTCGACCTGCTGCTGCGGGAGAAGATCCAGGTCGTCCAGGGCACCGGCTTCAGCTGGCCGCGCCCGGACCACTTCCGGATCCTCACCCTCCCGCACGCGGACGATCTCGACGCGGCGATCAGCCGGATCGGGCGCTTCCTGGCGGGGTACCGGCAGTAGCGGCGGGCGGGCGGCCGTCGCCCTCCCCCGGCGGCGGTCGCAGGACACCCGAACGGACGTACGGGTTTCTCCGTGCCCAACCCCCTCTTCACCAGGCCGGTCACCGGCCCGGGACCGCCCGCGGCGGACAGGCGCTCTTGAGCGCAACGCCCCCAGGGGCTTAGGTGGAGGACGGCAATCCAGCCGCCGCCCCGGAGGGGAGAGGGAAGCGATGCGCGTACGGCCGGCAGTGTCGGAAGCGGAACTTGAGGCCCACTTGCACGGGATCTGTTTCAAGACGGGACCGCCTCGCCGCATAGGCGTCGAGATCGAGTTCCTGGTGCACGACGCGCGCAACCCTCGATGTCCGGTCGAACCGTCCCGGATGCGCGCCGCGGCAGCCGCACTGCGTGCCCTGCCCCTCCATTCCTCCCTCAGCTTCGAACCCGGCGGCCAGCTGGAGCTCAGCTCGCTGCCCGCCACCTCGCTCGGCGCCTGCGTCGCGTCCGTCACGGACGATCTGGCACGGGTCCGGCCCGCGATGCGGGACCTGGGCCTCGGCATCGCGGGCCACGGCCACAATCCGTGGCACTCCCCCCGGCGGATCCTCAACGAGCCGCGCTATGACGCCATGGAGGCGTATCTCGACCGGTGGGGCCCGGCCGGGCGCTCCATGATGTGCGCCACCGCGTCCGTACAGGTCTGCGTGGACGCCGGGTACGAGGAGCCGGGGACGCTGGGACTCGGCAGGCGGTGGGTGCTCGCGCACCTGCTCGGCGCGGTGCTGTCCGCCGCGTTCGCCAACTCGCCGGTCAGCGAGGGGAGCCCGACCGGCTTCCGCACCACCCGCCAGGCCGTCTGGTCGCAGCTCGACCCGGGCCGGACGCTCGCCCCGCCGCTGGGCCCCGACCCGCGCGCCGCGTGGTCCCGCTATGTGCTGGACGCCCCGGTGATGTGCATCCGCAGCACGGACGGCCCCTGGGACGCGCCGCCCGGCCTCACCTTCCGCGAGTGGATCCGTACCGGCGTACCCCGACCCCCGACCCGGGAGGACCTCGACTACCACGTGACCACCCTCTTCCCGCCCGTACGACCGCGCGGCCATCTGGAGCTGCGCATGATCGACGCGCAGCCCGGCGACGCCGGGTGGATCGTTCCGCTGGCCGTCACGGCGGCGCTGTTCGACGATCCGGAGGCGTCCGAGCATGCCTACCGGATCGTCAAACCCCTGGCGGAGACGGCCGGTTCCCATCCCGCACCACGGAATCCGCTGTGGCGGCGGGCGGCCCGCGGCGCGCTGACCGACCCCGAGCTGCGCTCCGCCGCGGTGGCCTGTTTCGCGGCGGCGCAGGAGGCGCTGCCCCGGCTGGGCGCCCCGGCCGGCGTCCGCGCGGCGGTCGCGGAGTTCGCCGAGCGCTATGTGGCACGCGGCCGGTGCCCCGCGGACGACCGCCTCGACGCGCTGCACGCGGCGGACGGCACCGGCCGCACTCCCGACCACGGCCGGGCCGGCGAAGGCGCCCCCGACACCGCGGCCCGCAACCGTCTCACCCTTGGGAAGGACAGCCAGTGACCACCGATTCCGAGTCGCTCCGGGAGCGCGCGGCGGCGGCACTGCTCGCCGCCCGCGACCGTACCCGCCTGCTGACCACCTGCGTCGAGAACCCCGATCTCGTCGCCCAGCACTCGCCGTTGATGTCGCCGCTGGTGTGGGACCTGGCGCACATCGGCAACCAGGAAGAGCAGTGGCTGCTGCGCACCGTCGGCGGCCGGGAGGCGCTCCGCCCGGACATCGACTCCGTCTACGACGCCTTCGAGCATCCGCGCGCCGAACGCCCCACCCTGCCGCTGCTGGGCCCCGACGAGGCACACGGCTATGTCGCCGAGGTCCGCGGCCGGGTGCTGGACGTCCTGGAGCGCACCCCGCTGCACGGCGGACCGCTGCTGGACTCCGGCTTCGCCTTCGGAATGATCGCGCAGCACGAACAGCAGCACGACGAAACGATGCTGATCACCCATCAGCTACGTCAGGGGCCCGCCGTGCTCACCGCGCCCGAGCCCCCGGCCGCCCCAGGCGTCCGCCTGCCGTCCGAAGTCCTCATCCCCGGCGGGCCGTTCACCATGGGCACCTCCACGGAGCCCTGGGCACTGGACAACGAGCGGCCCGCGCACCGCCGGGAGGTGCCCGCGTTCCTGCTCGACACCACCCCGGTCAGCAACGCCGCGTACCAGCGCTTCATCGAGGACGGCGGCTACGGCGAGCCGCGCTGGTGGGCGCCGGAAGGCTGGGCGCAGGTGCGCGAACACCGCCTGCACGCACCGCTGTTCTGGCGGCGCGAGGGAAACCAGTGGCTGCGCCGCCGGTTCGGGGTGACCGAGCCGGTGCCGCCGGACGAGCCGGTGCTGCACGTGAGCTGGTACGAGGCGGACGCCTATGCGCGCTGGGCCGGCCGGCGGCTGCCCACCGAGGCCGAGTGGGAGAAGGCGGCCCGGCACGACCCGGCGGCCGGTCGGGCGATGCGCTACCCGTGGGGCGACGAGGATCCGACCCCGGCGCACGCCAACCTCGGCCAGCGGCATCTGCGCCCGGCCCCCGTCGGCAGCTACCCGGAAGGACAGTCCCCGCTCGGCGTGTACCAGTTGATCGGCGATGTCTGGGAGTGGACGGCGAGCGACTTCCTCCCCTACCCCGGCTTCGCGGCCTTCCCCTACCGGGAGTACTCGGAGGTGTTCTTCGGCAGCGCGTACAAGGTGCTGCGCGGCGGCTCCTTCGCGGTGGACCCGGTGGCCTGCCGCGGCACCTTCCGCAACTGGGACCTGCCGATCCGGCGGCAGATCTTCGCCGGGTTCCGCACCGCCCGGGACGTCGGCCCGGACGCTCCGGGATCTCTCTGATGTGCCGTCATATCGCGTATCTGGGACCGGAGATACCGTTCGGGCAGATCGTGCTGGCGCCGCCGAACGGGCTGTACCGGCAGTCCTGGGCACCACGCCGCCAGCGGCACGGCACGGTCAACGCGGACGGCTTCGGGGTCGGCTGGTACGCGCCCGGCGACCCGGTTCCCGCCCGCTACCGCCGGGCCGGCCCGATCTGGGCCGACGAGCAGCTGCCGGACCTGGCCCGGGTGGTCCGCACCGGCGCGGTGCTCGCCGCCGTACGGGACGCGACCGTGGCCGGCGCGGACGCCGAGGCGGCAGCCGCGCCGTTCGCCGCGGGCCGGTACCTCTTCAGCCACAACGGCGCGGTGGCCGGCTGGCCGGACACGCTCGCCCCGCTGGCGGCCGAGCTGCCGGCCGTGGAACTGCTCCGCCTCCAGGCGCGCTGCGACACCGCGTTCCTCTGGGCGCTGGTCCAGCACCGGCTGACCCTCGGCGACGACGTGGACGAGGCGCTGGCCGGCACCGTCCGGGCGGTGGCACGGGCCGCGCCCGGCTCCCGGCTCAACCTGCTGCTGACCGACGGCACCGCCATCGCCGCCACCTCGTGGGGCGACACCCTGTGCCACCTGGCCGTGCCCGGCGGCGGCCGGGTCGTCGCCTCCGAGCCCTATGACGACTCCCCCCACTGGACCGAGGTCCCCGACCGCACACTGCTGCGTGCCACCCGCAGCGACGTCCACCTCACCCCGCTCAAGGAGCCCGCAACGTGAGCCCCCTCAGCATCACCCGCACCCTCCCCGCCGACGCCACCGCGGCCGCGCTCCGCGCCGACGTCTCCCAGGGCCTGACCGCCACGCCGAAGCAGCTGCCGCCCAAGTGGTTCTACGACGCCCGCGGCAGCAAGCTGTTCGACGAGATCACCACGCTCCCCGAGTACTACCCCACCCGCGCCGAACGCGAGATCCTGCTCGCCGTCGCGGACCGGATCGCCGCGGCCACCCGTGCCCGCACCCTCATCGAGCTGGGCTCCGGCTCGTCCGACAAGACCCGCCATCTGCTGCGGGCGCTGACCGACCTGGACACCTATCTCCCCATCGACGTCAGCGAGTCGGCGCTGCGGGAGGCCGGCGAGGCGCTGCTCGCCGAGCACCCGGGCCTCACCGTGCACGCGCTGGTCGCCGACTTCCAGCAGGGCCTCGCGCTGCCGCCTGCGCCCGGCCCCCGGCTGCTCGCCTTCCTGGGCGGCACCATCGGCAACCTGCTCCCGGACGAGCGCGCCGACTTCCTGCGCTCCGTCCACGACCTGCTCTCCCCCGGCGACGCCCTGCTGCTGGGCACCGACCTGGTCAAGGACGAGGCCACGCTCGTCGCCGCGTACGACGACGCGCGCGGGGTGACCGCCGCCTTCAACAAGAACGTCCTGGAGGTCGTCAACCGGGAACTGGGCGGCGACTTCGACCCGGCGGACTTCGACCACGTCGCGCTCTGGAACGCGGAGCGCGAATGGATCGAGATGCGGCTCCGGGCCCGCGAGGAGCTGACCGTGAAGATACCGGGCATCGATCTGGCGGTGCCGTTCGCGGCCGGCGAGGAGCTGCGGACCGAGGTCTCCGCGAAGTTCCGCAAGGACCGGGTGCGAGACGAACTCCAGGCCGCCGGGCTGGAGTTGACGGAGTGGTGGACGGACGAGGCGGGCCGGTTCGCGCTGTCCCTCGCCACCCGGAACTGACAGCCGGGTAGCCCCGCCCCCCGTCGATGTGATGCGATGCCCCGATCGTGTGTTCGCGCGCTCCAGGGCGCGCGGCCGGTCGCGCACGGACTCGACGGAGGGGCAGGGGCATGGGGCTGGATCGGCGGGGATTCCTCAGGAGCGCGGCGGGGTTGTCCGCCGCCGGGTTACTGGCGGGCACCGGCGGCGGGCATTCCACGGCAGCGGCGGCGTCCCGACAGCGCAGCCGGCGCCGCACGCTCTCCGTACAGGACTGGATGTCGGCGCTCGGCGACGCCACCCCCGTCCAGCGGCTGTCCCTCCCCGGCACCCATGACTCCGGCGCCCGCCACGGCGGCCCGTGGGTCGCCTGCCAGAACACCCCCGTAGCCGACCAACTGGCCAGCGGCATACGGTTCCTGGACGTCCGATGCCGGGCCATCGACGACGTCTTCGCGATCCACCACGGCGCCTTCTACCAGGAGCTGATGTTCGGCGACGTGCTCGACGCCTGCCGGGCGTTCCTCCGGGCGCACCCCTCCGAGACGGTGCTGATGCGCGTCAAGCAGGAGTACTCGGACGTCTCGGCCGCGGAGTTCCGCCGGATCTTCGGCATCTACCTGGACGCGAAGGGCTACCGCCCGCTGTTCCGGCTGGAGCCCGACCTGCCGACGCTGGGCCGGGCCCGGGGCCGGGTCGTCCTGCTGGCCGACTCCGACGGGCTGGGCGGCGTCCGGTACGCCGACCCGCGGCTCTTCGACATCCAGGACGACTACATGACCGAGCCGTTCGGGAAGTGGCCCAAGGTCGAGGCACAGTTCCGCAAGGCCGTCGCCCAGCCCGGGAAGCTGTTCGTCAACTACGTCAGCACCGCCGCCCTGCTGCCGCCCCGCTCCAACGCGGACCGGCTCAACCCACAGGTCAAGAACCTGCTGGAGAGCGCGGAGGGCAGCGGCTGGCGGGGGCTGGGCATCGTCCCGATGGACTTCCCGAACGAGTTCGGGCTGGCCCGGACGCTGATCGGGCACAACCTGGCGGGCCGGGGCATCACCCTCGTGGGCTAGGCCGAGGCCGGCGGTGCGACCGTCCGCCCCGCGCTCCCCGGAACCGCCGGAAAACGGGCGTCCCCGAAGCCGGTTCCGTCACCGCGGAACGTGACGATCCGCATGATCCGCCGCCGGGACCGAACCACCGCGGGCCGCCGTGCATCAGACTGGTTGAAATGTCTGGATCCGGCGGCGCCCTCCCCCTCATGACACGGTGCCCCCGGCTGATGCAACGAGGCGACACCAGGTGGACACGAGCGATCGCGGGCTCACGACGACGGCGCAGGACGCGGTCCGGGCGGCCGACCCGTCGGGCAGACCCGCCCCGTCCGAGTGCCCGCGCCCGGCCCGGCGCATCCGCACGGGGCGGTCCCGCGCCGGCGTGCCGCTGCGGGCCACCCTGGCGCTCGGACTGCTGACGGTCGTCGTGGGCGGCGCGGCGCTGGCGCTGGGAGCCACCCAGGGCGATCCGTTCGTGGCGCCCGGCAACCCCGCCACGGGGACGTACACCGCTTCCCGTTCCACCGGCGACCAGGCCGCCGCGGCGGTCCTGGCCGGGCCGTACAAGGAGCGCCCCGGCCCGCCGGTGACCAGTGTGCGCAGCGCCGCCGGCAGCCCGGCGCCGCTGCCCGCCTCCCGGCCCCTGATGGCGACCCCGGCGGCCCCCGCGCCGCCGATCGGCGCGCTGTTCTCGCCCGGTGACGACGGCTCCCCCGCCCACTACTGCACCGCGAGCGTGGTGGACGCCCCCGCCGGGAACCTCGTCGTCACCGCCGCGCACTGCGTGTACGACGGCGGCTTCCGCACCCGGCTGGTCTTCGCGCCGGGTCTGCACGACGGGATCGCGCCGTACGGCCTGTGGGTGGCCACCCGCGTCGACGTCGACCCCCGCTGGATCAGCGACCGGGACCCGGACCGCGATGTGGCGTTCGTACAGGTGCGCCGGCACGGGCGGTCGGACGCGCGGATCGAGGACGTCACCGGGGCCGAGCGGATCCGGTTCGGCGCCCCGCCCGGCCGCCCGACCCAGCTCACCGGCTACCCCGGCGACAACGACACCCCACTCACCTGCCGGCACACCGCCGACGCTCAGGGCCCCGGCCAGCTCCGCTTCCCCTGCCCCGGATTCCCGACCGGTACGAGCGGCGGCCCGATGCTCACCGACCTCGATCCGGAGACCGGCACCGGCTCCCTGATCGGGGTGATCGGCGGCCTGGACGAGGGCGGCGACGACGCGACGTCGTACAGCAGCCGGTTCGGGGACGCCGTGGCGGCGCTCTACCACCGGGCCGCGTCCTAGGGTCCGTCCGGCGCGTCGGGGCCGGGCCGCCCGCCCGGCTGTGCGGTCCCGCGCGGCAGCACCGCCGACAGGACCGACGGGAGCGGGTACCAGTCGGCGGTGGCGAAACTGGCGTGGGCGGCGGCGAGTTCGCGCACCCGGGCCAGCGCGTCGGCCTCGGCGGGATGAGTGGGGTCGAGGGCCGGCGGGACCTTGTGGGCGTCGGTCATGATGAGGAGGTAGTGCCGGGTGTCGTACCAGGCGGTGTCGATGGTGCCGTCCAGGTAGGTCGCGGCATCGCCGTCGAAGACCACGAACCAGGGGCGCAGGGCCGGGTCGGCGTAGCGGTCGCGGGGGTCGCCGGGGGCCGCTCCGTGGACGGCGGGGAACGCCGTGGACCGGTGCAACTCACCCCGGGCGGCCAGGTCCTTGAGGTGGGTGGCGTATGCGACGTCGGTCCACAGTCGGTCGAGCGGGTTGTGCTCCTCGACGGTGCCCGGTATCAGCTCGAAGAGGAACCTGCCGGCGAGGTCGGCGCGCGCCGGCCAGCCGCAGGCCCGGACCGCCTCGTCGGGCGTGGCGTGGCCCGCGGTCAGGTCGCCGGGTCCGTAGACCGCGTCGCCCAGCTTCTGCCGTACGAGCGCGTCGAATTCGGCCGGTCCCCGGCCGCCCTTGGCGTGGAAGCCGTCCTTCATCTCGATCTTGACGAGGATCGGGCGGTGGCCGGGGTGCGCGTCGTGCCAGGCCCGCAGGTCGGCGAGGCAGCCGGCGAAGTCCTGGTCGCGGTGGTCGGTGCGCAGCTCGGCGGCGCCGGCGGCACCGACGCAGTTGCTGTTGCTGCCCAGGGGGTTGCTGTGCGAGACCCGCCAGGACGTGCCGAGGCCGTTGGTCCAGACGTCGACCTCGACGAGCGAGGCTCCGGAGTCCAGCGCGTCCGCGAAGTAGGGGTACTTGGCCTTCTCGTAGGCGTTGTGCACGCCCACCGCCGTACTGGTGCCGTAGCCCGTCGGGGCGGCGGGACCGGCGTCCGCCGGGCCGGCCGCCGCGATCGCCGCCGCCGCGGCGGCCACCGTCCCCGCACGCCTGTTGTCGTCCATGAGCCCCGCCCTCCCGATGTCCCGTCATGCCCCGCGGCCTGTCCGGTGGGTCGGGCCCCGAGCCGATCGGGGAGCAGCGTACGGGAGGTGCCGGGCGCGGCGGTGGCGCGATTGCGGACAATGGTCCGCGTGCGGCCGGGTGGCCGCGCGAGTGACGCTCTGGANGTCATGCCCCGCGGCCTGTCCGGTGGGTCGGGCCCCGAGCCGATCGGGGAGCAGCGTACGGGAGGTGCCGGGCGCGGCGGTGGCGCGATTGCGGACAATGGTCCGCGTGCGGCCGGGTGGCCGCGCGAGTGACGCTCTGGAGGAGTTGTGCGGGTGAGGGAACGCGGGGGAATACCGGCGGCGGGCACGGGCCTGACGTCGGCGGCGGCCGTGCTGACGGGGACGGTCGCGCTCTATGTCGCGCTGGTCGCCTTCGGGAACATCACGGACTTCGGTACCAACCAGCAGTACGTGCGGCATGTCCTGGCGATGGACACCACTTTCCATGACCCGCATCTGATGTGGCGGGCCATCACCTCGCACACGCTGCAGGACGCGGCGTATGTGGCCATCATCGCCTGGGAGTCGGTGGCGGCGCTGGCGCTGCTGGCCGCCACGGTGCTGTGGGTGGTGGGGGCGCGCCGCGGCGACCTGGACCGCGCCCGGCGGGTGGCGACCACGGGGCTGCTGATGGTGCTGGTGCTGTTCGGGGCGGGGTTCCTGGCGATCGGCGGGGAGTGGTTCTCGATGTGGCAGTCGAAGCAGTGGAACGGGGTCGAGGCCGCGGTGCGCAACTTCACCGTGGCGGGGATCGTGCTGCTGGTGATCCACCTGCCGGGGGCGTCGGGACGACCGCGGCAGTCCGCGCAGGAACCGTCCGCCTGACCGGCGGCGGCCTGCCACCACGGCCCCGGTGCGTTCGCGGCGTCCAGTCCGCTGACGCACCGGGGCCTGCCGGCGGTGGCTCAGCCCGCCGCGTACACGTCCTCGATGTACCGCCCCGAGGCGGTCAGTTCGCGCAGCCACGCCTCCGACTCCTGCGCCGACGCGCCGGTCTGCGCACCGTGCAGCTCGCGGAAGGCGGCCCGTACGCCGGGGGCCATCCGGCTGCCGTCGCCGCAGACATGGACCCGGGCCCCGGCCTGGAGGAGCGCCCACACCTCGGCGCCCTCGGCGGCGATCCGGTGCTGGACGAAGCGGTGGCCGTGCTGCGGGCGGGCGCTGAAGACGGGGCACACCACGACCGCGCCGGCCTCCTGGGCGGCGGCGAACTCGGCGGCGTGCAGGTAGTCGCCGTCCGGATCGTCGCAGCCGAAGTAGAGCCGGGCGGGGGCGGTCTGGCCGGCCGCGACGCGGTCGGCGACGGCGCCGCGGAACGGCGCCAGCCCGGTGCCGGCCGCGACCATGATGACCGGGGTGTCCTCTGCGGGGTCGAGGCGGAACGCCTCGCGGCACGGCTGGACGCGGGCCAGCACCGTGTCGCCGGGCCGCAGGGTGTGCAGATAGGTGGAGCCGGTGCCGCCGGGCAGCAGCGAGACCATCAGATCGGCGTGGCGCGGGTCGCCGGCGGGCGAGGAGGACAGGGAGTAGTGCCGGGTGCGGAGCGGCGGCAGCAGCTCCAGGACCACCGGCCAGGGCAGCGCGCCGCGCAGCGCGGGGTGGGCCTCGATCAGCTCGACGACGGTGCGCGGATCGTCCTCGGGGAGGGCTTCCAGCGCCAGGCGCTCGGGCGGGCAGGGGTTGTGGGCGGCCAGCAGAGCGACCTGTTCGGCCGTCGGACGCGCGCCCAACTCCAGGTGGCTTGTGAGGAGTTGGTCTACGGTCAACGGCCGGTCGGCGGGGAGGGTGTCGCGTGCCGGGCGGCCGGCGGGGGCGCCCAGGGACAGCACGGTGTCCGGGTCGGCGCCGAGCGCTGCGGCGGCTCGGGCCACCGCCTCCGGGGTGTTGGCGGGCAGCACGGCGAGGTGGTCGGCGGTGCGGTAGGCGGTGCCGTCCGGGAGGGCGATGCGCAGGAACCGCTTGGGGCGGGGCCAGTCCGGAGCGGTGAGGTCGTACGCCTCGGTGACGGTCATCGCGGTGAGCTCGTGCCGGGCGGCGAGCGCGTCGAGCGGGCCGCCGGTGACCTCCGCGACGGTGTAGCCGGCGCCGTCGGTAGCCGGGGCGCCCGCGCCGATACTCGCCGGGTCGCCGTAGCGGGTCAGCAGCTCGGTGCGCAGTGCGGCGCCGAACTCCTTGACGGACGCGGTCAGTTGGCCGGAGGCGTCGGCCTCGCCACGGGGCAGCAGCCGACGGCCGCCGAGTGCGGCCAGCCGGTCGTCGATGAGGGTGGGCACCTGCTGGTAGGTGGCCGCCCAGTTGCGGTCGCCGACGCCCAGGACGGCGTACGGGACCTCGGACGCGGCACCGTCCGGGGCGGTCCGGAGCCAGTCCACGAACGCCATCGCGTCGTCCGTCGGCTGCCCGTTGTAGGACGCGGCGACGATGACGGCGGGGCGGTCGGCGGGCAGCGCGCCGGCGTAGGCGTCGAGCGGGGCGACCTCGGACGCGAAGCCCAGCACGGCGGCCTCGTCGGCGAGCCGCTCGGCGAACTCCCGGCAGGTGCCGTAGTTGCTGCCGTGCAGCAGGAGCAGCCCGGTGTCCTGCGGGACGCGGGTGGGCAGTTGGTCGTCGGCCGCGGCGTCGGCCGTCCCGCCGTCGGCCGCGGCACCGGGCAGGACGGCCAGCGCGGCGCGGACCGCGGCCCGGTCGGCGGGCGTGCGGGCGGCGAGGGTGAGGGTGAAGCCGTCGGGCTTGAGGGTGAGCGTCTCCTTGATGCGCAGCCGGTAGCCGGCGTGGTCGATCAGCCGGTAGCGGTGGACGAGGAGGGCCAGCAGCATGGTCGCCTCGTGGAGCGCGAACTGCCGTCCGATGCAGGCGCGTTCACCGGTGCCGAACGGCTTGTAGGCGTGCGGCGAGCGGGCCGCCTCGGCCTCCGGGCTGAAGCGGAACGGATCGAACAGGTCCGGGTTGTCGCCCCAGACCGGGTCGCGGTGCAGCATCGGCGTGAGGACGGTGACCAGTTCGCCGGCCCGGACCGGGTAGCGTCCGCCGAGCAGCGTGTCGGTACGGGCCTGCCGGCTGAAGACGGCGGCGGTGGGCCACAGCCGCAGCGCCTCGTTGAGCACCTGCCGGGTGAACGCCAGCTTCCCGATGTCCTCGAAGGACGGGTCGGGATCGGCCTCGTCGCCCCACAGCGCGTCCGCCTCGCGCTGCACCATCCGCAGTGCGAGGGGGTCCTTGAGGAGGTGGTACAGGGCGAAGGAGAGCGCGCCGGAGGTGGTCTCATGGCCGGCGATCAGGAAGGTGATGACCTGGTTGCGGATGTTGGCGAGGTCCAGCACCGGCCCCTGGCGCCCGTCGCCCTCGCCGGTGGCGGCGAGCATCAGGCCGAGCAGATCGTCCTCGCCGCGGTCACCGCCCGCCGTACGGGCGTCGATCACCTCGTCGACGACGGACGCGAGGTAGTCGGCGTCGGCGCGGAACGCCGCGTCCGCCGCGGAGTGGTCGGTGCCCGGCTTGCGGGCGAACTTGGTCATGCTCCATTCCAGGCAGCGCACCATGGACTCGACGAACGGGTGCGGGGTGTCCCGGGAGAACGACTCGAAGTCGAAGCCGAAGCCGGCGAGCCCGATGGTGTCCAGCGTCATCCGGGTCATGTCGTCCGCGACCTCGACGGGCGTGCCGTCGGCCAGCTTCCGGTCCCAGCTCGCCATGACCCGGCGGGCGACCCTCAGCATCGCCGGGTGGTAGGTCCGCATCGAGCCGAGCGCGAAGGCCGGCATCAGGACCTCGTGCGCCCTGGCCCAGTTCGGCTCGTCGTTGTAGGCGGTGAACAGACCGTCACCGGCGAACTCTCTGACGTCCTCCAGGACGACCGACACGCCCTTGGCGAAGCGGGTCTCGTCGGCGACCTCGGTGACCAGGTCGAGCGAGGACAGGAACAGCGTCTCGCGCTCGCCGAACTTGCGCAGGAACGCCGGGCCGTGGATCCGGGCGAGGTCCATGGCCTGCTGGATGGGCGTCGTGGCGATCCCGGGCGCCGTGAGGTCGGCGACCGGGAGGCTCACCTCGGCGGCTCGTTCGCCCGTCTGGGGCGCGATGGTGTCGGTCATGTCTCCAGCGTGACCCGCCCGGTGTGCGGGGCAGGGCCGGGCAACTGCATGATTGTGCAGTGGTTTATCGCTGAACACTCTTGTGTGCGGGCCCGCGATGGGGCAGCGGCGAGGGCCGGGGCGGGAGAAAGGGCGGGAATCGGGGCGATGGGCACACGGACGGACCGGACCGGCGACGGTGTGCCGGACGGCGGCGAGGACGCGTCCGGCACGGGCGCGCGAGGCGGTGCGACCGCACCGGACGGCACGGCGGGCCCGCCCGGCGCGGACCCTGCGCCCGGCCACGCGGCGGGTGCGCACGGCCCGCCCCGGCTCGATCTGGCCGGCCGCTGCGCGGTCACTCCCTACCGCCACTACTTCGGGATGCTGCTGGACCGGGTCCCCACCCCGATCGCGGTGTGCCTGGCCGACGGCGAGGTGCTGGTCGCCAACCCGGCGATGGCCGCCCAGTGGGGCGCCTCCCCCGGGCAGCTGCGCGGCCGCAATCTGCTGGACCAGTTCCGGCCCCGCGACAAGGCGCAGATCACCCGGCTCACCGAGGCTCTGCGACTGGGCCACCGGTCGCGCTACCCGGTGGAGGTGCGCTGGCGGGTCGGCGCCGAAGGGCCCGAGCGGGAAGGCGAGTTGTCCGTGGACCCGGTCGGCGATCCGTCCGTCCAGCCGCCCGCGCTGCTGACGCTGCTGCGGGTGAACGAGACCGCGCCGGCGCCCGCGCCGCGCGCCGCGGCCAGCCCCGTGGAGGCCCGGATCCTGGCGCTGGCGGCCGGCGGCGCCACCACCGCGGCGATCGGCACCGCACTGGGGCTGACGGTCGACGGCGTCAACTACCACCTCACCCGGCTGGCCCGCCGCTGGCGGGTGCAGGGCCGCACCGCACTCGTCGCCAGGGCCTACGTGCTGGGCGTACTGTCCCCGGACAGCTGGCCGCCCGCCCCCGCGTGACCGGTGGCCGAAGCCGCCCGCCCCGCCGAGCCCGGGAGCCCACCGCCGCCCGCGTACGGATAACCTCCGTGGTGTGGAGGAGAACGCAGCAGCGCCGTTCGAGCGCGGAACGGACGGCCCGAAGGTCATCGTCGTCGGCGTCGACGGCTCCGACTCGTCGTGGCGCGCCGCCGCCTACGCCGCCGGGCTGGCCCGGCGCCAGGGCTCGAAGCTGGTGATGGTCTACGTGCAGCCGGTGCTGCCGGCCGGAGCGGCGATGGGCGCCCCGGTCGTGGACACCACCACCGAGGTCGCCGAGGAGCTGATGACCGAGATCCGCAAGGCGACCGACCGGCTGGACGGGATCTACCACCTGCGCTGGGAGTTCCACACCCTGCGCGGGGACCCGTACAGCGGCATGGTGCAGATGGCCGACGAGCTGAAGGCGGACGCGGTGGTGGTCGGCGCCTCGGAGTCCGCCGGGCACCGCATCATGGGATCGGTCGCGGTGCGCCTGGTCAAGGCCGGGCGGTGGCCGGTCACGGTCGTCCCGTAGCCCGCGGCGGCAAGCTCCGCTGGTGGGGTGGGCCGGGCTGAGGCACGGTGGGAGATGGACGGGCGGAGCGCCGCCCCGGCCGAGGGAGACCACCGTGACGGACCGCACCTATCGCGTCACCGAGATCGTGGGGACGTCCCAGCACAGCGTGGACGCCGCGATCCAGAACGGCATCAAGCGCGCCTCGACAACCCTGCGCAACCTCGACTGGTTCGAGATCTGCCAGGTCCGCGGCCATATCGTCGACGGGCGGATCGACCACTACCAGGTCGGACTGAAGGTCGGATTCCGGCTGGAGGAGGCCGACTGAAGCCCCGGGGCCGATCGGCGCCCTGACGCCGAGTCGCCTTTCTCCGGGCCTGCCCAGCAGCCATGATGATCCGCCGTCGGACCAGCTCGGTCCGTACGGAGCGTACGGAGGGATCACGCATGGCACGCAGGGAACTGCGCGAGGGAGCGGGCGTATGGCGCCGTAAACCGATCGAGCACATCGAGGAGCCGGAAGGCACCGCGGGCCAGCAACTGACCCGCGAGCTGGGGCTGTGGCAGCTGACCGCCATCGGTGTCGGCGGCATCATCGGCGCGGGCATCTTCACCCTGGCCGGCACCGTCGCCAACGGCACGGCCGGTCCGGCGGTCCTGGTCTCCTTCCTCATCGCCGGCGTGGCCAGCGCCGCGGCGGCCTTCTCGTACGCGGAGTTCGCCGGGCTGATCCCGAAGGCGGGCTCGGCCTACACCTACGGCTACGCGGTGCTGGGCGAGCTGGCCGGCTGGTTCATCGGCTGGGATCTGCTGCTGGAGTACACCGCGATCGTGGCAGTGGTCGCGATCGGCATCTCCGGCTACTTCTCCTTCCTGCTCGGCGAGATGGGGCTCAAGCCGCCGGTCTGGATGCTCGGCGCCCCCGGCACCGGGCCCGGCCACCGGATGGACCTCTTCGCCGCGGTGCTCTGCCTGCTCATCGCGTATCTGCTGACCCTCGGCATCAAGAACGCCGCTCGTTTCGAGACACTCGTGGTCGGCCTGAAAGTGCTGGTCGTCCTGGTCGTCATCGGGGTCGGCTTCGCCCACATCAACACCGCCAACTACCATCCCTTCTTCCCGTTCGGCGTCGGCGGCGCGTTCACCGGCGCGGCCACCGTCTTCTTCGCGGTCTTCGGCTACGACGCGATGAGCACCGCGGCGGAGGAGTCCAAGGACGCCCAGCGCCACATGCCGAAGGCGATCATGTACTCGCTGGCGGTCTCGATGGTCCTCTACGTCCTCGCCTGCCTGGTGCTGACGGGGATGCAGAACTACCGGCACATCGACCCGAAGAGCGGGTTCTCCACCGCGTTCAAGTCGGTTGGCCTGGACGCGCTGGCGGACGTCATCGCGGTCGGCGCGATCATCGGCATCCTGACGGTGATGTTCACCTTCATGCTCGGGGTGACCCGGGTGTGGTTCTCGATGAGCCGGGACGGGCTGCTGCCGAAGTGGTTCGCCAAGACCAGTGCCACCCACCACGTGCCGGTCCGGGTCACCTGGATCGTCGGCGTCGCCTCCGCGCTCATCGCGGGCTTCCTGCCGATCGGCGACGCCGCCGAGCTGACGAACATCGGCATCCTGCTGGCGTTCGTGGTGGTCTGCATCTCGGTGATCGTGCTCCGCTACAAGCGCCCCGAACTGCCGCGCACCTTCCGCACCCCGGGGATGCCGGTGGTGCCCGCGATCGGGGTGTGCTTCTCGCTCTGGCTGATCACCTTCCTGGAGTGGCAGACCTGGGTCCGGTTCGTGGTGTGGTTCCTGCTCGGGCTGGTCATCTACTTCTCCTACTCCCACCGCCACTCGGGGCTGGCCACGGCGCAGGGCGCGGACGCGGACATCTGACGCGCTGCTGATGGACCATCAAACATGCCTGACACGCAGTCTGTTCAGGGTGGCTCGACGGGGTGGCCGGCGGCTGGCCGTGGCTCTTGACTCGTCCCCGCCCGACCCGAAGAATGACCGCGCTCCGACAACGTTGTCGGCCCTCCTGGAGGTTCTGTCCATGCCCTGGCTCGGAGGCAATCGGCTGCGCACCGCGGGCGCGGTGCTGGCGGCGGCGCTCCTCGGCGGGACGCTCACCGCGCCCGCCGCGCAGGCCGCGCCGCCCGGCGGCCATCTCACCGACCTGGTCAACCCGTTCATCGGCACCCGGAACGACGGCAACACCTACCCGGGGGCCGCCGTGCCGTTCGGCATGGTGCAGCTCTCCCCCGACACCGGCCACTCCACCGGCTACGGCTACGACGACAGCCGTATCCGCGGGTTCGGCGCGGTGCACCTCTCGGGCGTCGGCTGCGGCATCGGCGGCGATCTCCCGGTGCTGCCCACCACCGGCGACATCACCGCCACCGACAACGCCAAGTACGCCGCCGCGTACACCCATCACGGCGAGTCGGCACGGCCCGGCTACTATCGCGTCGGCCTGACCTCGTACGGCGGTATCACCGCGGAGCTGACCGCCACCGCCCGCACCGGCCGGCAGCGCTTCACCTTCCCGGCCACCGACAAGGCCAATGTGCTGCTCAACTCGGGGCAGTCGCTGCACAAGACGGTCTCCACCCGCGTCGAGGTGCTCGACTCGCGGACCGTCCGCACCGCCATCACCGGCCGCGGCTTCTGCCGGGACACCGCGCCGTACACGGTCCACACCCTCACCCGCTTCAGCCGGCCGTTCACGGCGTACGGCACCTGGCGCGGCGGCAAGGTGGCGCCCGGCTCCAGGGACTCCACCGCCACCGGGCACAACGGCGCCTACGTCCGCTTCGACACCCGCAAGGACCGCACCGTCGAGGCGACCACCGCCCTCAGCTATGTGGACGCGGCCGGTGCGGCGCGCAACCTCCGTGCCGAGGGCGGGAGTTCCTTCGAGCGCACGAAGGCCGCGGCGGACGCGGCCTGGGAGCGCCGGCTGGCCGTGGTACGCACCCAGGGCAGCGACCGGGCACTGCGGCGCACCTTCTACTCCTCCCTCTACCGCTCCTTCCTCGCGCCGAACATCGGCGGCGACGTGGACGGCCGCTACACCGGATGGGACCAACGCCCGCACCAGGCAACGGGGTTCACCTACTACCAGAACTGGTCGCTGTGGGACACCTACCGCACCCAGACGCAGCTGCTGTCGCTGCTCGCGCCGCGCGAGGCGCGCGACATGGCGCTGTCCGTGCTGCGGATCGACAAGGAGGGCGGCTGGCTGCCCAAGTGGGGCTACGGCACGGTCGAGACCAACATCATGACCGGCGACCCGGTCACCCCGTTCCTCACCAACGCCTATCGGCAGGGTCTGCTGACGGGCCATGAGGAGGAGGCGTTCGCGGCGCTGCGGAAGAACGCCGACCGGGTGCCGCCGGCCGCCTCTCCGGCCGTCGGGCGGGAGGCCAACGTCCCGTATGTGAAGAACGGTTACGTCCCCTACATCAAGGGGCGCCCGCACACCAAGCCCGGGGACTCCGACTTCGACCACGGCGCCTCGGCGACGCTGGAGTACGCGCTGTCGGACGCGATGCTGGCGCAGATGGCAGGCGACCTGGGCCACCGGGCTGACGCCGGGCGCTATGCCGCCAGGGCGCTCAACTACCGCACGATCTTCGACCGTTCCACCGGTTTCTTCCGGGCCAGGGACGCCCGGGGCGCGTTCACCGGACCCGCCGACCCGGCCAGGAGCGAGGGGTTCCACGAGGGCACGGCGTGGCAGTACCAGTGGCTGGTGCCGCAGGACATGCCGGGGATGATGCGGCTGATCGGCGGCCGGGACCGGGCCGACGCCCGGCTGGACTCCTTCTTCGCCTACCCGCGGCTGCTGCGGGACCCGGCGCGGACGGCGCGCAAGGTCTGGGTGCACGGACCCTACGACTACGACAACGCGGACAAGTACAACCCGGAGAACGAGCCCGATCTCACCGCGCCGTACGCCTACTTGTCGACCGGCCGCCCGTGGAAGACCACCGACGTGGTGCATGCCGCGCTGACGCTGTTCACCGACGCCCCCTCCGGTATGACCGGCAACGACGACCTGGGGACGATGTCGGCGTGGATGGTGCTCAGCTCGATCGGGGTGTTCCCGGTGCAGCCGGGCACCGACACCTGGGGCCTGAGCACTCCGGTCTTCGACCGGGTGGATCTGACGCTGGACCGGCGGTACTTCCCGGCCGGGCACTTCACCGTCACGGCGCCCGGCACGTCGGCCACCGACCGGTACATCCGGTCCGTACGGCTCGACGGCACCCCGCACGACCGTACGTACCTCACCACCGCGGATCTGCGCGCCGGCCGCGAACTGGCCTTCTCCGTGGGCGCGCAGCCGTCCCGGTGGGGCACCGGCGACCGTGCCGCCCCGCCGCCGGTGGGGACGCCGGGAGCACCCGCCACGACCGCGCGGCGGTAGGGCCGGGGCGAGCGCCGAGACCGGGCCCCGGGCCCGGTCTCCCGCGGCTCAGTCCTGGAGGGAGTTCCAGAACTCGTTGAACGACATCCGGCCGTCGCCGTCGCTGTCCTTGGCGTGGATGACCGCCTCGGCCATCGGACCGGTGACGTACGGGTCCCCCATCTCGGCCATGGCGCGCTTGAACTCGTCCGGCGTGACCTGTCCGTCGCCGTCCGCGTCGAACCGTGCGAACGTCGCCCTGGCCTTCTCTATGTCTGCCACGGGAGGTGCCCCTTCGTCGTGCCGCAGGTCGCTGCGCGCTGTCTGTGCTGGTGATCTGACCCGCGTACATTAGCGGACCGTCAGGATTCGGCCATCCGCCCCCGTCCGCAGTGCCGGGCGAGGTAGGGCGCGGTGCGGCTGCCGGGGGCCGCGGCGACCTCGGCCGGGGTGCCGGCGGCGACGATCCGGCCACCCTCCGCGCCGCCGCCGGGACCCAGGTCGATGACGTGGTCGGCGCCCGCCACCACCCCCATGTCGTGCTCGACGACGACCACGGTGTTGCCCGCGTCGACCAGGCCGTGCAGCTGCCGCAGCAGCACCTCGGTGTCGGCGGGGTGCAGGCCGGTGGTGGGCTCGTCGAGGAGGTAGAGGGTGTGGCCGCGGCGGGCCCGCTGGAGTTCGGCGGCGAGCTTGATGCGCTGGGCCTCGCCGCCGGACAGCTCGGTGGCGGGCTGGCCGAGCCGCAGATAGCCGAGGCCGACGTCCTGGAGGGTGCGCAGGCTGCGGGCGGCGGCGGGGACGTCGGCGAGGAACGCCGCGGCGTCGTCGACGGTCAGCGCGAGGACATCGGCGATGGTGCGGTCCCGGTAGGTGACGCGGAGGGTTTCGGGGTTGTAGCGGGCGCCGTGGCAGTCGGCGCAGGGCGCGTAACTGCCGGGCAGGAAGAGGAGTTCGACGGCCACGAAGCCCTCGCCCTGGCACGTCTCGCAGCGGCCGGCGGCGACGTTGAAGGAGAACCGGCCGGCCGTGTAGCCGCGGGCGCGGGCTTCGTCGGTGGCCGCGAAGACCTTGCGCACCGCGTCGAACAGCCCCGTGTAGGTGGCGAGGTTGGAGCGCGGGGTGCGGCCGATGGGCTTCTGGTCGACGCGGACCAGCCGGTCGACGGCCTCCAGGCCCTTGGCGGCGGCCAGTTGCAGACGGGCCTCCGGTCCGGTGTCCGGGGCGTCGGCCTCGGCGTCGGCCCGGTCCGCGCCGAGGTGGTCCCGTACGGCCTCCGCCAGGACCCGGGTGACCAGCGTCGACTTGCCCGATCCGGAGACGCCGGTGACGGCGGTGAAGACGCCGAGCGGGAAGGCGGCGTCCAGGTCGCGCAGGTTGTGCAGGGTGACGCCGTGCAGGGTCAGGGTGCCGGCGGGGGTGCGCGGGGTGCGGCCGGGGGGTGGTGCGGGGGCGAAGAGGAAGCGGCGGGTGGCGGAGTCGGCGGCGTCCGCGAGCGCGGCCACCGGGCCGCTGTGCAGCACCTGTCCGCCGTGCTCCCCGGCCCGCGGGCCGATGTCCACGATCCAGTCGGCGCGCCGCACCACGTCCATGTCGTGCTCGACGACGAAGAGCGAGTTGCCGGCGGCCTTGAGGCGGCCGAGCACGGTGAGCAGGGCCTCGGTGTCGGCGGGGTGCAGGCCGGCGGACGGCTCGTCCAGGACGTAGACGACGCCGAAGAGGCCGGACCGCAGCTGGGTGGCGAGGCGGAGCCGCTGCAGCTCCCCGGCGGAGAGGGTCGGCGCGGGGCGGTCCATGCTGAGGTAGCCCAGGCCGAGTTCGGCGAGCACCTCGATGCGGGCGACCAGGTCGCGGGCGAGCGTCGGGGCCACCCCCTCGTCGGGGCGGTCCGCGGTGGGGCGCAGCAGTGCGGCCAGCGCGCCGAGCGGCAGGGCCGCGAGCGCGGCGATGTCCCGGCCCGCGAAGGTGACGGCCAGCGCCTCGGGGCGCAGCCGCCGCCCGCGGCACACCGGGCAGGGCTCGGCGACCATGAACCCCTGGACGCGCCTGCGCAGCGTGTCGCTCTTCGAGTCGGCGAAGGTGTGCAGGACATAGCGCCGGGCGCTCATGTACTGGCCCTTGTAGGGGCGTTGGATCCGGCCGGCCTCGCGGACCGGGTGGACGGTGACGACCGGCTGCTCGTCGGTGAACAGGATCCACTCGCGGTCGGCGGCCGGCAGGTCGCGCCACGGCCGGTCGATGTCGTGGCCGAGGGCGGCGAGGATGTCGCGGAGGTTCTTGCCCTGCCAGGCGCCGGGCCAGGCGGCGACGGCGCCGTCGCGGATCGAGCGGTCCGGGTCGGGTACGAGGGAGTCCTCGGTGACGCGGTGGACGGTGCCCAGGCCGTGGCACTCCGGGCAGGCCCCGGCCGCCGTGTTGGGCGAGAAGGCGTCGGAGTCCAGCCGCCCGGTCACACCGTGCGGGTAGTCGCCCGCGCGGGAGAACAGCATCCGCAGGGTGTTGGAGAGGGTGGTGACGGTGCCGACCGAGGAGCGGGAGGTGGGCGCGGAGCGCCGCTGCTCCAGGGCGACGGCGGGCGGCAGTCCGGTGATGTCCTCGACCTTCGGCGCGCCGACCTGGTGGATCAGCCGCCGGGCGTACGGGGCGACCGACTCGAAGTAACGGCGCTGCGCCTCCGCGTAGAGCGTGCCGAAGGCCAGCGAGGACTTGCCCGATCCGGACACCCCGGTGAACGCGACCAGCGCGTCCCTCGGGATGTCCACATCGATACCGCGGAGGTTGTGCTCACGGGCGCCGCGCACCCGTACGTAGGAGTCGGACATGCCTCCATGATCGGGCACGGTGCGCCGGAGCCGGGCACCGTCCCCCGTGACCGGCCGCCTGCGGCGGGCGGCGCGGTCAGCTCGCGGCGGTGGCCGCCGCGACCCGCTCGCGGGCCTCGTCCCAGGGGACGGGGGTGGCGACCACCGCGCGCAGCGCCCGGATCTGGCGCGGCGGGACACCGGCCGCGAGCACGCCGACGGCGCTGTCGCCGCGTCCGTAGAGCGCGACGGTGCGGCGTTCGTCGCGGTCCAGGACGGTGGTCTCGACCCGGTCGGCGCCGGCGGTCAGCCCGTACGCCTGGATCTTGAGGGCGTACTGGTCGGACCAGAAGTACGGCACCGGCGCGAAGGGGCGGCGCTCCGGCGGGGTGTCGCCGGGGTCGTGGGCGCCTTCGGCGGCCAGTTCGGCGAGCAGGTTGCGGGCGGCCGCCATGCCCTGCTCGGTGGCGTTCATCCGGTGCTCGAAGCGCAGCGGCCGGCCGTGGAGCGGGTGGTCCCAGCGGGCCACGTCGCCCGCGGCGTAGATCCCAGGCGCCGCGGCGCAGTACGCGTCGCAGCGCAGCCCGTCGGAGGTGTCCAGGGCCGGGTCGTCGAGCCAGTCGACGGCGGGCGCGGAGCCGATGGCGAGCAGGACGACATCGGCCGGCAGCAGGCTGCCGTCGGCCAGCCGTACGCCGCCGACCCGGGCCGGGGCGCCGTCCTCGGCCGCGGTGAACCCGGCGACCGCGCCGGTCACCAGCCGTACGCCCCGGGCGCGGTGCTCCTCGGCGAGCAGTTCGCCGACCTCGGTGCCGACGGCGGCGGCCATGGGGACCGGGTCCCGGCCGACCAGGGTGACGTCATGGCCCAATTCCCGTGCCACCGCGGCGGCTTCGCAGCCCAGGACGCCGTTGCCGACGATGACGAGCCGGCGCGCCGGGTCCGCCAGGCCGGCGCGCAGCGCCAGCGCGTCGTCCAGGGTGCGCAGGGTGTGCACGCCGGCGAGGCCGTCGGCCCCGGGGAGGGTGCGGGCGGTGACACCGGTCGCGACGATCACGCCGGCGCATTCGAGCCTCCCCCGCTCTCGGTCTTGCGCAAGCGGGGGGACCCCCGCACCGCCGTCGAGGGTGAGGGTGCGGGTGGCCGCGTCGAGCCCGGTGGCCCGGGTGCCGAGCCGCAGGTCCAGGCCGAGCGGGTCGAGCTGGTCCCGGGTGCGCAGCAGCAGCCGGTCCGGCTCCCAGGTGCCGTGCAGCAACTGCTTGGACAGCGGCGGCCGGTCGTAGGGCAGTTGGTCCTCTTCGCCGATGAGGGTCAGCGGGCCGTGCCAGCCGGAGCGGCGCAGCGCCTCCGCGGCCGCGAGCCCGGCCGCCGAGGCGCCGACGACGGCGATCGGCCGGGCGCTCACGCGTGCACCTCGATGACCGCGGCGGGGCAGATGGCGGCGGCCTCGCGGACCGCGGCGTGCTGGTCGGCGGCCGGTTCGGCGTCGAGGAGCACGACCACGCCGTCCTCGTCACGCTGGTCGAAGACCTCGGGGGCGATCAGCACGCACTGGCCGGCGGCACAGCACTTGTCGGCATCAAGGGTGATCTTCATGGCAGGGTCTCCGTGGGGATCGTCAGGGGTCGTCAGGGGTCGGGGGAACGGTGCCTGGTGGCGTTTCACCAGGTCACGGGCAGGGCGTGGCATCCGTAGATCGCCATGTCGGTGCGGAACGGGATCTCCTCGACCGGCACCGCGGGCCGCATCGCCGGGAAGCGGCGCAGCAGCGTGGCGATGACGACCTGGAGTTCGACGCGGGCCAGCGCCTGGCCGAGGCACTGGTGGATGCCGTAGCCGAAGGCGACGTGGTGCTGGGCGTTGGGCCGGCGGACGTCGAGGCGGTCGGCGTCGGCGAAGACGCTCTCGTCGCGGTTTCCGGACGGCACCGCCGCCACGACGCCCTCGCCGGCCCGGATGAGCTGCCCGCCGATCTCGACGTCGACGGTGGCGACCCGGCGCGGGCCGTTGCGGATGATGCTGTGGAAGCGCAGCAGCTCTTCGACGGCGCCGCGGATCAGCGCGGGGTCTTGGCGCAGCTGCTCGGCGGTCGCCGGGTCCCGCATCAGGGTCAGCGCGCTGAGCCCGATCATGTTGGCGGTGGTCTCGTGCCCGGCGACCAGCAGCAGGGCGGCGAAGGCGGCGACCTCGTCGTGGCTGATCTCGCCGGTCTGCCGCTGTTCGGTGATCAGCCGGCCGAGGATGTCGTCGCCCGGGTCCGCTTCCTTCGCGGTGACCAACTGGTGGAGGTAGTCGCGGAGTTCGACCCGCGCGGCCTCGCGCTCGGCGTCGGCGACGGTCCGCGACAGCAGGGTGCCGGTGAGCCGCTGGAAGATCTCGTGGTCGTCGTACGGGACGCCCAGCAGCAGGCTGATGACCAGCGACGGCACCGGCAGCGCCAGCGTCTCGACGAGGTCGGCGGTGCGCCCCTCGGTCCGCTCCAGCGCGTCGCACAGCTCGTCGGTGATCCGCTGGATCTCCGGGCGCAGCGCCTCGACGCGCTTGACCATGAATTCGCGGGTGACCATCCGGCGCAGCCGGGTGTGCTCGGGCGGGTCCATGCGGATGAAGCCGCGGTTCTGGGTGCTGGCGCCGCCGGTCATCCCGCTGAGCGGATAGCCGTGCAGCGTGGTGTCGGAGCTGAAGCGGGTGTCGCCGAGGATCGCCCGGATGTCGGCGTAGCGGGTGGCGAGCCAGGCCCAACTGCCGTCGGGGAGCGAGATCCTGGAGATCGGCTCCTCGGCGCGCAGGGCGGCGAACTCGGCCGGGGGTTGGAACGGGCAGCCGCTGGGCGGCTCGACGGGCAGCGGTGCCGGGGCGGGGGGACGTGCGGTGTCGATGGTGTCGGTCATCTCGGTCATCTCGCTCCTCGCGCGCACACCGGGAGGGACGTGCGCCATGAGTCAAACGTTCGCCTAACAAGCGTAAACTTACATGTGTAGTGACCACGTAAACGCGCCGGGGGTGGCGAACGGGCACGGGGACCCGGAGGAGGCGGGCATACGCGAACACCCCGGCCGTCGAGGGGCCGGGGGCGAAGAGGAGGAGAGGGGGAGAAGGGGGGAAGGGGAAGGGGAAGGGGAACCCGGGGGTCAGCGCTCCAGCAGCAGCTGGAGGATCTCGTCCACGAACCGGTCCAGCCGGCCGGTGTCCTTGCGGCTCGGCATGACCTGCCAGATCATCACCCGGCCGTGCACCGCGGACCACAGCAGATACGGCGCCTCGCCACGCGACCCACGCACCCGCCAGCCCGCCTCCTCACAGGCGGTCAGCGCGTTGTGCCAGCTGCGCACCAGCAGCCCCGCCGGGTGGCCGGCGAGCCGTTCCGGGCCGACCGGGGTCTGCCGGGTCTCGTAGAGCAGCCGGTAGTTCGCGGGGTGCGCGATGGCGTAGCGGCAGTACGCACGCAGTTGGGCGCGCAGCCGGTCCACCGGGTCGTCCGGGTCCGCCTTCGCGGCTGCCTCGGACATGGCGCGCGCCAGCCGCTCGTAATTGACCTCCAGCGTCGCCCAGACCAGCTCGGTCTTGTCGGCGAAGTGCCGGTAGATGCTGGGCGCGGCGACGCCGGCCTCCCGGGCGACCGCGCGCAGCGACAGCGCGTCCTCGCTGCCGACCTGCTCCAGAAGGCGCTCGGTCGCCCGCAGCAGCTCCTCCCGCAGGCGCTCGCCCTGTCCGCGCGGGTTCCGGGGCCGGACGGCCGCACTCTCGCTCACTGCCCTCCGGTCCTTCCTGGTCGTGCCGACGTGGACCTTCGACGGGGTCCGTACTCCTTCACCAGGGTTTCACACCGGTGCCGCGGACCGTACCCGAGGACCGGCCCGCCCGGAAGCAGGGGCTCCGCCTCACCTGCCCCTCCCGGCACCGCCGCACCGGCGAAGCCGGCGAACGCGCGCGGGGCCACGCCGTGGCCTGCGGAGACGGTGCCGCCCGCCGCCTCGCCCGGCGTGGTGGTGTGCTGTGCCGTCACCTGCCCATGACCAGTCCGGCCTGGTGTGCGCCCCTGCTCAGCACGATGCCCCGGATGCGGTGGCGCAGGGGCTCAAGGTCCCGCCGTCCGGCCTTGATCGCCTGGTTCACGTCGATCACGCGGCCCGCCCTCGCGTCCCACCACAGCGGGACGAACTCGGCCTTGGTGATCTCCCAGCGGCCGCCCTGCGTGGCCGGGGGTGTGAAGGTGAACCGGGCGGCGGTGCTCATGTTGCCGCGCTCGTCATGCGTACTGCCCCCGATGAGGTCGCCCAGCCCGTAGGCGACCCACGTACCGCTGGCGTGCACGTCATCGGCCGCTGCCCGGCCGTCCTGTGGACGGCCGGCCCCGCTCCCGTCGACCTTCTCGTACGGCTGCGGGGTGTGCGCGTGGCTGCCGACGATCAGGTCGATGTCGGGGCGGCCGTCGGTGCGGGCCGCGGTGAGGGCGCGGGCGAGCCGGAGCTGCCGCGCGTCGGGCGCGGCCCGGTATTCGGTGCCCCAGTGGGCGCTGACGACGACGATGTCGGCGCCCGCCCGACGGGCCGCCCGGGCATCCGCGACGACCTTCCGCGGGTCGAGCAGGTTGGCGGCCCAGGGCACACCGGCCGGGCCCTTGGCGCCGTCGGTGCCCTCGGTGCCCTCGGTGCCCTCGGTGTACGAGAGCTGCGCCACCCGCGCGCCGCCCGGGGCCCCGAGCAGCACCGGGCGGGCGGCCTCGGCGGCGCCACGGGCCGAGCCGGTGTGCCGCAGCCCGACCGTGTCGAGGACGTCGAGGGTGTGCCGCACCCCTGCCACGCCCTGGTCCAGGACGTGGTGGGAGGCGGTGGCGCAGGCGTCGAAGCCGGTCGCCTTCAGCGCGGTGGCGACCTGCGGCGGGGCCTGGAGCGTCGGGAAGCCGGTGAACGGGCCGTCCAGCGGGCCGAGCGGCGCCGCCAGATGGCAGAGCGCCAGACCGGCGCCGTGGATGACCGGCCGCACGCCCCGGAGCATCGGCCGGAAGTCGTAGCCGCCGTCCACCGGGGCGTCGTCCTGCGCGGTCACGAGCGCCGCGGGGTGGGCGGGGATGACGTCCCCGGCGGCGACCAGCGTGAACGGCCGGGCGGGACCGGGCGCGGCGGGCCGGGCACCCGCGCGCCCGTGCCGCGCCCCGGCGGCGGACGGCCGGGCGGCGCGGTACGCCGGGCCGCGCCGCGGGGTGTCCGGCGGGGCTTCGGCCCGACTGCCGCACCCGGCGGCCAGAGCGGCGAGCAGGACGGCCGCCGCACACCGTGTGAACGCGCTCATGTCCGACAGATACCAGCCGCTGTGGCCGGGATTTCACCGTGAGCCGTGGTGTCCGGCGCTATCCCTCGTACGGCCGTGGAACCCGGCCGCGGCCGCGGCCCGCCGTGCGGTCGACGCGCGGTCCGGGTGCCGCCGCCCGTCCCGTTAGGCTGCCCCGATGGCACACACCTCGCAGGCCCACGACCGCTTTCCCGCTGGGCTGCCGGTGCTGACCGAGATGGGGCGCACCGCGTCGGGGCGAGCCTGGCTCGACCGGCTGCCGGGGATCGTCCGGGACGTCGAGGAGCGCTGGGAGCTGCGGCTCGGCGCGCCGGTGCACGGCGGCAGTTGCTCGTGGGTGGCGCCCGCGGAGGGGCCCGACGGCGTACCGGCGGTCCTCAAGGTGACCTGGCCGCACCGCGAGGCCGCGGGCGAGGCGCCGGCGCTGCACGCGTGGGGCGGCCGGGGCGCGGTGCGGCTGCACCGCTGGGACCGCGAGCGGGGCGCGCTGCTGATCGAGCGTTGCACCCCGGGCACCCTGCTCGGCGACGCCCCACTGCCGCCGGACGAGCAACTCGCCGCGGGCGCACGCGTCCTGCGCGACATATGGTCCCCACACGTGCCGGAAGAAGCCCGGTGGGGGACGCTGGAGCGGATGGACGCGGTCTGCGCCGAGTGGGCGGACCTGCTCCAGGAGCGGATGCGGCGGCTGCGGCCGGGCTACGACCCGGGGCTGGTCGCGCTCGGCGCCGAGCTGCTGCGCACCCTGCCGGCCACCGCCGCCCGCGAGGTCGTGGTGCACGGCGACGCCAACCCGGGCAACGTGCTGGCCGCAACCCGCCTGCCCTGGCTGGCCATCGACCCCAAGCCGATGGTCGGCGACCCGGCGTACGATCCCACGCCGCTCCTCCTCCAGATCGACGACCCCTTCGAGCACCCCGACCCGCGGCCGGTGCTGCGCGAGCGGTACGCGCTGGCCGGCGAGGTGCTGGGCGAGGATCCGGCGCGGCTGCTCGCCTGGTCGGTGGCGCGCGGCGTGGAGAGCGCGCTGTGGAGCGCGGACCATGACGATGTGCCGGGCGGGGAGGAGGAGTTGGCCGAGGTGCGGGTGCTGGCGGAGCTGGCCGGAATGTGACCTTCCCGGGGCACGGCGGCCCGCCATCGGGGACCGTCCGCCCCTGAGGTGCGAGAGCAGGCCCGGCCGCGGCGGAGCCGAGCCGCCGCACCGGGAGCGGGCGCGGCGCTCACGCCGCCTCGATGCCGAAGTCCTGGACCAGCGCCTCCAGACCGCCCTCGTAGCCCTTGCCGCCGAGGACGAAGTCCCAGTCGCCGTCTGACCGTTGGCGGAACGAGCCGAGGACCAGCGCCCGCTCGCCGCGCCGCCCGTCCGAGACCTCCAGCCGCCCCAGTTCCGTCCCGGCGGCGTCCAGCAGTCGGATCCGGGCGTCGGTGAATCCGGCGAGATCCGCGTCCGGGTCGGCCTCCGGGTCGATCGCCGCGACCAGGACGAGCCGGTCGGCGTCCGCCGGCAGGTCCTCGAACCGTACCTGCATCGCGGCCCGGTCCGGGGCGAAGCCGGGCAGCATCCGCACCGCGCCGTCCGGGGTGCGCGGGTTGTTGAAGAAGACGAAGTGGTCGTCGCCGAGCACGGTGGTCCCCTTGCAGACCAGCGCACAGACGTCGAGGGCGACGTCGCCGGACCAGTTCATGCCGAGGACGTTGTGCTCCGCGGTGCCGTCGGCGGAATCGCCGGCGGCCCGGTCGGCGGCCTCGGGGGCGGCCCGGTCGTCACCGGCGGTGGGGCCGGCCGGGCTGGTGCCGGGGCCGAGGCGCCCGCGCAGCCCGAACCGCCCCAGGAGGTCGACGAGTTCGGGGCCGGCGATGAGGGTGAGCGGCTTGCCGTTGGCGAAGGTGTGCGCGCCGGGACCGAACCGGGACGTCGTCACCAGCACGCCCTTGTTGGCGCCTTCGGACTGCACGGTGCCGTAGAGGTCGCGTACGGCGGTGGGCGGGACGGTGTGCCGGTAGCGCTTGACCTGCACGACGATCTTGCCGCCGCGGATCGGGTCGGGGTCCAGCGCGTCCACGTCGACGCCGCCGTCACCGGACCGCTGGGTGGTCACCGCCTGCATCCCCATGGCCCGGAACAGCTCGGCGATCAGGTTCTCGAACGCGATCGGGTCCATCTCGTGGAGGTCCGGCTCCCCCTCGTCGCCGTGCCGGACGACCGCGCCACCGCCGCCGACGTCGCCCGGCTGCCGTCCGGGGCGTACCGCGGTGCGCTGGTCGGGGCGGGCCGAGAGCCGGCCGCGGAGTCCGTCGGTCAGGCAGTCCACGGCGCTGACCTGCGCCAGGTGGTAGGCGGCGAAGGCGTCGCGGGGCGCCATGACGGTGGCGAGGAAGATCTTCGCGGGGCGGCCGGTGACCGGGTCCACGTCGTCGACGAAGCCGTTGAGCGCCACCGAGTCCAGCGCCCCGTGGGTGTCGGCGGCGAAGAGGTCGCGCAGGACCAGCAGGACGCTCTGGGCGAGCACATCGCGGTAGAGCGCCCGGCGCTGGGCGGCCGGGCGGGCGGTCTCCCGCTCCTCGTCCGCGGTGGGCAGGTAGCGGACTGCCCTGGCCTCGGGGACGATGGCGAAGCCCGGCAGTTCCCAGTCCAGGACGAGTTGCCGGGCCGCACTGTCGTACGCGGCGCCGACCTGCCGCGGGAAGCCCTCCGGCCAGGCGGCGCCGGAGTACAGCGCGGCGCAGAAGTACTCGACCACCGCGTCCGGGTCCCCGCTTCGCAGACCGGCGGTCAGCTCCTCGATGCCCGCGTTGTGCCGCCGGATGCCCTCCAGTGCGCCGGCCGCCCACTGGTCGTACTGCCGCCGGTACGCGGCCAGTTGGGCCTGGCGCCGGGATTCGGCGGCCTGCGCCGCATACCAGTCCCGCTCGAAGCGGGCGCGCGCCTCCTCCTGGGCGCGGTCGCGGCGGATCCCGAACTGCCGCCCGCCGGCCGGCGTCTGATAGCGGGCCGGGTCGGGCATCGCCACCGGCTCGGCCAGCGCACCGGGCGCGAACGGCTCGACCCGCTCCGGCCGCCGCAGGGCCGCGGCCGTGAAGGCGGGCGCCCGGCAGCCGTCCGCTAGCAGGCCGGTCAGTACGGCGACCCGGGCGTCCAGTTCCTCGGTACGCCGCCGGGCGTCGGCCTCGCGCTGCCGACGGTAGGCGGCCTGCCGCTCCCGGTGCATCCGCGCCATGGCGCGCTCCGCGGCCCGCGCCTGCCGCTCCTGTTCCCGCTGCCGCTGTACCTGCGCGCGGTGCTCGGCCTCCTGCCGGCGCTGCTGCTGGCGCTGCGCCTCGGCCCAGATGCCGACCAGGCCTTGGGAACGGCGGCTCATCTCGCGGTACGTCCTCCCCCCGGGGCGCCCGCCCCCGGAACTCTGCGGCAGCGGTCGCGTCTGCCGCGTTTGCCGTGTCTTTGGTGGTCGGTCCGACTTTATCGGGGGGCGCGGCGCGCCCGTCAGGGGGCGGGCACGGCGGGCGGCGGCGGGGGGCGTCAGCCGGCCATCGCGGCGCGCATCGGGGCGGCGGTCTCGGCGGGGTCGTGGCCCTCGGGTACGCCGGGCACCAGTCGCCTCCGGCGCGGTCGACCCAGACCGGCTCGTCACCCATCGCTGTCCGCTCGGCGACGCCGAAACCGCCCTGACGTCCGGGGCCCGGGAGCATCCGGCCGGGGGTCGGTCCGGTGGGTCAGCCGCCCAGTGCGGCCATTTCCGTGCCCGCCAGCAGAAAACCCCCGACGCCGAAATCGGCGGTGGAGTCATAGGTGACCGGCTGGCCCGACTCCGGCCGGTCACCGGCGTTTTGGACATATCCCAGAAAGCCGTCGGGATGGACCGCGGTGGACACCATCGCATTCCACGCGCGGGCCGCCACGGACCGGTAAAGGCCGGCGGGGACGACGCCGGTGCGGACCGCGTACGCCATCCCGAACGTGAAGAAGGCGGTACCGCTGGTCTCCGGTCCCGGCAGCTGCCCGGGGTCGGCCAGGTTCACATTCCAGAACCCGTCCGGTCTCTGCGCGGTCCGCAGCGCGGCCAACTGGCCGGCGAACGTACGGCGGTACCCGGCCACCGGCGCGAAGGTGTCCGGCAGCACCGCGAGCACCTTGGCGTGCGCGCCCGCCACCCAGCCGTTCCCACGCGACCACAGCACCGGCTTGCCGTTCGGGGACGCGATCCCGCCCGGCAGGAACCGCTTGTCGCGGTACCAGAGGCCGGTGGCGCGGTCGTAGAGGCCGGGCCCGCCCTCGGCGCTCTTGGTGTGGGTGTACAGGGCGTGCATCGCGTCCCAGTAGGAGCGGTCGTCGCGCAGCACGCCGAGCCGGGCGAACGGCGGCATCGCCATGTGCAGCGCGTCGTCCCACCACCAGTCGTCGTGCCGCTGCGCCGCGGTCTCGACCATCCGCCGCACCGACTCCTCGATGGCGGCGATCTTCGTCTGGTCGGGAGCGGGGTCCAGGGCGTACAGGTCGAGGTAGACCTGGCCCGCGCAGTGGTCGTCGGCGTGCCGGGTGGCGACGCCGTTGTGCAGGCCGTACCCGTGCTTCTCGGCCCAACCGCGCGCATAGGCGAGGTAGCGGGGCTCGCGGGTGAGGGCGTGCAGTGCCATCAGCCCGCCGAAGAACGTGGCGCGGGCCCACTGGTTGTCGCCGGGGTCGGGGTGCGCGCCGATCCAGTGGTCGGCGACCCGGCGCAGTACGGCGACGGTCGCGGCGCGGGCCGGCGGCCGGTGGTCGGGCACCCGGCCGGTCGCGGCGGCGGCCGGTCGCGCGGGCAGCGCGGTGCCGGCCGCGAGCGCCGCGCCGGTGGTGAGGAATTGCCGACGTTCCATGAAGACACCCCTCCGGGACTCCTGGATTCATGTCCACGAACAGCGTTCTGCCACATGATGAACGGCGAGGACATGGTGGCAGCCAACTCCCGTCGGCGGAAGGGGGAATCCGGGCCCGCCGTTGCCTTTACCGAATGCGCCCATTACCTTTGTCGCCGTGACTACCGGGTCGGCCATGGGCCACGAGCGAGTGGGGCACCCGGTCACTTCGTGACCGCGCGGCGGGTGAGAGACCCGCCCCCCTTCCCCTCGCCTCCGCATTCCGCGCGGATCGCGCGCGGCTTTCTTCCTCCACCACGGGCTCAGCCCTGCGCTGCCGTTCGCAGCGCGCTGCCGCGTGGTCAATTCCCCCTGCAATCCACCCTGCCCAAAAGACATTTCCCCCTGGAGACGAGCACTCGTATGCCCAACCCCTTCAACCAGCAGGTCATCGACGAGTTCCGCGCCAACCGCGGCCGGGTCGGCGGCCCCTTCGAGGGCGGCCGACTGATCCTGCTGACCACCACCGGGGCCCGCTCCGGCGCCCGGCACACCACCCCGGTGGCCTACCTCCCCGACGGCGGTGAGCGCATCCTCGTCATCGCCTCGGCCGGCGGCGCACCGCACCACCCCGACTGGTTCCGCAACCTGGTCGCCCACCCCCGTGTCACGGTCGAGGACGGTGTCCTGACCTACGAGGCCGAGGCCGTCGTCCTGGAAGGCGAGGAACGCGACCGGGTCTTCGCCCGCGCCGCCGAGGCCAACCCCGGGTGGGCCGCGTACCAGGACAACACCACCCGCGTCCTCCCCGTGGTGGCCCTGACCTCGGTCGAGGCGGGCCCGCCGAACTTCGCCGGGGCGACACCCGGCGAGGCCATCACGATCCTGCACGACGCCTTCCGCCGGGAACTCGCCCTGATCCGCAAGGAGGTGACCGACGCGGGCCCGGTGCTGGCCGCCCAGCTGCGCGTCAACTGCCTGACGATCTGCCAGGGACTGCACAACCACCACGCCGGGGAGGACCGCGCGATGTTCCCGTTCCTCCGCGACCGGTGGCCCGAACTCGCCCCGGTCCTCGACCGACTGGACGAGGAGCACCGGAAGATCGCGGCGCTCCTCGACGAACTCCGGCAGGTGATATCCGGCGACGGCGCCGAGCCGGGACAGCTGCTCGCCGAGGTCGACCGGCTGACCGAGGCGTTGGAGGCGCATCTGGCGTACGAGGAGGAGCAGTTGATACCGGTGCTGGACGCCATGGCTCCCTGAACGGCGGGCGACGGGCACCGCGCGCTCAGATCAGACCGCCGTGCCCGGCCCAATAGGGCTCCCGCAGCTGCCGCTTGAAGAGTTTCCCGGACTCGTCGCGCGGCAGCAGCTCCTCGAACACCACGGCCCTGGGCACCTTGTACCCGGCGAGCCGCTCCGCGACGTGGGCGCGTACCGCCGCGGCGCTGAGCCGCACGCCGGGCTCGGTCTGGAGGTGGGCGGCCAGCACCTCGCCGAACTCCTCGTCGGGTATGCCGAACACCGCCACGTCCCGCACCCCCTCCAGCGACAGCAGACATCCCTCGATCTCCGCCGGATAGATGTTGACCCCGCCGGAGATCACCATGTCGTTGCGCCGGTCGCTGAGATAGAGGTAGCCGTCCTCGTCGAGATGCCCGATGTCTCCGATGGTGACGTATCCGGGGAGCCCCGGTGCCTCCATCGTGGCGCGCTTGTCCGGATCGCCGAGATAGGTGAACCGGGGCCAGTTGTCAGCGGGTTTGAGGTAGATCTCGCCGGTGGAGCCGTTCGGCAGCGGCTTCCCGGCGGGATCGAGGACGACCACCCCGCAGGTGCCCTCCGCGCGGCCCACGGTGCCCGGGTGGGCGAGCCATTCGGCGCTGTCGCACCAGGTCACCGCGCCGGTCTCGCTGCCGCCGTAGTACTCCCGCAGCACCGGCCCGAGCCAGTCGATCATGGCGTGTTTGACATGCGGCGGGCAGGGCGCGGCGGCGTGCACGACGGAGGTGAGCGAGGACACGTCGTAGCGCTCGCGGACATCCTTGGGCAGCCGCAGCAGCCGTACGAACATGGTGGGCACCATCTGCACCTGCTGGATGCGGTGCCGTTCGACCAGCCGCAGGAACTCCTCGGCGTCGAAGCGCGGCATCAGCGTGATGTCCAGCCCCGCGGCGAGCGCGAGCACCGCGTGCTGGCTGGGGGACGCGTGGTAGAGCGGGGCGGGGATCAGCGTACGGCCGCCGGGCGCGACGGCGAAGTACTCCAGGAAGGACTCCACCCCTTCGGCCAGCCGTTCCGGGCCGACCGGTTCGCGGAGAACTCCCTTGGGGCGGCCGGTCGTTCCCGAGCTGTAGATGACGGTGGGCGGCCGCTCGTCGGCGGGCCGCGCCAGCGGCTGATACTCCATCAGCCAGTCGTCCAGGAGAGGGTACCGGCCGGTCGCGGGCGGGGCGGCGACACCGCAGGCGGTCGCGACACCGGGCGGCACGGCGGCCTCGATGATCCGTACGCCGTCGGGGAGCACGGCGGTCACCGCCGGCAGCAGATCGGTGTGGACGAAGACCACCTTGCTCCCGCTGTCGGTGAGCACATGCCGCAGGTCGTCCTGCTTGAAGTGCCAGTTGACGGGGACCGCGGAGGCGCCGAGCTGGGCGGCGGCGGCCGTGATCTCCAGATGCGCGGGCTCGTTGCGCAGCACGACGGCGATCCGGTCACCGGGGGCAACTCCCCACGCGCGCAGACCGGTTGCCATCCGCCCGGCACGGTCGAGGAATTCCGGATAGCCGCGTTCATGTCCCGCGGAACGGATGGCGGGTGCGCCGGCGGCGGAGTGGGCGGCGGCTTCCATGGTGCCTCCATCGAGTGCGGCCAGGACCGGCGCACTCACCGGTCCGGCCCATTGAACAGCCAACCCCGGCCGCCCACCAGAGCGCGCTGCGCCATCCGTTGTGCCCCCCACGTAGCCGACTGTCCCGCCGCGGGGGAGCGGGTGCGGTTTTCCCCGCCTTCGGCGGGAGCGGAGCAGGACGGTGGTCCCGTTTCCGCCTTCGGCGGAGGGGTGTTCGGGGTGGGCCCCGGGTGGGTGGTGGGTGCCGGGTGCGGGGCCTCCGGGGTGGTGTCGTGGACTGCTGCGCTTTACGTC